>JBJTOU010000047.1:0-4552 GCA_046074725.1 Planctomycetia bacterium
CGGCGACACCCGAACGAGGGCCCGAACCCGGGCGGGAACATGCGGCATCACCAGCCTCCAGGAACTATGTGCCCGCCACGGGCGATTTAGTACCTGAAATACCGACAAAACCGCGTGTTTTGCCGGTTTTTCCGGTCAGAATGTGAACGCCGGTTGAAAAGTGCAGCGCGGGGCGGTCGAAAAGTGTAGCGCTGGGGATGGGTTGAATCTACTCCGGGGTAGCTGGTTGCTCCAAGGATGGCGGCTTCAGGACGGGCCGATCGAAGCGAGGCACGGCCTGCGTCTGCGAGACGAGAAAAACCCCCACGATTTCGCAGGCGTTGCACCTGGTCGTCGGCGACACCGTTCCCGGACGGCTTTCATCCGGTGGCGTCATCCAGCAGCTGATGGCTGCCGACCCTTGCCCCCGACGCGATCATCGGAGGCCTGTACGTTCGGGCACTGTCTCGAAAGCCGACGCCGGCGGAGCTGTCGGCCATGCGAAGCCTCGTGGGCGATAAGCCGGGCGACGTCACTGCCTACGAAGACATCTGGTGGAGCCTGCTCAACTCGACCGAATTCAGCTTCAATCGGTGAGTTCCCGCCGTCTGGGAACGCTGGCCCCGTGCCGGGTTTGAAATCCCACGCCTTGGCGCGTAATGCATCGCGTAAAGCATTGAGCGACAGAGTCTTAGGTGCTGTGACGTCGCTCCGCTTCATGGGAGGCACGCACCCGCGGCAGGTATGAATATGACTACGAGCGGTGCATTCCTTTTCAGCGGCCCAACCGCCCGATTTCGAGGGTTCATCCTGTGACCCGTGGCACTCCCCCTGAAACCAACGACTACGAGCTGTTTTTGGCTCTGTTCACCAAGTGCCAGTGTCGTATCCAGGCATTCATCCGCACGCTGGTGCACGATCCCACGCAGGCTGACGACGTCTTTCAGGCTACGAGCCTCGTCCTCTGGAGGAGTTTCTCGACGTTTCGCCGGGATGCCGAGTTCCTGCCTTGGGCCCTCGGCACCGCCCGGCATCAGGTGCTTCTCCATTGGCGAACCCGACGGCGCGACCGGCACGTCTTCAGCGAGGCCCTGCTCGCCGATCTTGCCGATTGCACCGAGAACTCGCTGGATTCGACCGAGTGGCGGATGGCTGCCCTCGAAGCCTGCATCGCCGGGCTGTCCGACCGGCAGCGGGAACTCCTTCGGATGTTCTACGGAGAAGACCGCCGCGCCGAGGCGATCGCGAAGCACTGGGGTCGCACGGTGCATACCGTCTACAAGGCCCTTAAGGTGATGCGGAAGGCGCTTTTCGACTGCGTGAGCCGGAAGCTGTGCGACTTCCAGTCGCTCGACGAAGCCGGCAGTCGGCCCGCAATCTCGTGAACGAATGCCAGCCGCCGTTCCAAATATCAAAAATGAAGACAACCCCGTTTGACCGCGACCTGCTCCTCGACCTGGCGGCCGAGTACCTCCAGGGGACGGCCAAGCGCGAGGACACCGAAAACCTCGAAGCGATCCTTGCAACCAACTCCGCTGCCCGCGAGGAATTCGTGTCGTTTTGCATGCTTCACGGGCAGCTGTCGATGTCGCAGGCAGCGATTGGCCTGGGAAAGCAGAGGCCAGACTCCTTGCAACGCCGCAGGTTCTTTGGGCCTCGGCTGCCTGGACTGGGACGAGTGGCGGCGGTGGCGGCGGCGGTCTGCCTGGCGGCGGCCTGTCTGGCGTTGATCGTGATCCCTTCGACGGGCACGGTTCCGCGGTCGAACGCAACGCGACCGAAACCCCTGGCTGGCGGATCCTATGACGACCGTCAGCTACCCCTCGTCACGGTCGCCAGCCTGCAGAATGCCTTCTTCCCATCCAGGCCGCTGACGCCAGCGACGCTGCGGCCGGTCAGTGAGACATCGCTGAGATCCACCAGCGGCGCCGACGTGCAGGTTGCGAAAGAGACCGTGTTTGGCATGACGGCGGTTGATTCAGGCGCGCTCTACGACGGCCGCGTGCAGGCTCGGCTTGCGGAGCCGAACGCCAGCTTTTCCGTGACGACGTCGAATCTCCGGATCGTTGACAAGGGCACGGCGTTCACCGTGGACCGGATCGACGACGAGCATGTGGCTGTGACGGTGCTCGACGGCGAGGTGGAGGTGCAGTCGCGGGTGCGGCTGCCTGTATGCTATTGGCCCTTCGACACCGCCGTCGCCGATGCGGCCGCGATCAGCGTCGCCGACTTCGTCGGCGGACTCTCAGCGAGGCTCGGCAGCGGCGCGACTCCAGTAGCCGGGCTCATCGGGGCCGGGGCGTTGCGGTTCGACAACACGCCCTCCGCCGTGGCGACCGTGCATGGCGGCACGGGCGAGCAGGTCGGCACAGGCCAACTGGCGATGGTCGAGGGCATCACGATCGAAGCATTGATCGTGTCCGCCTGGAGTGGACTATTCAGAGACTACGACGAGATCTACCGAAAAGAAGACGGCAACTGCCGAGTCTTGTTTTCGTTCCAGAACGATGAGCTCGAGTTTGACGACCCCGAAGTGCCGCCGGGCTCATGCCTCTCATTTGGCCTCCATCTCGCGGGCCGCGGCTACGCCGAGCTCGACATGCCTCTCGACGGCAGCGACGGACGCCCCACGCTTGCGGAGATCACCGATGGCAAGCCTCATCATGTCGTGGCCACCTACGACAGTTTTACCGGTCGCAAGGCGATCTTCATCGACGGGACAAAGCGGTTTGAGCATGTTTACCCGGTGGGGACGCTCGTGCTGAGCGGCGGGCCCTCGAGAGCAGAGATCGGCAACTCTGGCGGCGGCGAGCCATTCACCGGTGTGGTCGATGAGTTGGCAGTCTATGACTTCGCGCTCACGCCCGAAGAAATCGCCGCCCATTGGCGGCGGGCGGCAGCCGGTGAAAGCTATTTCGACTCGATTCCCCCCGGCCCGGGATCCCCCCGGTGGCAGGCCGTCACGCGGCTCGTCGAGGGACAGACGATGACGTTTGATCAAGAGACAGGTCTGCCGCGGTGACATGCCGCCAAGTCGGCAAGGACCGTAAACGGTCCTGGAGGTAATCGTGGCCAATCCGCAAATGCCAAACCCCAAATCCCAAATCTCCAAATCCGCGGGGTTCACCCTCGTGGAACTCTTGGGGGTGATCGCGATCATCGGCATCTTGATTTCGCTGTTGTTGCCGGCGGTGCAGGCGGCCCGCGAAGCGGCGCGGCGATTGCAGTGCGGCAACAATCTGAAGCAATTGGCCCTGGCAGCGCACAACCATCACAAGGCCCTCTCCACGCTGCCCTACGGATGCCGCTCGTCGCCTGAAAAGAACCAAGCGGCCGCATTATGGTGGAACGCTGATTATTGCTGGCCCCATTTCTTGGCTAACTACCTGGAGCAGACAGCCTGGTCCGCGGGTTTCGATTTTACCACGGGCCTCTATAAGGATAACAACCTGAATATGCGGACGGTGCGAGTGCCGGTTTTTTCTTGCCCCTCCGCGGGCGCTCCGGTGATGGTACACGAGCCGGTAAGCGATCCGTGGCACACTTCGTTTGCGCGGTGGCGGGGGAACTATGTGGCCAACTGGGGCAATACCGGCAATGCCCAACGCGATCAGCCGGGCGTGCCTTTCGGCGGGGCGCCGTTCACCTACGGTGGTACCAGGCATTTCGATCATTTCAAAGACGGCACGTCGAACACGCTGCTGCTCTCGGAAACGCGGCACTACAGCGGGACCGATTATCAAGGCCCCCTCGGCGACATCATGATCGGCGAGGGAGGGCAGGCGTTCGACACTTGGCTGACGCCCAATTCGTCGGCCCCCGACGTCGTCGATCGCATGTGCCCTAATACCCCTGGTGACGGAGGAACAAATTGTCAGGTTGACGGCGATGGGAATGTAAACATCAGTTACAGTTCTCTCTCGCAACTCCCCTTGGACCAGCATAACGCCGCGCGAAGCGCTCATCCCGGCGGGGTGAACGCCGCGCTGGGCGATGGGTCGGTGCGATTCATCAGCGATGATATCGATTTAACGACGTGGCGGGCGCTGAGCACCACCAAGGGCCGCGAAGCGATTGCCGGCGACAACTTCTAAACGACCTACAACCCGATGGCGGCGGAGGCGGCTACCTTGAGGAGTTCGCGGTTTGCAGTCTGGCTGGGGGCGGCAATGGCCTGCTTGGCGGCGTGCGGTTGCACCGCGAAGGACCCCTTTCCCGGCGCGCGATTGCAGGGCGAGGTGCGCGTTGATTCGCAGCCGGTAGCCGAGGGATCCATTACCTTTCTTCCCCTGGAGCAAGGCGGCGGAAAGACCACCGGAGCAACCATTACGAATGGCCGATATGACTGCCGCGATGTGCCCTTGGGCCGCGTTTCCGTGGTACTGAACGCCACGCGCGCCACGGGAAAGACGGAGACCAGCTTTGGGCCGCCCACGCCCGCGAGAATCACCATCATCCCCGAGAAGTATCGTTCGGGGATTGAAATTAATGTGGCCGGCGATAATCCGAAGCAGGATTTTCTGCTGAGTTCTGGAAGCTAAAAGGGGTGTGAACGCCGGTCGAAAAGTGCAGC
>JBJTOU010000048.1:0-21064 GCA_046074725.1 Planctomycetia bacterium
AGCAGCCGCAGGAAGGCCATCACGTCCTTCACCTCGCGGCGGTCGAAGAACGACCGGCTCCCGATCAATTCGTACGGAATACCCCGCCGACGAAGCTCCTGCTCGAAGGCTCTCGTCTGCTCGCCG
This sequence comes from Planctomycetia bacterium, assembly GCA_046074725.1. Lineage (GTDB taxonomy): Bacteria > Planctomycetota > Planctomycetia > Pirellulales > UBA1268 > CACORA01. Next base: position 127 of record JBJTOU010000048.1, read on the forward strand.
GTGCGCACGAGGATCGCGCATTCGGCGGGGATGGTCGCCCCTTCGCGGAGCAGGCTCTCCGTCTCGCCCACCACCCGCTGCGATTCATCGACCTCGTCTTGCGCCTGCATGATCACCGGTGGCACGCCCGATGGCGCGCGGGAGATGAGCTGCTTGCCATGCCGTCGGGTGTTGTGGCCGATCAGTTCGTTGGCCGCCTTGATGATCTCCGGCGTGGAGCGGTAGTTTTCCTCGAGCCTGACGACCGTCGCGCCGGGCCAGCGTTTCGCGAAGTCGAGGATGTGCGCGATCTGGGCGCCACGCCAGGCGTAGATCGACTGGTCGTCATCCCCCACGACGCAGAAACTTCGATGGTCGCGGGCCAGCGACGCCAGGATCCGCTCCTGGATGCCGCTGGTGTCCTGATACTCGTCGACGAGCAGGTGGTCGAACCGCCCGGCTTCCTGCCGCCGCGCGTCCTCATGGGCCGTGAACAGTTCATCGACCACGAGGAGCAGGTCGTCGAAGTCGACCGCGCCGGTGGAGCGGAGGGCCTGCTGGTAGCGGCGGTAGCCGGCCGCGGCGAGTTCCCATGATTCGTCCGCGTCCGACGAGAGGTTCGCGAAGGCGTCATCGGGCCGGATGCCGGCGCTCTTCCAACGGCTGACGCGATCGAGCAGGTCGGCCGGCCGAAGGGAGGCCTCGGGAACCCGCAGTTCCTTGAGCACCGAGCGGGCGGTCCCCTCCTGATCCCCACGATCGACGATCGTGAACCGCTCCGGATAGCCGAGCCGGGCCGCATGCCGTCTGAGGATGCGGACGCACAGCGAGTGGATGGTCGAGATCTCGGGCTTCGGCCCATCCTTCTTCCGAGGCAAAAGCGATCGAGCACGGGCGAGCATCTCCCGTGCCGCCTTGTTGGTGAACGTGACGGCGAGGATCCGCGAGGGGCAGGTGCCTCGGCGCACGAGATGGGCGATCCGTGCGATCACCACCCGGGTCTTGCCCGTGCCCGCCCCTGCGAGCACCAGGAGCGGGCCGACGGGCGCCGTGACGGCCTGCAGCTGCGCGGCGTTGAGTTTCGGCGAGGCATCCATGCAGGAGGCGAATGTAGCACACGACACAATCACCTTGACGCCCCACGCGAGGAAGCGTCTATTTCTGTCTCGACGCACGCCCCCAGGAGCCGCTCCCCTCGATGGAACGCACGATCGAACCGGATAATCGACTTGCCGAGCAGGCCACCCAGATCATCGAGCGGCTCCAGCCGCATGCCAAAACGATCGTCGTCGCCCTCGGTGGCGTGGCCCTGGCATTGCTGGCATGGCTGCTCATCTCCAATCAGATGGAGGAGGGCAAGGCCCGAAGTTGGGAATCGTTCCTCTCCGCCCTCTCCAGCGATGGCCAGACGGCGCTCGTCGAGTCGCTCGATGATCTGATCCGGCGGCATCCCGACACGACCGCCGCTCGGTGGGCCGAATTGATCCTGGCCGACTTGGCCGTCAGCGAGGGGACCGATCTTCTCTTTACCGACCGGCAGCGGGGCCTGCAGAGGATCCAGTCGGCCGTCAGTGCCTACTCCGCAGTGCTCGCGTCGCGGCCACGCGGCATGCTGGCGTCGCGGGCCACGTTCGGCCTGGCGAAGGCTCGCGAGAGCCTCGGGCAGATCGACGAGGCGAGGCGGGGCTACGAGGCTGTCGCCGAACAGTCGGCCGCGGGGCTTTCCAGGCTCGCGAAGGATCGTGCCGAGGCGCTCGGACGCGGTGCGACGAAGGAGTGGTACGATTGGTTCGCGGCCCAGTCGTTCACCCCGCCCCAGCCGGCCGCCCCGGGGGCAGGAGCCGACTCCGATGCCGACCAACCCGCATCATCACCACTCGGCGCCGCTCCGTCCGCCGCAGCCGAATCCCCAGAACCAGCAGACCCCGCCGCCCCCTCCGGCAACGCCGGAGGGTGACGCACCCCGGCCCACGGCTTGGTCGCCCGGCGACGAGGCCTCGTTTACGGTCGGTCCGGACGACGCCGGCATTCGGCTCGATGTCTTTCTTGCATCGCGGTTTCCCGATCAAAGCCGTTCGTCACTGGCCAGGGCCATCGACAAGGGGGCCGTTCGCGTTGATGGCATCGACGCCCGCGGCTCGCTGAAGGTCAAACCGGGATCGCTCGTCCGCTTCACCGTGCCCGCGCCGCCGCGGGACGGCCCGGCTGCGGAGGAGATCCCGCTCGACTTCATCCATATCGACGAGTGGCTCGCCGCGGTCAACAAGCCGGCCGGCATGGTGGTCCACCCGGCCAAGGGCAACTGGAAGGGCACGCTTGCCGGCGCGCTCAAGTGGCATCTCGAGCGGGCCGCCGACACGGGAACGGTCGGCCTCTCGACGGCCGGCGGCCCGACGCGGCCGGGCATCGTGCACAGGCTCGATCGGGACACCAGCGGCGTGATCATCGTGGCCCGCACGGAGGAGGTGCACCATGCGCTGGCGGGGCAGTTCGAGAGGCGGTCGGTCGAAAAAACCTACCTCGCGATCACGGAGGGATGTCCGCAGTTCGACCGCGACGAGATTTCGCTGCCGATCGGCATCCATCCCTACCAGCGGGAGAAGATGGCCGTGCGGCGGGGCCATCCGACGAGCCGCGAGGCCGTGACGCGGTTCGAGGTGGTGGAGCGTTTTCGCTCGGCGGCGCTGGTGAGGGTGATGCCCAAAACGGGCCGCACCCACCAGATTCGCGTGCATCTGGCGGCCATCGGGTGCCCGGTGCTCTGCGATCCGCTCTACGCCGGTCGATCCGTGGTCGAGCCCGGATTCTTCGGCCTCCGTCCGGACCACCCGCTCGCCGGCGGACCGCTCATTGCGCGGCATGCCCTGCATGCCGCGCGGCTCGAGATCACTCATCCCACGACGCACGAGCGGCTCGTTCTCGAGGCGCCGATGCCCGAGGACATGACGCGGGTGCTCACCGCGCTGCGGGTGTGACGAGCGTGCCGCGATCACCCTCGGTCTCGAGCTTCAGCGGGAACTCGAGTACGAACGTGCTGCCTCGGCCCGGCGTGCTCGTGGCCGTGATGTCGCCACCGTGCTCACGGAGGATCTTGCGGCTGACGGTGAGACCGAGGCCGGTGCCCCGCGCGCCCTTCGTCGAGACGAAGAGGTTGAAGATGGTGGCCAGCGTTTCCGCATCCATCCCGGCGCCGGTGTCGATGACGGTGATCTGCACACGGCCGGTGGCGGCATCGCAGTCGACGGTGATCTCGATCCGCGGGTCGTCACGCTCCTCGACCGCGTCGAGCGCATTGGAAACGACGTTGAGCACGGCTCGCGACATCGCCTCGGGATCGAACACCAGCCGCGGAAGGGTGTCCGGCTTCCTCCAGCGAATCGTGGTGCCCGTCTCTTCGGCCCGCTGTCGAACCGTCTCGACGATGTCGTCGATCAGGGCCCCGAGGTCGGACGGCACAGGATCGGGCTCCCGCTCCTTGCTGAAGGAGAGCATGTCCATCACGAGCGACGAAATCTTGTCCTGGTTGCGACGGACGATCCCCCAGCCCTTCTGCAGCACGGCGAGGTCGTCGTTGTCGATCCCCATCTCCACGAGGTAACTCCCGCCGCGGATTCCTTGGAGAATGTTCTTGATATGGTGGGAGACGGTGGCGATCGTCTGGCCGACCGCGGCGAGCCGCTCCGACTGCACCATCGCCGAATAGTAGGTGGTGTCCTCCACGGCAAGCGCCGCCTGATGTCCGATCGCGACCATCAGCTTGAGATGCTCGTCGGAAAAGCGAGGCCGCCCCGACTCCATCGCCTCCGCCAGCGGCACCGTCGTGTCGACATAGATCGCGCCGACCATGCCGTAGCGGCCCTGAAGCGGAACGCAGATCGCCTCCCGAACGCCGGTGCGAACGATGCTGTTGCCGGAGGCGAAGCGGTCGTCGTCCTGGGCGTCGCTCGTGAGCACCCCCTCTCGGCGTTCGAGCACATAGTCGAGAATCGTGCGGCTGATCGCCATCGACGTCGTCGCGCCCGTGTGGCGGTCGCGGCGGGCCTTTGGCTGGAGTTCGCGGGTGGCGGGGTCGAGCAGCATGATGCAGCCGCGATCGGCCTCCACCCACTCGAAGACGAGTTCGAGAATGCGGCCGAGCAGTTCGTCTATGTCGAGCGTGTGGCTGGCGGCCAGGGCCGTGCGGTACATCACCTGCACGTTGCTGCGGGCCTTGGCCAGACCACGGTGCTCGGTGTCGGACAACGCAAACGCGACCTCGTCGTTGGCCATGGTTCGCACGATGCGCGAGCCGTCGACGTCGGCCTGCGGGTAGGTGACGACATTGACCGGGACGAAAGCCGTCGCGTCGGCACCATCGGGGGCGTAGACCATCACGGTCCGGCCGATCTGGAGGCGGTCGCCTCCGGCCAGTTCGGCCCGCTCGATCCGCCGATCATTGACGTAGGTGCCGTTGGAACTCTTCAGGTCCGAGATCACGAAGGCCTCGCCGACCCTCCGGATCTCGGCATGCCGTCGGGAAACTTCGTGATCCTGGAGTTGGAGCAGATTCCCGGACTCACGGCCGATGCTGATCGCCCCCTCGACGGCGCCGAGATCGACGCGGGCACCGGTGTTCTGACCCTGGATGACAAGCAGCGTCGGCACGCGAACGTTCTCCGCCAAGTCGGAAGCCTCTCCGCCGCGAATTGTCGCAGACGGGCTACGAGTATGGAAGCGGCTCAACGCCACGGCAGCCGGGTGTAGAATGTCTGAAGAAAGCTTTCTCGGGAAGTCGATCATGCGCAATTCTCACAGTGCCACGCGTCGCGGCTCGACCCCCTCGTCGCTCCCCTGGGCGGGCACATGGGCGCTCGCCGCGGTGGTGGCCATGGCGTTGGCCATGGCCGGAATCGGACGGACTGTGCCGGCGGCGGAGTCGTCGGCCGGATCGGCCGACGACGGCCTTACGGCACGGCTTCGCGAGGCAGTCCTCTGGCTGGCGGCTCCGGAGCGGGAGGGCCGCGGGCCGGGCACGGCCGGCATCGATCAGGCAGCCGGGTGGGTGGCCCAGCGGTTCGGCGATCTCGGCCTGAAGACCAGGCTGGTCGGCGACGAACCCTTCCAGCCGTTCGTGATGACACTCGATGCCTCCCTCGGCGCTGCGGAAAAAAATCGTGTTGAAATCGTCGGGCCTCCGGCTGCCGATGGGAGCCGGGCCGTGATCCCCCTCGAGCTGTCGAAGGATTTCACGCCTCTTGCGGCGGGGGGCTCCGGGCCATTCGACCTGCCGCTGGTATTCGCGGGCTTCGGAATCACGGCACCGACCGAAAAGTACGATGACTACGCGCCGCTTCACTCGTCGCATGGTCACGGCAGCCTCGCCAAGGGGGCGGCGGCGATCGTGCTCCGTCAGGAACCGCAGAAGAACGATCCGCACAGCGTCTTCGACGGCAACCAGTCCTCGCAGTATGCGGCCCTTTCCCGGAAGGTGGCCAACGCCTCGGAGCACGAGGTTGGCGGGGTCGTCTTCTGCAACGATGCCGGTGCCGACGACGACCTGATGCCGTTCATGCGGGCCGGTGACGGCTCCGCGAAGCGGACGTTGCCGGTGCTCCATGTGCGTCGGGCCCTGGTCGATCGCGTGGTGACCGCCGCGCTCGGCCGCGACCTTGCCGCCATCGAAAAGGCGATCGACGGATCGCTCGAGCCTCAGAGCAGTCCTCTGGCAGGCTGGCGAATCCGCGGATCGACCGACATCGAGCGACAGGAGACGAAGGCCCGCAACGTGCTGGCGATTCTGCCCGGAGCCGGTGCACCGGCGGCTGGCGACGTGCCGGCGATCGACCCGCGCGAGACAATCGTACTCGGCGCACACTACGACCACCTCGGCTACGGTGGCGAGAACTCGGCGGCCCCAGGCGAGAAGGCGATCCACCACGGTGCCGACGACAACGCCAGCGGGACGGCGATGCTCGTCGAGGTGGCCAGAATCCTCCGCGACCGCGGGCCTTTCCCGCGGACGATCCTCTTCGTCGCCTTCTCCGGCGAGGAACGGGGGCTGCTGGGAAGCGCCCACTACACGTCCAACCCGGTGATCGCGCTGGCCGACACGGTCGCGATGGTGAACCTCGACATGGTCGGCCGGCTCACCGACAACAAGCTGATCGTCCATGGCACCGGCACGGGCACGGGGCTCGAGCCGCTCGTCGATCGGCTCACGGCAGACCATCGCTTCGACGTCGCCAAGGAGTCGGGAGGGTTCGGCCCAAGCGACCATGCCAGCTTCTACGCGAAGAAGATTCCCGTGCTCCACGTCTTCACCGGCTCGCACTCCGATTACCACCGCCCGTCCGATACGTCCGAGAAGATCGATTACGAGGGCTTGGTGCGAATCACCCGCCTGGTGGCCGACGCCGTCGCGGCGCTGGCGTCGGTGTCGCCGCGTCCGGAGTATGTCGAGGTGGCTTCGAAGCAGTTCGCCCGCGGCGGCGACCGTCCCTACTTCGGCAGCATCCCGGACTTCGGCAAGCCCGGAAATGGCTATGCGATCACCGGTGTCACGAAGGATTCGCCGGCCGCTCTGGGCGGCCTTCAGGGGGGAGATGTCATCGTGCGGCTCGGCGACAGCGCGATCACGGGCCTCGAGGACTTCGACAGTGCCCTGCGGAAGCACAAGGCGGGGGAGACGATCCCGGTCGTCGTGAACCGCGCCGGCAACGAGGTCGCGCTGGAGGTCACGCTCGGCAGGCCGAAAGAGTGATCACCCGCACGTCGTGATGGCGATCTTTCGATTGTCCGGTGGTGCCGGTGAACATGGGGTACACTTGAGGGTTTCGTGGCATCCCACACCGGCCGCCATGCCCGGCGGCACCCCGAGAGATCGAGAACGCATTTTTTGATGGCCAAGACCAAGCCTCCCCGCACCACCGACACTCCTTCCCGTCCAGGCCGCGTTCCCTTCGCCTCGTTGGGTCTCTCCCCGGAACTCCTCGAGGCCGTCCATCGCATCGGTTTCGACGCGACCTCACCCATCCAGTCGAGCACCATCCCGCTGCTCATGGAGGGCCACGACGTCGTCGGTCAGTCGGAGACCGGGTCGGGCAAGACAGCGGCCTTCTGCATCCCGGCGATTGAACGGGTCGATCCGTCCATGCCGCGCACTCAGGTGCTCATCCTGACGCCGACGCGTGAATTGGCGACTCAGGTGGCCGAGGAGGTTCGCAAACTGGCCGCTTTCAAAAAGGGGCTCCGGTCAGTGGCGATCTACGGAGGCGCCTCGTATGACCGTCAATTTTCAGAACTCAAACGGGGCGCGCACATCGTGGTCGGCACGCCCGGGCGTCTCACCGATCACATGTCTCGGGGCACGCTCGATCTCTCTTCGGTGAGGATGCTGATTCTCGACGAGGCTGACCGGATGCTCGACATGGGATTCCGTGACGATATCGAGAAGATTCTCGCGGCAGCTCCCGAAGAGCGGCAGACGGTTTTTTTCTCGGCGACGATGTCGGCCCCCATTCAGGCACTGGTCCGCAGTCACTCTCGCGACGCCGAGACGGTGACCATCCATCAAGCCCCGGCCACCGGCGTGCCGCTGGTCGATCAGGTGTATTACGAGGTGCGGCATCACGCCAAGTTCGACGCACTGTCACGGATCGTCGATTTTTACGCGGTCAAGAGTGGAGTCATTTTCTGCAATACGCAGCAAATGGTCGAAGAACTCGCCGACGCCCTCGTGGCTCGCGGTTGCTCCGCGGAACGGCTCCACGGGGGCATTGCCCAAGCGCAGCGGACTCGCGTCATGAACAATTTCAAGAAGTCGGCGTTTTCGTTTTTGGTGGCGACCGACGTGGCGGCACGCGGCATCGACGTCAATGACCTGGAACTCGTAGTGAACTACGACCTCCCGTATGACGCGGAGGATTACATCCACCGGATCGGCCGCACGGGGCGGGCCGGCCGCACGGGGCGGGCCGTCACGCTCGTTTCCGGTGCCGGCTTGTACAAACTCCGGTCGATCGAGCGGTTCACGAAGACGAAAATTCGTCGCGAACAGGTGCCGTCCGTCGAGGCCGTGAAGAACCGGCGTTCCGACGCCCTTTTTGGGAAGCTCTGCGAGACGCTCGACGCGGGTGGCTTTTCAAGTGAGTCGTCGCTCGTGGGGCGGCTCGTGGAGCGGGGCTACGCGGCTACGGAGGTGGCGGCGGCGATCCTTCACCACTTCTCCCCGCCGCCGGTCCAATCCACGGCCGACGAGCCATCGCCCGACCGCGGTGGCAGCGGCCGAAAGAAAAAGCCGCATCATGCGTCGTCGGGATTCCAGCGACGCGGCGGCGAGCGCCGGAGTGGGCGACGCTCGTTCGGACCCCGCGGCTGACGACTTGTGGCGTGGGCAACCCCGACCAGCCAAACACGCGAGGGTCAGTTGGAGGCCGTGTAGGGCGAGGCGGCCTTTCGGACGTGGCGCGGTTGAATGACGTCGGTCGCCAGTCCCAACCGCTCGAGCAGCAGGATCAGGTAATAGGTGACGTCCAGTTCCCACCACGTGTGCTGCACGCTGGCGCTGGCGGGATCGTGGTGGTGGTTGTTGTGCCAGCCTTCGCCCATCGCCAGGATTGCGACGAGCCAGTTGTTGCGACTGTCTTCATCGGTGGCGTACGTTCGGTAGCCGAAGAGGTGCGTGAGAGAGTTCACGCTCCACGTGATATGCCAGACGAGCACGGTGCGCAGGAACACGCCCCAGACAAGCCAGCTCACGGCGAGTTTCACGCCGTGTGTCCAGTCACCCTCGGTCCACCGTCCGAACAGCAGGCCGGCGATTGCGTACAGCGCGGCGTGGGCCACGTAGATCACGACGATCGCCGCCGGATGCCGTTCCAGGTAGCGGTAGTAGTCATCGGCGAGGATGTCGCGGGCGTAGCGGTCGAAGAACGCAAACGATTTCCGGTCGGGCACGCGGCGAAAGAGCCAGCCCATGTGCGACCAGGCGATTCCATCGCGCGGCGAGTGTGGGTCGGCCTCCTCGTCGGAATGGCGATGGTGTAGCCGGTGGTTGGCAACCCAGCGGGCCGGCGTGTCTTCCAGGGAACACAGGGCGATCGTGGTGAGTGATCGCTCCAGCCAGCGCGGAACCTTCAAACTGCGGTGTGCAAGGAGCCTGTGGTAGCACAGGTTGATCCCAAGCGTGCCGAACACCATCGTGCCGGTCGCCGCCAAAGCCAGGCCAGACCAGCTGAAGCACCACGGCCGGAAGGCGAGGCACGCCAGCGCGTGTACGATGGCGATGGGAGCGACGTATTCCCAGTGGATGCCGTGGCGTGCGGATGGGACGCGGAGTGGAGTGGTGGCCAAGAGGTATCTTTGGGTGTGAGGAGACCGACGACGGGAGGGAACGACCTGAATTGACAGGATCGAGGGCGATCTGACAACGGCCCACCGGGTCGCTTCGCCTCGGCGATCATGGTCGCCGCGCTGATTGTGACGGATGGGCAAATCACGCGAGGGACGCGCGATCCCGTGTGCGATGCCGGCCATGCGGGGCCTTTTTTTGGCCGGGTTTTTGGGATTGAGCCGGCCAGGGGTGCCTGCAATGATCCCGCCCACTTCGAACCCACGGCAATCCCTGGCCGCGGCGTTCGGGTCCCGTCCACCACGCAAGGAGTGCATTCCGTGAACAGACTCTTCGCCGGCATCGTCTGTGGGGCTCTGGCTGCCCTCGTCCCGGTTTCGTCGTCCGCTCAAACCCCCGCACAGGCCCCCTCCGGGGGCCCGGCCGTTCATGTGGCGGTCGTGGATGTCGGTTACATCTTCAAGAACCACGCCCGCTTCAAGGGGGCGATGGACAAGATGAAGGACGAGGTGATGACGGCGGAGAACAGTCTCAAGAACGAGCGCGACCGGATCAACGGCCTGATGGAGCAGCTCAAGGGCTTCAATGTCGGTACGCCAGAGTACAAGAAGCTCGAGGCGGAGATCGCCAAGGCCCAGGGCGATTTCAACGTCAATGCCCAGCTTCAAAAGAAGGACTTCATGGACCGCGAGGCGAAGGTCTACATGCAGGTCTACGACGAGGTCGAGAAGGCCGTCGCCCAGTTTGCCCGTGAGCACAGGATCGCCATCGTGCACCGGTTCGACGGCGACCCCGTTGATTCCAGCGATCGCAATCAGATCCTCCGTGGTATTACCAAGCCGATGGTGTTTCACGAGCCGGGCATCGACATCACGCCCGACATCCTCAAGATGCTCAACGGTACGCCGGTCGCCGGGGCCGCCCAGCCGCGGGCGCGGTAGCCGCTTCCCCATGCTTTCACCCGTTCGCGTTCGATCGCAGCAGACGCTCCGTCGGCCGGCCGTGGTGTCGGGCGTTGGGTACTGGAGCGGTCTGCCGAATCGGGTGGAGATGAGACCTGCCGCGGCCGGCAGCGGGGTCGTCTTCGTTCGAGACGACTTCGACGTGCCGGTTCGGGTCCAGGCGACGGTCGATCGCCGGGTCGATGCCGTCGCACGGACGAACCTTGCCGTGGCCGGCGTCCGCGTCCAGATGGTGGAGCACGTGCTCAGCGCGCTGGCCGGGATGGAAATCGACTGCTGCGAGATCCGCCTGACGGCCGAGGAGCTTCCGGGGCTCGATGGCTCTTCTCGGGCCTACGTCGATGCCATCGAGGCCGCCGGCGCCGAATCGCTCGGTGCGCCCGTCGAGCCGATCGTCGTCGATCGAATCATCCGCGTCGGTGACGAATCGAGCTGGATCGAGCTGGCTCCGCCACGGACCGCCGGGTTGTGTCTTGAATACGAACTGGAGCACGACCACCCGTCGATCGGCTGGCAGCGGCTCTCGCTGCATGTCACGCCGGAGTCGTATCGCGAACAGCTTGCGGCCGCCCGAACGTTTCTTACCGAAGATGAGGCCGGCCGACTGCAGGCGGCGGGCCTCGGGCTTTCGGTGGGGCATCGCGACTTGATCGTTTTCGGCTCCGGCGGACCGATCGACAACGAATTGCGGTGGCCTGACGAGTGTGTGCGGCACAAGATGCTCGATCTGGTCGGCGATCTCGCGCTCGTGGGGCAGCCGTTGCACGCCTCCGTGCGGGCGCGCCGCAGCGGCCACAAGCTCAACGCCGAGGCGGCGGCCTGCATCCTCTCCTGCAGCCGCGACATGGTGGCCGCGTAGTATGAGCGTCGAGATTCATCCGACCGCTATCGTCGAATCAGGCGCCCGTCTCGAGGAGGGTGTTCGGATCGGTCCGTCGTGTGTGGTGTCTGCGCGGGCCGAGATCGGCCGAGGCACGGTGCTCGCCAATAACGTCACGATCACCGGGACCGTGACGCTCGGGGGGGGGAACGTGATCCACCCGTACGCCGTCATCGGTGGCGAGCCCCAGGACACCAGTTACCGCGGCACGGATACGCGGGTCGTGATCGGCGACCGCAACGTGATTCGCGAGCATGTGACGATCAATCGCGGCACCGAGAAAGAGTGCGGCGAGACGGTCGTCGGCAGTGGGAACTACCTCATGGCCGGCTCGCACGTGGCCCACGACTGCGTCGTCGGCGATCATGTGATCCTTGCCAATGGCGTGCTCCTCGGCGGGCACGTGCGGGTCCACTCGCATGCCTCCCTGTCGGGGGCGGTCGCGGTGCATCACTGGGTGACGATCGGCGGCTGGGCATTCGTGGCCGGGGTGAGCCGGGTGCTCCACGACGTGCCTCCCTTCATGCTTTCGGAGGGAATGCCCGCACGGCCGCGGTGCGTCAACACGGTCGGTCTCCGTCGCGGCGGATTTTCCCGTGAGGCGATCGACGCAGTAACGGAGGCGCATCGGCTCCTCTATCGGGCCAAGGTCGGCCTCGAGCCGGCGAGGGAAATCCTCCGGTCTCAGGGCATGCTGATGCCGGATGTCGTTCACCTGCTCGAGTTTCTCGGCCACCAGCAAGGGGGCCGGCACGGGCGCGGTCGGGAGCAAAGGAGGGCGGCATGAGTCGCATGAAAGTCGGCGTCGTGGGCTGCGGTCACCTGGGTGCGATCCATGCCAGGCTGCTGGCTGCACGGCCGGACGTCGAACTGGTCGGCGTGGTCGATCCCTCTCTGGAGTCTCGGACGAGAGTGGCGGAGGCACACGGCTGCAGGAGTTTCGAGAGTCCTCGGGACCTCGTCGGCGCGGTCGATGCCGCCGTCGTGGCGGCTCCCACCGGCCTCCATGCGGCGGTGTCGCTTCCGCTGCTGGAGGCTGGCATCGACCTGTTGGTCGAAAAGCCGATCGCCGCCACGGTCGAGGATGCGCGGGCCATCGTCATCGCCGCCCGCCGCCATGGCCGGGTCGTCGTGTCGGCCATGTCGAGCGGTTCAATCCGGCCTGGCGGATGGCCGTCGAGCGGGCGGGCCGTGTGGTGGCGGTGGAGGCCGCTCGGCAGGCACCCTTCACGTTCCGCTCGATGGATGTCGGCGTGGTGCTCGATCTGATGATCCACGACATCGATCTGGTTTTGTCGCTCGAGCCGGGCCGCCTGGAGCAGGTCGAGGCCCACGGCCTGCGGGCGACCGGAGGCCACGAAGACATGGTGCGGGCACGGCTGGCGTTTTCGTCGGGCCTGGTCGCCGATCTCTCCGCCTCGCGGATCCATCCGACGGTGCGACGGACGATCTCGGTGGTGTCGAACGACAGCGTCATCGACGTTGATTTCAATGCGAAGACCGTCGCGATCATGACCCCCTCGGCCGACGTGCAGAGCGGGACATTCGTGGCTGCCGGCGTGCCGATGGAACGCCGGGCTGCGATGAAGGAGGCCTTCTTCAACGACGTGCTTCCGAGACAGACGCTCACGGCCCCGGATGCCAATGCCATCGTCTGCGAGCACGACGACTTTCTGGCGGCTGTCAGCACGGGCCGCGGGCCGTTGATCCCCGGATCGGCGGGAGCAGCGGCACTCGAAATCGCCGGCCGCGTGCTCGATGCGCTCGTCTGCACCCGTTTCGGCGGCACCTGGGGGCCGGCGGTCGTTCCCATCGGGCATCGCGGAATGGCCCCCTCGGCGGCATCGCCGGCCCGCAAAACCGGCTGAAGCCCCGCAGGCGGCAGAGTCGCTCTCCGCCGACGGGAAATCGTGGCTCGTCATGCCGATATCCTTCCGTGCGTGCCGCACGGAGGGGGCCATGGTTCGTCCGTCTGGAATGCTGTCGTGTTTCGCCGCCGTGCTGATGGTGGCCGCGGTGGCCCGCGCCGATCAGACCGTGCCGGCCGAGCCGCCGCCGGTCGTCTTCGAGGGATTCGGGCTCGGCGACTTCGAGGCCTCGGGCTCGATCGCCGCCGCGCTGCAGGGCGCCGTCGAGGAATCAGGCTCCCATGGGCCGCCGCTTGATCTGGTGGTGCGTGGGCCGACCGGGCGGCAGGGCGTGGCCGAGCCATTGGCTGCCGAAATCCGCAGCCGGATCGACGACCTCGGCTTCTCAGCCGGTCTCATCACCACGCCCCACGTGATCCACGAGGGGCCGGCCGTGTGGGTCGGGGGCGTGCAGCTTGAGTCGGCGCATGGCGAGGGCCGTGAACTCTTGGAGTTGCGGACATCGATGTCTCAGGCTCAGCAGTCGGGAGTGTTCGGCATCGAGCTTGGTCCGAGGATCGAGCGGCGGTTGAAGCGGGGCGCCGTGCTTTTTCTCGACGGGAAGGCGGAGGCCAAGGCGCTCAGGTCGATCGAAACCGGGGTATGGTCGCTGCCGGGAGTCGCGAGCGATGGCACGGTGGGCGTGACGGCCCGCACCGGGCTGAGCCGATGAGCCGGCGCGAGTGTCGATCGCTCACAATCAGGGCGAGCGATAGAAGGCGTCGAAGAGCCGGTCCTGGATCCTGTGGAGCCAGGAAACGTGCGTCCCACCGCGGGAGCCCGTCCGCGGTTGGCATGGGCCCCCGTAGATCGGCCCGCACGACGGCACGCCTGTTTTTCCCACCAGATCGGCCGGGCATGGCGGGTCGGAGGGATGGCATGGCGGAGGAGGCACGCAGGGTGGCAGCGCCCTCGGTTCGCCGCAGTGATGAAGCGGTTCGAAGCCGGTATGCCAATCGAATGAAGAATCCGTTCGTGGTGGAAGGAGTCCCCCCATGGCGACGATCGGATCGCGGCCAGTGACCGCCGGTCCGACGTCTTCGGTGCCTGCGAGCGGATCCGGAGTGACGGGTTCGACCGCCTTGAAGGGTTCTGCCTTGAGCGTTTCATCGGCGCGGCCGACCGCCGAGGTTGCGACGATCGATGCAAGCGCGACGCGGACCTGGATGGCCGAAGGCCGGGGGCGAAGTGGTCTCATGGTCGGTCAGTCCTTCCAAACTCGAAAAACCATGTTCTGGAAACCGTGTCGATCATGTGCGGTCAGGGCGACGGGAGCGGCTGAACCCCGCCGGCTGCCGGGGGCGGAGGCTGCGCGGGGCGGTTTGGATCCCGGCCCACGCGGGCGGCATCTCCAAGTTCGCGCACCGGCTCGGTGGGCCGCGCGGCCGGCGCGTCGGGCGGGGGCGGGAATGCCTCCAACTGGAGCAGGTCGGCGATCGCGACGGCCGATGTCCACCGTTCCGCCTGGGCATCGACATACGCCAACTCGGTTTCGGTGAGCGTGCGTTGTGCCTGCAGGAGGCTCAGGAAGTTCACCTCGCCACGGGCGTAGAGCTGCTGCGTGAGCTGCACCGTCTCGCGGGCCTTGGGCAGGATATATTCCTCGTACCAATCGACCAGCCGCTGCGATGTCCGGTAGCCCGCGATCGTCTGGGCCGCCCGGGTGGCGAGGTCGAGTTCGATGGTTCGCAGCCCGGCCCGCGACGATGCGATGTCGGCCCGTGCCGAGCGGATCGTGCCCTGGTTGCGGTCGAAGAGGGGCACTTCCAGCATGACCTGCATGAGCCCCTGGTTCTGCGGCGGATAATCGACCTGCCGCTGGTAGCCCCCCATGACGTTGATGTTGGGGATCGGCTCGACGACGGCCCGCTCCAACGCCCACTGGGCCCGCGCGATCTCGGCTTCCGCCGCCCGTGGTGCGGCGTTGCGACGGACGATCGCCTCCTGGAGCGGCTTGAGGTCGAAGTCGGGAAGTTCCTGGAAGAGATCGGCCTCGATCGCCTGCACGTCGGCCCGCGGCAGTCCGATCGCCGCCGCCAGTTCCCGGCGGCCGGCCTCGATGAAGACCGAGGCGTTGAGCTGTCGCACTTCGGCCCTGTCCCGCTCGACGCTCCAGAAAAGGACGTCGGCCTTGGTCGCCTCACCGGCCGACGCCAGTTCGGCGCCGATCTCGTAGGAACGCTTCGCGATGTCGAGCAGAAGCCGGTAGATCTCGACCCGCCGCTGCGAGACCAGCAGCGTGTAGAAACTGCCACGGACGCCCGTGAGCACCTCGAAACGTGTTCGGATCAGTTCGTATTCGGCCTTCTGCACCTCGCGGAGGGCCGCCTGTTGGGAAAGCCTCAGTTTGCCGGCGGTGACGATGTCCTGCGTCATGTAGCCGTTCCACTGGCTGCTGCCGCCCGCGATCTGGGGAGACGCCCCGGCGAGCATCGGGTTGGGGTAGAGCCGTGCCTGCACCGCCTTTCCGCGGGCCGCCTCCACCGCCGCTCTGGCTGCCCGCAGTTTTGGATGGCTCTGCTCCGCGAAGGCCACGAACTCCTCGAGCCGCCGCGGCGTCGGGCCATGCCAGGGATCGACGCCGACCTGCGGCGGATTCGCCTCGTCGGCCACCGTGCCAAGCGGAACGCCCGGTTCCTCGATCCGGAGCGGCTGTGGCGGGGCCTTCCACTCGACCGCAAAGGTCGGAATGACCGCTGTCGTGAGGCTCACGGCGGCCACCACGGCTCGAAGGCAGCGATGCATGCGACCCGCGGGCAGCCGAGGGAATCCCATCAATCGATCTCCAGAAATGCGAAACACGGTTCCGCGTTCTTGGAGATCGACCCGCATCCCTCACCGAATCAGCAAAACAGCCAGGGTTTGCCCGGCTTGACGAACGGCCGCGGCAGGGCCCGCCCGCCCTGTTGGACGGCGCAAGCGAGGGGGCCGAGGGGAGACGACGTCAGGCCAGATCGCGATCCTGGAAGAGGACCAGCGCCACGAGCAGGGCCACCGTCGCGTAGAGGCCGGCATAGAGTGTCGCCCAGCCCAGGTAGCCCCAGGGCACGGGCACGCCGCCAACGACGGCCGCCTCGATCGTGAAATGCTCGAGCACCGGCAGGAGCGTGGCGAAGAGCTGGCCTACGAACCGCACGATCGCGAATTTTCCGACGCTCGATTGCACGATCAACGGCACGAGGTGGCCCAGCGCGTAGACCGTGAAGCAGACGATGAGGTTCGGCACCATGCCCAGCCTCGTCGAGACGGCGAGGCTCACCGACGCCAGCAGGATCGTCTCGAGGAACGAGAGCACGAGGCCCGGAACGATGGTGATCATCTCGGCGGCGCAGTCGCTCCAGAGCGGTTCGGTCTTGGAGCTTTCGCGGGCATCGTAGACGACTTTCAGGCTGGTCGTGGCCAGGAGGATGCTTCCAAGAATGAGAAAGACCAGGGCCGCCACGAGCACGAGCCCGGCGTACTTGCCGAAGACGAATTGCCACCGGCGGACCGGCTTCGAAAGAACCGTGAGCGCCGTGCGACCTTCGATCTCGTCGGCGACCGCCACGCTGGCGGTCCAGATTACGACCAAGAGCGCGAGCACCTTGATCAGCGTGAGGCCGCTGTCCTTGAGCATTTTCACGTCCTCGCCGAACGTGTTGTAGGGAATGACGATGAAGGTCATCAGGAGTACGGCGCCGGCGACGAGCGCCACGGCGAAGACGGGCTGACCGATCGCCTCCTTCGTGGTCGCCGCCGCGATCGCCGCCATCCGTCGCGGCAGCAGTCGAAAAGCGGCGTAGGCCCCGGCGATGGAGAGCAGGACGATCGCCGTCCACGGCAGGATCGCCACCTGCGGGAACTCGGGCGCCAGCCGCCAGCGAACCGACAATTCGACCGGCGATTCCGAGGCATTGGTCGCCTCGAGTTTTGCACGCTGGCCCAAGAATGGATTCGTGGCTCCGCCCGCTCGCTTCCATGTCCAGGGTTCGTTGACCGCGAGCTCGACATCGGGAACCTTCGTCAGCGCGAATCCCTCGATCGGCTGCTGGGTGCGGACGAGCAGCGGCGCGGCGCTCCGCAGTTCGAACGAGGCAAGCTCCTGCGGCCGCAGGTCGAGTGGAATCTCCTGCAGCGTCGCCTTCGGGGCGACCGTGATCGTCCGTGATTCCTCGCCGGCTGTGGCGAGCCGTCCCAGCGACCGGGCGATCGAACGGACCGGCACCAGGGGCGTGAAGGCGATGGCGACCGCCGACATTGCAACGAGCAACCATGCGAAGGGGCCGAGAAAGCCGTCGTTGATGCTGCCGCGGGCCTCGGCCGCCTGGCGCGGATTGAACAGGCGGAGGAGCGCCCATGCGAGGAGAATGACGAGCGTCGCGATGAGAGCCCCGGTGCCGAGGAGCCACAACGGCGGCAGGGCGATCAACCAGCGGTTTGCAAAGAGCGGAGCGATGGGAAGCATGAAGTCGTTCCTTCCAAGACCTTTGGAATCGTCAGTCTGACTCCGATCCGGCCAAATTGGAAGCGGCCGCCGTTCCAGGGCCAGCCAGCACCGTGGAGGCGGGCCCGTCGAGCGGCCAGCGGGCCAAGACGTCGTGGAGCTGGTCGAGGGTTATGGATTCCACGATCCGCAGGTCATCGGTCACCGAGCGATAGGTGCGCTCGTGGGCCCATTCCATCCCCAGGCTGAAAAGACGTCGCCGTGGTCGCTCACCCGCCAGAACGACCCGTCCCGAAAGCTTGTTGCGGGCCCGCTCCCATTCCTGCCGCGTGATGCCGCCGGACTCCGCGACACGATACATCTCGTGGATTCGTTCCAGCAGCGGGCCCGCGTCGTCGGCATCGCAGGAGAGCTGGGTCACGAACAATCCGGCATCGAGAAAATCATGGTGGTGGCAGGAGGCATGCTCCGCCGTGCCCGGATCGACGAGTTCCCAGTAGAGGCGGCTGCCGGAATCATCGCCGAGCACGATCGCCAGCATCTTCGCCGCGAACCGCGCGTCGTCGGCCCCGTCGGGCCCGGCCGTCATCCGGACGGCGTATTCGAGGGCCGCCGCGGGGCGGATCAGTTGTTCGACCGTCGGGCGAGATGGGCCGACCGTGGCGGACGGCACCACGCGATCGGGGAGCTGCATCGGTTGCCAGTCACCGCACAGGCGGCGGGCCGACTCGACGAGCAGGGAAAAATCGACGGCACCCGTCGCGGCCAGCACGATGTTGCCCGGGGCATATCGGCGGCGGTGGTAGTCACGCATCGCCTCGACGGGCAAGGCTTCGATCGATGCGACGCTGCCGAGCACGCTGTTGGCCAGGGGATGGCCGGCGAAGAAGGCGGCGCGGCAACGATCGTCGGCGCCAAACGGCGGCTGGTCGTCGTACATCCGGATCTCCTCCAGGATGACGAGCTTCTCGGTGTCGAAATCCTCGCCGCGAAGCGCGGGCCGCATCATCCGCGCGAGGAGGTCGGTCGCTTCCTGCTGCCGCGATGGCAGCACTGCGGCGTAGTAGACCGTGTCTTCCTCGCTGGTGAAGGCGTTGGCACCGGCCCCCATCCAATCGAAGCGACGGTTGATCTCGTCGCCTGAAAGATCGGTGGTTCCCTTGAAGACCATGTGCTCGAGGAAGTGGCTGGTGCCTGCGATCGCGGCGGCTTCATCGCGGGCTCCGGTCTGCACGAAGAAGCCGACGCTCGTGGAGAGCGCGGCGTCGTCAACCTCGGCGACCACCTCCAGGCCGTTGTCGAGCGTTTCATGCAGAAACCGCATCGCGCACCTCCAGGGGCTCGCTGCCCAGCGAGACGACGGTGAGATCGGAAGCGGGGTGGGACGCGAGGCTTTCCTCGATCGATCCGACCGTGATCGCGTCGAATCGACGCAACTCTTCCTCGAGCGTGCGGATGCGGCCGAGGTGATACCACTGCCGCGCAATGCCGCCGGCACGCGCGGCGCTCGACTCCTGCTGCATTACCAGACCGCTCGTGGCCCTGGCTTTGACCCGGTCGAGCTCCTCCCGATCGATCGATCCCGGCAGCCGGGCGATTTCGGCGAGCATCACGTCGAGCGTCTCCTGGGCCCGTGCGGCCGTGGTGCCGGAATAGCAAATGGCCGTCGCGAAGTCTCGGTGCGTGTGGTAGCCGGCCGACACGCTGTAGCAGAGGCCGCGACGCTCGCGGACCTCGGTAAACAGCCTGGAACTCGATCCGCCCCCGAGGATCGCCAGCGCCGCGGTTGTCTCGTAGGATGCCTCGTCTCGATAGGGTGGGAGCGACCAGGCGATGGCGATGTGGGTCTGCTGCGAGTCATGGGGCACATGATGCACCCTGGGGCCACGTCCGCCGGCGATCACGGAGGGGGGCGCCTCGGCCGTCCAATCGCCGAGGAGCGAGTCGATGCGTCGCACGACGTCGTCCCAGTCGATGCGGCCAGCGATCGCGATGATCATGCCTGGAGGACGCACATGGCGGGTGACGAAGCCGCGGACGTCCCCGAGGCCGAGCGTTTCGATCTCGGCCGAGATTCCTTCGGCCGGCATTCCCCAAGGGGCCGGATAGGCGAGGCGGCGGAGCGCGGTGATCACGCGATGGCTCGGGTCGTCCTCGATACCGGCGAGATTCTGAAGGACGACCTGTCGTGCCTTTTCAAACTCATCGGCATCGAGGAGCGGGCGGCGAAGAATGTCGGCATAGATCGACAGTGCTTCTGGCAATTGCCGCGCCACCATGGCGCCCGAAAAACTCGCATGGCTCGTCGTCACTCCCTGGGACCACTGCACGCCTGCGTTTTCGAGGTCCTCGACGATCCGTCGGCCCGTGCGATCCCCGGCTCCGCGGAGCATCATCTCGCCTGCCAGCGCGGCGAGTCCCGATTGCCCGGGCGGATCATGGATGGCGCCAGCCGGTGAGTGAAAGGCCACGGCGACCGATTCGAGGCCGGGCAGATGCTCGCCGACCAGGACGATGCCGTTGTCGAGGGTCGTCGAAAAGAGCGTCTGATGCGGCATGAGGTCCGTCGGCGATCCCTGCGTGAAGGAGTCAGAGGATCGCTGGTTCGGCGAGTCCGGCCAGTTCGGACGCCGCAGCATCGACGACTTTGTAGACCGTTTTGGACCGACGGAAACCGAGCCGTTGGTAGAGACGGACGGCTCGCGAGTTGTCGGCCGTCACCTCGAGCGATCCTCGAGGCACGGAAAATCTCCGCAACCCCGCCATCGCCTGCTGGATGAGGGCCGTGCCGAGACCAAAGCCACGGTGCCCGGGGATGACGCCGATGTTTTGAATCGTGCCCACGCCGTTGGCATCCACGACGGTCTGGATCGTGCCGCACCAGAGGAGCCCTTCGGGACCGTGCCCGCAGGCGACCAGCCACGTCGCGTCCGGGACGAACCCGGACTTGTTGCGGATCTCCCGCATCAGCCTGCGACAGCCGTCGAGATCACCGAGGCAGGGAAAGACGAGCGCGTCGATCTCGTCACGGAAGGAGCGAAACTTCGTCCGGGCGTGGACATCGACGAGAGCTTCGTTCCAGGGAACGAACCGGTAGCCAGGAGGCAGGGAGGCGGGAGCCACGGCCGGGGGATCCCGCCGTAGGTCGACCTCCATCCGGAACCGCTTGAAGTAGGTCGATTCCATGGCCCATGTCCGGGGGTGCAACGACTTCCTGACAATAAGAATGCACTCTGGTCCGGTCAACGCGCCGGTCTGTTTTTGTGTGTCGCATTGCGGGAGAACGGCCGATTGCATACACTTCAGATGATTTTGACGCATCAAAAAATGATTTTTGGGAATTCAAAAAAAGGGACGCTTTGGTGCCGGGCGATCGCCGCCGCGGCCACCCTTGGTGCGATCGCGGCAGGGGATGCCAGGGGCGATCGGCCCACGGTGGTGGCAACCACGACGGTTGTG
>JBJTOU010000049.1:0-5706 GCA_046074725.1 Planctomycetia bacterium
CGACGGCGCGAAAAATGCACGGCCATCCATGGCCCGTGCAGGCTGGGCAGGTCGGAGGCAAACCCAAGGTTTGCCTCGACCTGCGATGGCTCGGCATCCAGCCGAGCCTCGCGCGAGAGCAGCGTCACGCATCGCGGTGGACGACCTCGACCTCGTCGCCGGGCTCGCGGCGTCCGCTGGCGGCGGGCATCGCGATCATGCCGTTGGCCCCGGCGAGGCCGAGCAGATCGGATGAGCCGGTCCACGGCAAGGGCGTGGCATCGAAGCCTTCCGCCGAACGTGCCAATCGGCAGGGAAGGTAGACCGGCCGATCGGCCGCGGCCTTCGCCGGCGCGGTGAGTCGTGCGGTTCCGCGGGGCAGATGCCATCGGCTCCTCGGTTCGCCGGCGAGGATCCTGATCGCCGGTCGGGCGAAGAGATCGAAGCAGACGAGACTGCTGGCGGGATTCCCAGGCAGGCCGAAGACGAGCGTGTCGGCGGCATGGTCGCGCCGCAGGATTCCGAAGTAGACCGGCTTGCCCGGTTTGAGCCGCACCTTGTGAAAGATCGTTACGACGCCGCAGCGGCCGAGGATCTCGGGCACGAGGTCGAGGTCGCCGGCCGACACGCCGCCCGAGATCACGAGCATGTCGGCCGCGAGGCCTTGGGCCACCGCCGCTCGGATCGCCTCCGGCCGATCGGCTGCGATGCCAAGCGTGATCGGCTCGCCGCCGAGCGCTGCGACGGCCGCATGCAGCATCGGGCCGTTGGAGTTGCGGGTCTGCCCGAAGGCAGGCACGACATCGTGCGGCACCAGTTCGCTTCCGGTCTGGAGGATCGCCACGCGCACCTGCGGCGACGCGATCACGTGCGTGGCCCCGGCCTCGGCCGCGAGCCCCGTTTCGGCCGGCCCGAGCGTCATCCCGGCTTGAAGCACCTCCTGCCCCGCGCGAAAGGCCGCGGCCCGTCGAGCGATGTGCTGACCGGGACGGAATGCCTCGTCGCGGAGCCGAACCTTCATTCCCGCATGCATGCCGCGGGTGTCATCGACGGCCCGTTCGATCGGGATGATCGCGTCGGCGCCCTTCGGGATCGGCGCCCCGGTCATGATCCGCGCGCAGGTTCCCGGCCTGATCTCGAGACCCGTCACGTCTCCCGCCGCCAGATCGATGGCCACCTCCAGTTCGATGATTCCGCTGCCGACGGCGGCAACGTCGTCTCCACGGACGGCGAAGCCATCCATCATCGCCCGGTCCCATGGTGGCGAATCGACGTCAGACACGACAGCCGCCGCGAGCGGCCGACCGCAGGCATCAAGCAGCCGCATCCGTCGAGGCGGGAGTGGTGCCGCCGTCCGCTCGATCAGGGCGATGGCGTCGGCGAGATCGATCATGCGCCCACGTGGAGGAACGCCCGCAGAAGGTCGTAGCCCGCCGGGGTCAGGAAACTCTCGGGATGGAATTGGAGGCCGTAGACGGGGAGGGTCGTGTGGCGGATCGCCATGATCTCCCGGCTGCCGTCGGGAGCCGTGGACCATGCATCGACCTCGAAGTCCTTGGGCAGCGTGGGCGGGTCGATGACGAGGCTATGGTATCGCGTCGCCTCGATCGGGCTGGGCAGTCCCGTGAAGAGGCCTCTGCCGGCGTGCTCGATCCTGTCCACCTTGCCATGCATGAGACGCATGGCCCGAACGATCTTCCCGCCGAAGACCTGTCCGATCGACTGGTGGCCGAGGCAGACGCCGAGGATCGGCATTCGCCCGGCGAACCGCCGGACGACGTCGCACGAGATGCCGGCCTCATCGGGCGTGCACGGGCCGGGCGATATCACCAGGTGGCTCGGGGCCTTCCGCGCGATCTCGTCGCCGGTGATCCGGTCGTTGCGATGCACCTCCAGCGGCCTGTCGGGCGCGATCTCGCCGAGCCGCTGCACGAGGTTCCAGGTGAAGGAGTCGTAGTTGTCGATGAGGAGGATCATGGCCGCTGCTCCGACTGGCATTACTGTACCAGCACTTTGACCGACGGCCTCACCGGCCCATCGAGCCGCCGCGCAAGAATGCGGAGGTAGGGGGGCAAAAACGCGGCGCGGTGGGCGAAGGAGCCGGTAGCAGCCCGGGGCGACGCGTGCTCCGGTTCGGCGACATCCTCGATCACGAACCCTTCGGCGCAGATGCCACCGAGGAGGTCCGAGAGTGAGTGGATGTATTCATGGGTGCCCGCCTCCCGGAGCCGCGATGGCGGCTCGGGCGGGAGTGGTTCGCCCGTTCCCTGCGGATGTGCCAGTTCGTAGCGTCCGGTGGCCCCCGGGACGAGCGTTGCCTGCAGGCTGGCGGGCGACTTGTGCTGGCTGACATAGCGGCCGCCGGGCTTGGTGACCCGCGCCACCTCGTGGAACACCCGTCCCACGTCGGGCACGTAGCAGCTGCTCACCGGATGGATGACGAGGTCGAAGCGACCGACGCCGAGGATCGAAAGGTCGTCCATCGATCCGTGCACGATCTCGAGGTCGATTCTCCGCTCGCGGGCGACCTGGTGGTCGAGTTCGAGCATCGCCGAGGAGATGTCGAGCACGGTCACCCGGGCCCCGGCCGCCGCATAGAGCGGTCCGTGCTTGCCGCCGCCGGCCGCGAGGCACAGGACATCGAGTCCGTCGAGTCGATCCGGCAGCCACGCCCGACCGGCCGTGCCGCCCCCTCCCAGCCAGGCCCGAGGATCGGTGAAGGCACCATCGGCGGCCGGCCGCGCCAGGGGCACGCGATCCGCCGCCAGCCGGTCCCACGCCCGAGCGTTGTGCTCGAGCGAGGACCGACGACGGTGATCGTGGGACAGATCCATGTCACGTGGCCGGCTTCAGCATGCCCTTCCGGCGCATCACCTCAAGCGGAGGCCCGGGCCTCCATTTTTTCCGCCGGGCATCGTAGACGGCCGGCACGAGCGTCGGTTCACCGGTCTTCGGATTGTCGAGCGCGTCGCCCGCAAGCGGCAGCGTGAACACCTCCCCGCTTTTCCGGCACACATAACGGATCTCGGGGATCGAACCGGCCGACACCTCGGGCGGACGGGGCGGGAACACGAATGGCGAGATCAGCCAGCCCGTCACCATGAAAAGAACGACGGCCGTCCATACGCGAACATCTTTCATGCATCGGTCTCCTTGGGCGCTCTCTGTTTATTCCAGGTCATACAGGGCGTCTGCCTGAACGGCATCGTCCGGGTCACCATCGCACACGATCCCGATCCGGTGAAACTCCATCTGCGGCAACTGCTCAGGGCTGGTATAGGGCCCGGCCCGAAATTTCCTGGGATAGCTCTCGACATGGCCATCGACGAACACGACGTTCGCGCGATCGCCGGCGTGCCGAAAATGGATTGCGGGATCCGAGTCGCTCGGCTTCAGAAGGCCGCCGAGATTTTCCCTGAGGGTGTATGGCGAGGCGTAGTACACGACGGCGCTCTCCGCGAACGCGATCGTGCGCTTTGTCTCCCGAACCTTCGACACCGTATACCGCTCACATCGGCTCCGGAGTGAAGGCTCGTATGTCGGCGGCAGCCAGTCCCAGCAGGTTCCGGGCCCCAAAGCCACGTTGTAGTCAAAGCCGGTCGCCAACTTTCCATATCGCAGTTCGGCAACAGCCGTCGGGCCGAAGTTGGGACACTGGTAGGCCTGCACGCTCCCTTCCATGAAGGGCGTCATCGACCCTTTCTCGAAATCCAGACGATCCGACAGGCTCGGCTGACTTTCATCGACCTCACCGAACCAATAGATGCTCTTGCCCGGATACGGGTTCGCCCACGGGTTGGCAAGCGTTCCGGCAATCCGGACGTCGTCATCGACCTTCAACGGCGGGAAGAAGGAGTTGTTCGCGGTGATATAGCCGTGCAGGGCGATCCCAAGCTGCCGCAGGTTGCTCGCGCACATGGTCCGACGCGACGCTTCCCGGGCCAATTGCACTCCCGGCAACAGGAGCCCCACGAGCACTCCGATCGTCGAAATCACGACGAGCAATTCCACGAGCGAAAATCCTGCCGGCCTTCGGGCCGGCGCGGCGTTGGGGCCACGGCCCGCCATGCATGCGATGCATGTGTTCATGAATACCTCCCTGCGGCCATCGGTGGCTGGGCCCGGGGCGCACGGCGGCGCCCTTGCCTGCACCAGAAGACGGCCAGTCGATCCAATCGCCTCACCGGTCCGCACGCGCGGGCCGTGCCCGTGACACCGCCCTCGCGGCGACACGCGCTCCTCTCGAACACTGGTAGGTCTTCTGACTCCCAGGCTCGGTCGGCTGCAGCCTTCTCGCACCGCACGGTCGCAGACGCGACGATGGATGCAATGGCTCGAACACAGCCGACCTGTCTCCTGAGAACGAGGGTGTTCCTCGGTCAGGAATCGCCCGGACACAGCGGCGGGGCCGTCCCGGAATCACACCGGAGTTCCCTGTTTGCCGCCGAAAACCAGATGCTTTCGGCGGCCACCAGGCTCGGCGGAAGAGTCTACGGGTCGTGCCGGTCGTGTCAACTCACGCCGGCAGCGCCCGCACGACCGTCACGGTTTATCAGGCCGACTCTATCGCGTGTCAAAGACTGCGGGTCGCGGTGAGAACACGCAGGCGACCCTGACGGTTGATCGGCCTCGCGCCGCACCGCTTGCCGGCGCGGCATGCGCGGCAGTTCTTGCCCATGCGTCACCACAAGTCCTTCGGCGAAAAATACTTGGAGCGTGTTCAAGCCGCTTTCGCCAAGTCGCCGATAGGCCACATGTCCCCCGGGGCATCACTGTGCCCGTCGGGCAACCAGGGGGCGGCAGTCACCTGCGATCGATCGAGTCACGGAATGGCTCGACAGGCCTGCCGTAGAAGAGTTCGTGGATCACAACCTCGGGATGACAAGACTCGCGAACGGGACGAAGCATTCTCGCGTGATCCGCAAGCAAAGGAGATGTGGCTCGATGAAGCGAATGATGTTCCTCGGTGTGCTGATTCTCGGTGTCACCGTTTGTACCCAGTCCTATGGTTTCGAGCTCCTTGACCGGATGCTCGGCCACCACCGGGGCTGCTGCGATTCGTGCTGTGAGCCGGGCTGCGATGCCGGCAAGGGTTGCTGCGAACCGGGCTGCGGAGCCGGCAACGGCTGTGCGGAGCCGGCATGCGGTGCTGGCAACGGCTGCTGCGAGCCGAGCTGCGGTGCGGCTTCGTGCTGCGGCGTTCGGCAGAAGTGCGACCTCTTCGGCGGGCTGAAGGGCCTGTTCGAGAAGTGCAAGGCGAAGCATCGTGGCTGCTGCGACAGCTGCTGCGATGAGCCCGATTGCGGTGCTGGCAACGGCTGCTGCGAGCCCGCTTGCGGTGCTCGTCGTGGCTGCGGCGAGCCCGACTGCGGAGCTGGCAATGGCTGCTGCGAGCCCGCTTGCGGTGCTGGCAACGGCTGCTGCGAGCCGAGCTGCGGTGCCGCCTCGTGCTGCGGTGTCCGGAAGAAGCACACGCCGATTGCTGATCTCCTCCGGGCGATCCATGACGCGAAGAAGTGCCGCCGGAGCTGCTGCAACGAGCCCGACTGCGGTGCTGGCTGCTGCGAGCCCGCCTGCGGTGCTGGCAACGGCTGCTGCGAGCCGGCCTGCGACGCCGGTGCGGGCTGCTGCGAGCCGAGCTGCGGTGCCAAGGCCTGCTGCAATAAGAAGCGTCACTCGATCGGCGGGCTGCTCCGCGCGATCCACAACGCGAATAAGCGCTGCCAT
>JBJTOU010000050.1:0-7924 GCA_046074725.1 Planctomycetia bacterium
TCAACACCAGTGCAATATGTGTCCATTGTGAATTGGTAACTGACTTACAACATGATCAACTTGTCAATACTCATTTGCTCAAACGAACAAGCTAACATATGTTCCAGCCGCCGAGGAAGAGGACGGCCGCCATCGCGCTCACGAGGAACATGGATCCGTACTCGGCCATGAAGAAGTAGCTCCACCGCAGGCCGGAGTATTCCGTGTGGAAGCCGGCGACGAGTTCGCTCTCGGCCTCGGCGAGGTCGAACGGGGCCCGGTTCACGCTCGCCACCGCGCAGGTGACGTAGACCCAGAAGATCACGAACGTGAACGGGTCGTGGAACAGGTACCAGTTCCAGAACCAGCCGGCCTGCTTCTCCGCGATCGTCACCATGTCCATCGTGCCGGCGAGCATCACCGGAACGACCACGCACATCCCGAGCGGCACCTCGTAGCTCACGACCTGGGCCGCCTCGCGCATCGCCCCGAAGAGCGACCACTTCGAGGCCGACGCGTAGCCGGCGAGGATCACGCCGAACACCTCGAGGCCGAGCACGGCGACGACGAAAAACACCGCCACGTTGAGCCGCTGGCCGACGACGTCGAATGCGAAGGGCAGGGCGATGAATGCGCAGAAGGAGGCGCAGAAGCTCACGTAGGGGGCGAGCCGGAAGAGCATCCCGTCGGCCCCCTCGGGCATGAGGTCCTCCTTGGCGAGGAGCTTGATGCCGTCGGCCACCGACTGGAGCCATCCGAACCGGCCGCCGGTCCGCGTGGGCCCGAGGCGGTCCTGGATCCGGCCGGCGATCTTCCGCTCGGCCCAGATGAAGACGAGGGCGCCGCCGGCGATGACGTTGAGGATCAGCACGGCCGCGACGACGGCCGCGACCGTCCACGCCAGCCAGGGGGCGAAGCCCGCGGTGTTGATCAGGAATTCGACCATCGTGTCGGGCCGCGCCGCCGCCTCGAAAGCCGCCAGGACGCGCGGATTTCCCGGGCGCCAGCCGACTTCGTGAAAAATCGCACGAAGTTTGCCCTGTCAGACCGCTTTCCACAAGTAGCCGAC
The DNA here is from genome assembly GCA_046074725.1 of Planctomycetia bacterium. Classification (GTDB taxonomy): domain Bacteria; phylum Planctomycetota; class Planctomycetia; order Pirellulales; family UBA1268; genus CACORA01. Next base: position 1,049 of record JBJTOU010000050.1, read on the forward strand.
AAAAACCGGGGCCGCATCGCATCGCCCCAAGGAAGCCCGGAGCGCAAGCGACGGGACACCGGGCCGTTGGGCGAGACCGCTCCAGATTTTTCCGTCTCCTCGACGGGACTGCCGGAGCGTGCCGGGGGGCAACGCGGCGGCAACTCGAGCAGTTGCCCGCTTTATCCCCGCGCTGGCGCTTGGGGCTTCCTCACGGGAGGCCGCCCCCATTACCTCGAAACCCGGATCGCACGCGTCGGGACTGCCGGGGAGGCCCGCCGACTCTCCGTCAGCGGTCGATCTCACCCATCACGATGTCGAGCGAGCCCACGATCGCCGGCACGTCGGCGATGAGGCAGCCGCGGCAGAGCTCCGGAGCGACGGCCAGGTTCGAGAACGAGCTCGAGCGGGCCCGGACCCGCCACGGGATCGCGGTGCCGTCGCTGACCACGTAGAAGCCCATCTGCCCCTTCGGGGCCTCGGTCTCGAGGTAGGCGTCGCCGGCCGGCATCTTCTCGGTGAGCTTGAGCGGCTCGCCGATCGTGCCCTTCGCCGACGAGTAGCGGTCGATCGCCTGGCGGACGAGGTCCATCGACTGCACGACCTCGATCATCCGCACGAAGAACCGGTGCCAGCAGTCGCCGAGCACCGCGTCTGCCGGCACGGCCGGGTACTCGTGGTCGCGGGGATAGTGGCCGTCCTTCATCACCGCGACTTCAAATGCATAACCGTCGTACATCGCCGTGTAGATGCTTTCGCCATCGCGACGCAGATCGAGATCGACTCCACTGCCCCGAAGCACCGGCCCCGATGTGCCGTAGTCGATCGCCATGGCCCGCGGAAGCACCCCGATGCCCGCCGTTCGTTTGACGAAAATGGCGTTGGTCGTGAGAAGCGTGTGGTACTCCTGGATCACCGGTTCGAACTGGTCGAGGAAGGCCTCGCACCGCTGGAGCCAGCCGGGGGGCAGGTCGGCGGTGAGGCCCCCCACCGTGATGTAGCTGTACGTAAGCCTTGCGCCGCACGCCTCCTCGAAAAGGTCGAGGATCTTTTCCCGCTCGCGGAATGCGTACAGAAAGGGACTGAAGGTGCCGAGGTCGAGGCCATAGGCGCCCATGCCGACGAGATGGCTGGCGATCCGGCTGAGTTCGGCGATCAGCACCCGCAGGTGCCTTGCCCGCTCGCTGACCTCGTATTTCATCAGTTTCTCGACCGCCAACGACCAGCCGAGATTCATGTTCATCGCCGCCAGATAGTCCATCCGGTCGGTGTATGGGATCCATTGGCGGGCCGAGACGTTTTCACCGATCTTTTCGGCACAGCGATGGAGATAGCCGATGTGGGGCTCGAGTTCCGACACCACCTCGCCGTCGGTACGGAGCACGAGACGGAGCACGCCGTGGGTGCTCGGATGCTGTGGCCCCATGTTGACGAGCATCTCATCGGTGCGAACGTCGAACTCGATGATGCGGGGATCGTCGCCGATGAGTTGTGTCATGATCACCTCCCCCGAATGCCGTGGTACTCGAACGGCATCTCGTAATCCTTGCGGAGCGGATGGCCTTCCCAATCCTCCGGGCAGAGAATCCGACGCAGATCAGGGTGGCCGGTGAACCATACGCCGGAGAGGTCATAGACCTCCCGTTCATGCCAGTCGGCCCCGCGCCAGACCCCGGTGACGCTCGAGATCTCGGGCAATCGTCCTGCCACGTCACCCTTCCATCGAGGCAGATTGACCTTCACCACGAGGCTGGCTCGAGTCGCGGTGCTCCAGAGGTGATAGACCAGCTCGATCCGAGGCTGCCAAGAAACCTTGGCCGCCTTCTTGGGATCGGGCTCAAACCAGTCGATGGCCGTGATGCATTGCAGAGAATCGAAGCGGACGGGGCTCGCATCCTTGAGCCAGCGGCAAACCTCCACGAGCCGATCCGGACCGACTTCGATCCACGGATCGACCGCATCGAGAGTGCGGCCGGCCACCCCGCCGGGAACGGCAGCCTCGAGCTGCTCCAGAAATGCCGGGCCACGCGCCGTTGTCATGCAACCTCCCTGCCGACTCCGGCAACGACGGGACCGGCCCTCGAGGCCGAAACAGCCCGAACCCAATCGAGATCGCCTCGATACCAGACATACGCGAAGCCGGTCAGCAGGACAGCGAAGAAGACCGCCATGTCGATGACCGCCGTGATCGCCAACTGCCTGCCAGTCTTGGCCACTGCCCACTGGCCCAGAGCCTGCGCTGCGGGGGCCTTGCCACGCGACTGTTCGACTGCGAGCGCCTCGTCTCGGGTGGGCTGAAGATCGGGAACGGCCGGAGACCGAATTCCCAGTTCTCGAAAGACTCCGGCGGCCGCCGGCATGAGGCTCGCTCCATCGGAGGAAACGCTCACGAGGGCGGGGTCGGCCAACTGCGTCGCCTTGCCGAACACCGTCGCCCAGGGGAAGAAGAGTGCCACCTCCACGTCAAAGATGATGAACAGCAGAGCGACCACGTAGAACCGAAGGTCGAACTGCACGAAACTCGATCCGATCGCCGGCTCACCACACTCGTAGACCTCGAGTTTCTCGGTGTTGGGCAGCCGCGGCCGCACGAGCCACCCGACGAGCAGATTGACGGCGAGAAACGTCCCGCCAATCGCCACGAAGAGGGCGACGTATCCGGCGATCAGCACAGGGTCGGTCATGGTGTGGCTCAGGGAAGGAGTGGCCGGATCGCTATTGGTTCGGGCCACCGTGGACCGGTTCGACGATCACCTTCGATGCAGCGACCGCCGTGGGATTCAGCGTGGAGCGACCCCACGCCACTTCGACCGGCAGCCTGGAAAAATCGACGATCGTTCCATCACGGCTGTAACAGGAGAGGTCGAGCGTCGAGCCCATGAAGATGCAATCGACCGGGCAGGGCTCGACGCACAGGGCGCAGAACATGCATTTCGAATAGTCGATCGTGAAGCCGCTCACGCGGAAGCCTTTGCCGTTCTCCACCCGCTCCTTGCCGATGTAGATGCAGTCGACCGGACAGGCCTTGGAGCACTGATCACACGCGATGCACGTGGTCAGGTCATAGCGATGAAAGCCGCGATAGCGTGCGGCGACCGGGGCGGGCAGTTCGGGATACTCGAAGTGCTCCGTGAACGTTCGACGATTTTGATCGTAGGTGTTCCTGAAAACGCGGAACGTCACCCGCATTCCGTCGAGAACGGTGCCGACTGCGGAGAACAGATTGCGGAACCAAGCCTTCATTCCGGCATCCTCATTCCGACATCCTCACTCCGGCTCATATCGTCGCTGTGACAATGCAGTTGCTTGAACTGCCGCGGGGCACACGGCAACGCGGTGCAAGCGGTCATTCAGCCAGTCCGGCGAGAGTATAGGGGAGCCCGGAGAGGCAACAAGTCTCGACCGTTCCCCATGCCTCTCGGAAAGGCTGTCCACATGCCACTGCAACTCGAGAACAGCCTGGATTCGTCGGCGAAAAAAGTCTTCGACGGTCAAAAAGCCGTTTTTCGGCTGTTTTCCCCACCTTTCAGCCCTGCGAATGCTTGACCGTGTATCGAGAATCCTTATACTTTAAGGGTTTCCGCCAGCCCCGACGTGTTCGCATGCACAGGGGCTCTCGACGGGCAGCTCTTCAAGGACGGTCGGATGCTGGTTCTCTCGCGAAAAAAAGACGAAAGTATCGTCATCAACAATGACATCACGATCGTGGTGGTCGAAATCCGTGGAGACAAGGTGCGACTCGGCGTAGAGGCCCCCAAAGAGGTGCCGGTTCATCGTCGAGAAGTCTTCGAGGCCATCGCGAGGGGGGAGCCTGGTGACGCATCTTCTGCGTCACTGGAATCCGATGTTTCGGCCGAGGCGTTCGATGCCAAAGCGTCCGAGCACGCCCCGTAACCCTTTCGCACATATCGCCGAAGGGGTATCTTTACGTCGTACACTTTCATGGTCGCGTGCAGATTCCGAATGGCACGCGTCATGGCCCCATCGTCTAGAGGCCTAGGACATCGCCCTTTCACGGCGGTAACCGGGGTTCGAATCCCCGTGGGGTCATCTCTTCTTCCTGCCACACCCAGGATGCGTCGATCCTGATGCCTCATCTCGACCACGACTCGTCGCGGCCTTCGGCGTACGATGCCGTGCTCCTGGTTTCATTCGGTGGACCGGATGGTCCGGACGATGTCATTCCGTTCCTGGAAAACGTTCTTCGCGGCCGCAACGTGCCGCGGGAACGGATGCTCGAAGTGGCCGAGCACTATCACCATTTCGGCGGCAAAAGCCCGATCAACGAGCAAAATCGTGTGCTTCTTGCAGCACTTCGCACCGAACTTGCCGCCTCTGGCCCGCGGATCCCGGTCTTTTGGGGCAATCGCAACTGGCACCCACTTCTGGCCGACACGCTCCGCGAGATGGCCGACGCCGGCGTGAAACGAGCGATCGCGTTCGTCACGAGCGGATTCAGCTGCTACTCCGGTTGCCGTCAATACCGCGAGAACATTGCCGCCGCCCTCGAACCTTTGGGCGACCGTGCGCCCGTCATCGATAAGATCCGGGTCTTCTTCAACCACCCGGGATTTGTCGAACCGATGGCGCGAAACGTGCGATCCGCACTCGATCGCCTCGGTGGCCCCAAGGGCGTGCCCGTCCTCTTCACGGCCCATAGCATCCCCATGTCGATGGCCGAATCATCTCGCTATGTTTCCCAGCTCACGGAAGCATCGCGATTGGTCGCTGAGCGGGCCGGTGCTTCCGCATGGCGGCTCGTCTACCAGAGTCGCAGCGGCCCGCCCACGCAACCCTGGTTGGAGCCAGACGTGTGCGACGCGATCAGGGAACTACACGGACTGGGAGAGACAAAGCTGGTCATCGCCCCGATCGGCTTCATCTCCGACCACATGGAGGTGCTGTACGACCTCGACACCGAGGCCGCTGCGCTCTGTCAGGAACGTGGCATCGAGATGGTCCGGGCGGCCACGGTCGGCACGGCTCCTGAGTTCGTTCACATGATTCGAGATCTGATAGCGGAGCGTGCCTGGAATCTTCCTGAGCGAGTGGCCGTCGGCACGATGCCGGCCAGTCACGATGTCTGTCCGCTCGACTGCTGCCCCGCCCCCGCCATGCGACGGCCCGCGTCGCCAGCGGCCCGGCCCGCGTCTTGATTCCATGCCCTTTCGCGCCCCGATTTCGAGACGAGATGGCGAGTGGGTCGTGCTCACGCACGGATTCATGGCAAACCGCTGGATGCTCGCGCCGCTCTCCGGCAGGCTCCGCCATCGAGGCTGGCAGACGCGATGCTGGGGCTACGAGAGCTGGCGGACGTCCGTGACCGTCCACGCGGCCGACATGGCCTCCATCCTGCGATCGATGGACGAAAATCCCGCGGTGCGGGTGCTGCACCTGGTCACCCACAGCATGGGCTGCATCATCGGACGCGCCACGCTCGACCGGTATCGGCCGGCCAAACTGGGGCGGTTCGTGATGCTCGCCCCGCCCAACCGCGGGTCATTCGTCGCCACCGCCACCGCCGGCGTGTTCGGTCGGGTGCTCCGACCGGTGGCCGAACTGACCACCCATGCCGGCAGCCTGGTGAACACGATCCCGGAACCGAAGGGAATCGATGTCGGGATCATCGCCGCCGAACGGGATGCCCTCGTCGCCATCGATGCGACGCGGCTCGACGTCCCCCATGAGCACGTCACGCTCCCATGCCTGCACTCGAGCCTGCTCTTCCGTCGAGATGCCGCCGATTTGATCGCGACGTTCCTCGAAACGGGATCGTTTGAAACGCGGCACGTCACCCCGGGCGGCTGACCCGCTCCGGAACATCGACGCACGGTTCAGGCCACGACGGCATCGGGCTGTGACTGGGCCACGCTCACGTAGGCCTGTCTCACCTTCAAGCAGACCTGACGAAATGGCTCGGCGCGGGTGACACCAGGAAGCCGCAGCGTCTCGATCTGCCCGCGGCGAAACACGAGGTCGCCACAGTCATACCACTCCTGCCCCGGGCGAACGACAAGGTCGATCGCGTCGAAGCGGTCGAGATCGACGTATTGTTCGACCTTCGGAGAGATTCCTCGCTCGATCGACACTCGACGGTTTGTAAGCCGGTACCTCCGGATGGCCCATGGCATCCGCAGCGAGAAATACATCGCAAGCCCCAACGGAATCGTCATCAACAGGGCCACCCGGCCGATCGACACCGGCCCGATCCCGGACGTGATCCGGTAGAGCCGCCCAAGCAACTGTCCAAACGACGTCGATCCGACCGATGGCCAGACGGTCATCACCGTCGCCTCGGCGACAGAGGGAGGCACAACGCCGGAAATCGATTGCTTTGCGCGATGCGTTTCAGTCATGGCGGTATGGTACCCGGACATGGCGCAAAAAAAACCCGCCTGAGCTCGGCCGAGCCCAGGCGGGTCACATGATCATTGGATTCCGCAGTTCTGCTAGCATGGATCGCTCCAAGCAGCGGATCTCTTTCGGCGGCATCTCCCGCCCTTGCCTTTCGGCAAGGCGAAAGCGCGATCATCTCCACAATTTTCAGACCGACAGACCTCGCGACGGTCCGTTCTTTCGAACGGCCCGGCGGTCACCCTGCCGGTTGCCTTGGCGAGGCCCGAAGGCCTGCCGAAGCGATTTCCTTTAGAAAGGAGGTGATCCAGCCGCAGGTTCCCCTACGGCTACCTTGTTACGACTTAGTCCCAATCGCAGAGTTCATCTTAGACGCCTGGGTCCTTGCGGTTCCCTCAGCGGCTTCGGATGCCCCCCACTTTCGTGGCTTGACGGGCGGTGTGTACAAGGCTCAGGAACACATTCACCGCGGTATGCTGACCCGCGATTACTAGCGATTCCAGCTTCATGCAGGCGAGTTGCAGCCTGCAATCCGAACTAGGG
>JBJTOU010000051.1:0-19234 GCA_046074725.1 Planctomycetia bacterium
TCGCCTTCTCGATCGCCTCGTCGGGCGTGCGGAAGGTGAGCACGGCCAGCACCGGACCGAAGATCTCCTCTTGGCCGAGCGGCCCTGCGGGATCGACGTCGGCGAAGACATGCGGCCCGACGAACCAGCCACGGTTGGCCAGTGGCCCGACATCGACTGCTGCCACCTCGCGGCCCGTCCGGCGGCCGATCGTGATGAACGACCGCACGCGGTCGCGAGCCTCCTCGTCCACGAGAGGCCCCATCCGGGCGACGGGATCGTCGGCCGGCGCGACGCGAATGCTTCGCACGGCCGATGCGAGCCGCGCCACGAACGCATCGTGCACATGGTCGAGCACGATGACCCGCGAACAGGCGGAGCACTTCTGCCCCTGAAACCCGAAGCCGCTGTTCACCGTGCCCAGCACCGCCTCGTCAAGATCGGCGTCGTCGTCCACGATGATCGCGTTCTTGCCACCGAGTTCCGCGATCACCCGCTTGATCGACCGGCCTGGCGTCTGCGAGGCGAGCGTATTGATCCCGAGACCGACGGCCCGCGAGCCGGTGAATGCGACCATCGCCGTCTCGGGATCGGAAATGAGTGCGGGCCCGACCTCTTCGCCCCGCGCCGGCAGGAAGGCGGCCGCCGCCGGCGGCACCCCCGCCTCGAGCAAAATCTCGTGCCAGCGAAGCGCCACCAGCGACGACTGCTCGGCCGGCTTCAGCACGACCGTGTTGCCCGTCACGAGCGCTGCCGACGACATGCCCGCCAGGATCGCGAGCGGAAAATTCCACGGGGCGATCACGACGGCCACGCCCCTGGCCGCGAACGACGTGACATTCTCCTCGCCCGGCACGTCCACGCGGCGGTCCATCGCCATCCGTTCGGCGGCCATCGCGTAGTACTCGCAGAAGTCGATCGCCTCCGCGACATCGGCATCGGCCTCGCGCCACGGTTTCCCAACCTCGAAGACCTGCAACGCCGCAAGGTCGAACCGCCTCGCCCGCATCGTGGCCGCCGCCCGCCTGAGGATGGCGGCCCGATTCGCGAAGCCGAGGCCGCGCCAGGCCGGCAGCGCGGCCGCCGCCACCCGCACCGCCCTCGCTGCATCCTCGGGCGAGGCGGCCGACACGCGGGCGATGAGGCGATCATGCGAGGACGGGTCGCGCCGTTCCATCCGATCGGCCGTTGGAACGATCCCGCCGTCGATCACGACGGGCACATCGATCGGCGGGCCGGCGTCGAACCGCGCGCGAGCGAGGTCCACCGCGGACTGCATCGCGGCGCGATTGGCTTCGATCGCGAAATCGGTGAGGGGCTCGTTGCAAAACGTCTCTTCGACGGCGGGCATGGGGGCGATGGTCGGCATGGGAACCTCATGCTGGGGCTGAGCGGCCGCCGGCCTCGGCGGCGCGAGGAGCGTCTCGGCGGGCACGTGCTTCACAAAGCCGGCCCGGAGAAACGAATCATTGGAAGAGTTCTCGAGGAGCCGGCGGACGAGGTAGGCCATGCCGGGAACGAGTTGGCCGTAGGGCATGTAGACCCGCATCCGCCAGCCGGCCTTCGTCACGGCCTCCTTCTCGGCATCGCCCATGCCATAGAGCATCTGCATCTCGATGCCGCGTGGGTCGAGGCCCATCTGCTCGGCGACGGCCATCGAATGGGCCAGCGACCGCAGGTTGTGGCTGCCGATCGCCGGCCGCAGGTGAGCCGCATTCTCGATGACGAACGTGGTGCACCGCTCGAAGCACTCGTCGGTCTGCCATTTCTCCTGCCAGACCGGTACGGGCCAGCCGGCCGCCCTGGCGTGGATCGTCTCGTAATCCCAGTAGGCTCCCTTCACGAGCCGGATCCAGACGGGCGTGCCACGCTGCCGTGCCCACGTGGCCAGGTGCTCGAGGTCCCGCGGCGATTCATGCAGGTAGCATTGAACGACGATCCCACAGTGGGGCCAGTCGCGAAACTCGTCCTCCATGGCGATCCGCCGGAAGATCGCCAGCGTGAGGTCCTTCGTGGCATGGCTTTCCATATCGACATGCACCTGCGCACCCGAGTCTCGGGCCGCTCGCCACAGCGGACGGAGGCGTGAGAGCACGCGGTCGGCCGTGCCACGGGGATCGATCGCGTCGAACTGGCTGTCGAGGGCCGAAAGTTTGAGCGAGATGTTCACTCGTGGCATCGGGCCATCGGGGCCGTCGTCGATGAGCGGGTCGTGCTTCCAGGCGGTGGCCCGTGCGGGAAGTTCATGGAGCAGTCGGAGGTAGGCCGCGGCATACGAATCGGCCTCGGCGTCGCTGGTCACCGCTTCGCCGAGAAGGTCGAGCGTGAAGCCACGGCGCACGGACCGCTCCCGCTCGGCGGCCCGTGCCGCCTCCGCTGGGTTCGTGCCGGCGATGAAGCGGCGGGCCTGCGCGAGCGTGGCGGCACGTACGGCGCGGGCGGCCAGCGGCGCGAGCATTCCGGTGCGGGCCGCCTGGAGGGCAAGCCGCATCGAGGCGGGCAGCCGGGCGAGCACGTCGTCGTCGATGTATTCCCGCAGGTGACGGTCGATGGCGGCCGGGTCGTCGAGCATCGGCATGCAGTCGACCAGACGGAAGAGCCTCACCTTCAGGTCGTCGTCGGCCGTTGCCCATTCGCCGGCCCGCTGGCCCCACCACTCGGGCGACACGATCGAGGGCTGCGCGGCCATGGCATCGGCGAGCAGTCTCCGGCCGATCGCCTGCGTGTGGGCCTCGATCGACGTCAGGTCGTCGGCCGTGAACCGGCTGGGAAGGGGGGGCACGGTCGTGGGTTGTCGGTGCTTCATGACAGGCTCCTGCATCCTTCTCAAGTCTATCCAGGACAACGATTTGCATCCCCTTTCGTCGCCACGACCGCGGCGATCCCTGCCGCCTGTGGTAGAATCGGCGTCACCACGCGAGGGCTCTGGATGCCCCGCCCCGAGGGCTCTTGATGCCCCGCCCCATGGACCATCCGCAGACACTCGTGAATTCTCCGGCAGGACACGCCCTCGACCAGCTCCATGCGACGGTGGAATCCCGCGGCCCTGTGGTCCTTCCAGCGCTGCTTTTGTGCGATTTCGGGCATCTCGCCCGGGAGGTCGAGCGGCTGGAGGAGGCCGGAGCGGTGGCCCTTCACCTCGACATCATGGATGGCCGGTTCGTGCCGCAGCTCACCTACGGACAGGTGGTCGTCGAGGCCGTTCGTCGGGCGGCCCGCGTGCCGATCGAGGTCCACATGATGGTGGAGGAGCCGGAGCGGACGATCGCCGATTATGCCCAGGCCGGCGCCGACATCATCACCGTGCATGTCGAGGGGCTGGTCGATCCTCGGCGGACCCTCGAGGCGATCCGGTCGCTCGGGCCCCGGGCCCACCTCGCCATCAGCCCGGAGACCCCGGTCGAGCGGATCGAGCCCTATCTCGATTCCTGCGACGGCGTACTCGTGATGAGCGTCGAGCCGGGGTATGGCGGCCAGATGTTCAATCCGGTCGCCCTCGAAAAACTTTCCCATCTTGATTCGATCCGCAGCCAGCGAAATGCGTCGTTTCGCCTGGGCGTGGATGGCGGCATCTCGGTCGAAACGGCCGGCCCCGTGGCCGCCGCCGGGGCCGAGCTGCTCGTGGCCGGCAGTTCCGTGATTCGATCCGCCAACTACGCGCGGGCGATCGCGGAACTGGAAGACCGCGCCCGCAGCGCCGCCTGATTCCTCCTGGAGACCATCCACCTTTCATGGCCGAGCACCTTGTGGTGATCCGTTCCGGTGTGACCGAGTTCGAGTTGCAGGGCCGCATCCGCGGCATTCTCGACATCCCGCTCTCTGCAGAGGGCTTCGCCGAAGCCGATTCGGTCGCGGCGGCCCTCGCGAGCGATCCGCCCGTGGCGGTCTCCATGGCCAACGCCCCGTGTGCCGTCGAAACGGCGAGGGTCATCGGCCGCACGATCGGGATCAAGCCCCGGTTGCTGCCCGAACTCACGAATCTCGATCTTGGTCTCTGGCAGGGGATGCTCATCGACGAGATTCGCCGCAAGCAGCCGCGACTGGCGCGGCAGTGGGACGAAAATCCATGGTCCGTCGTGCCGCCGGACGGTGAATCGCTGAGCGAGGCCTGCGACCGTGTCGAAACGTCGCTCCAGCGGATGCTGAGGCGCCATTCCTCCGGTCGGGTGGCCGTGGTGGCGCCCCATCCGCTCGACCGTGTGATCCGGTGGATCGTGGCGGGGGAACTCATGGGCGATCTGTGGGAGCGTGACCCGCTCGAGCCGTCGGTCGTCTGCCTGCCCGTTTCCTCCCAGTGGAAGGCCCCGTCACGCGATCGAGATCGAAGGCTTGCCGCGAGCAGGCCGTAAGGGCAGACCGGCGCAGCGGCCTCGGCGGTCGCTGCGGTACACTCTGGCCGATATTCCTTGGCGACATTCGTCCGACCTCGACCCTTCCAATCATCCACGCATGGAACGCAGCACAGGAGCACGTGCCGGCGCGACGGATCCCTCGGCGGCCGCCCGCGGCCAATCTGGTGGCTTGCCGTCGGGTGACCCCCGCCAAGATCGCGGCCCGCGGCCGAAGCGGGGCGTGCCAGAGGGGCTCTGGCTCAAATGCGATGGCTGCAGCGCCACGATCTACCGCAAGGAGGCGGAGGAACTGCTCAACGTCTGCCCACAGTGTGGCTTCCACTGGTATGTCTCGGCGGCGGAACGGATGAAGCAGTTGCTCGACCCCGGCACGTTCGAGGAATGGGATAGCGATCTTCGGCCGGCGGATCCGCTCGGCTTCAAGGACAAGAAGCCCTACGCTGAGCGGCTCGTCGCAGAGCAGAAGCGGACGGGGCTTTCCGACGCCGCCCTCACCGGCACGGGCATGATCCGGGCCCGCCGCGTGGCCTGCGGTGTGACCGACTCCGCCTTCATCATGGGCAGCATGGGGAGCGTGGTCGGCGAACGGCTCACGCGGCTCGTCGAGCGGGCCACGTCCCAAAAGCTTCCGCTCATCATCATCAGCGCCTCGGGCGGTGGTGCCCGGATGCACGAAGGCATCATCTCGCTCATGCAAATGGCGAAGGTGTCGGCGGCGCTGGCCCGCTATTCGCAGGCGGGCGGCCTCTTCATTTCGGTGCTCACCAACCCGACCATGGGGGGCGTTGCGGCGAGCTTCGCATCGCTCGGCGACCTCTGCTTCGCCGAGCCTCGGGCCCTGATCGGCTTTGCCGGCCCTCGGACGATCAAGGCGACGATCCGCGTGGAATTGCCCAAGGGCTTTCAGACGAGTGAATTCCTGCTCGAGCACGGCTTCGTCGATCGGATCGTGGCGAGGAAGGATCTCAAGAGCGAGATCGCCCGCGTCATCGACTACTGCGGCTGCTGACGGTTCGTCAGCCGTTCGGTGCGATGGTGTCGATCTTGGCCGCGAGGATGAAGTCGTTTTCGGAGAGGCCTCCGATTGCGTGCGTGAAGATCTCGACCCAGGCCTTGCGGTAGCCCTCGAGGTGCAGGTCGGGGTGGTGCTGTTCCCGTTCGGCGAGGGCGCCGACATTGTTGAGGAACTTGATCGCCTCACGAAAGTTCTTGAACGTCCAGTCGCGGCGGATGCGAACGCCGTCATGGGTGAGCCGCCAGCCTGGCAGACTGGCAAGCTGCGCCTCGGCCTCGGCGAGTGAATACTTCGGCACGCCCCCTTCGCAGGGCACGCACTTCTTGGCGGTGAGGTCGCAGGCTGATTGAGATCTGTTCATGGGGGAAGTGTAGCCGCCACCGCATGGGTGCGGCCAGCCGATGGGTCGGGGGTGCCCGTGCCCTCTCGCCGGACGTTCGCTCCGCCCATCCTGGGCTTCGCTCACTGCGGTGGAAGCTGCGCTTCGCAATCCTTGCTGCGCTTGCTTCCACAGCCCGCTCGAGGGCACGGGCACCCCCTCACGATCTCTCGAATTTGAGGCGCGCAAACTGCCCGCCTGGATGGCGGGGCTTTCCTCACGAAACCCTCGCCATCGTGGCCTCGGGTTTCTTGTGGCCTCCGCGACCACAGGTCGCTGCGGCTAGCCGTTGACCGCGTCGCTGGAGGCGACGCCCCCTTCCGGCCGGAGGCCGGCAAGGCCGCAGGGGCCATGGATGGCCCTGCGGCCGTAAAGCTAATACCGCGCCTCGAACCCCGCGAAGCCGCCGTGGATGATCGAGTCGGAGCCTGCCGTGATGCCGGAAAGATCGCCGGCGGCAGGTGGGATCGTCTGGGGCCATTGCTGGTCCGCCTGCGAGATGTTGCCCACGCCCACCACGCGGTAGCCGATCCAGAGGCTCCAGCGGTCGGTGACATCCCAATTGACCGAGGTGTCGACCGATCCGAGCCACGAGAAGACGCCAAGCGACGATGCCACGTTCGACCCTTCGAGCGTCGAAGTGTTCGTGATCGAGTTGCCCGCCATCAGAAACTTCGGCACTGCCGAGAAGCGAAACCGCGGTGCGAACCGCCAATCGAACTTGGCCCCGACTTGCCCGCCGAAGAGGTTGTTGTTGGTTGCGACGTTCATGTCGGTGCCGCCCGACTGGAGCGTGAGCACGTCCTGAAGTTCGAAGAAGCGGAATCCGGCGAGCCACATCAGATTGACGGAGCGATTCGGCGGCATGTATTCGGGCCGCTGCCCGAGCGAATAGAGCCAGTTGATCTCGACATCGTTGATCAGGTCCGACCGTTGCAGCGTGCCGGTGGTTCCGCCCGACGTCGCGGAGGTGGTCGAGCCGATGTTGTAGACGCCCCAGTAGATCATTTCGATCGCGTGACGCTGCTCGGGACCGAACCATCGGCCGACTCGCAGATCGACGCCGCCGGGCCATGAGGCCGAGGCATCGGCCGTGTTGAAGGTGAGACCGCCCGGACCGACCGAGGTCGTGCCGGCGGGAAGTGTGCGGGTCATGACGAGCCCGCTGGCGCCGGCGAACCACTGCGGCCATGGCGCGACGAGCGCCGGCTGCGCGTCGCGTGGGAACCCTGGAAGCGACGCATGGCCATCAGGCTCGGCGAGATAGAGTGGCGGCGCATCCGGCACGGGCACGGGAGCAGGCGGAGGCGGAAGCGGCTCCTGCGCGTGAGCGATGCCAAGTCCATGTGCCGCCGCACACGAAGCGACGAGCATCGCGAAAAGCCGGTGCGACGGAGAGGTGCTGATCAGATGCATCGTTTCGTGGGGCACGCAGGACCGGGCGGGACACTCCGCAACCGTGCGTGTGCCGTCAAGCCCGCCTCACGTCGGGCCCCATGCGCCCGAAGGCGGAAAACAGCGTAGACTTTCCATGTTTCCGGCCATGTCGGCGGGACACGGCGACGGTGGCAAGCCGAGGAGTCTGGGTAGGTGGCGTTACTTTCAAAACGCTCTGCGGTGATGACCCGCGGCCGTGCGCTGGAGTGGCTCGACCGACGGATCAATTTCGAGCGGGTCGTGCCGACGGCGGCCCGAGGGGGCGGCTTTCATCTCGGCACGATGCGACGTTTGCTCGCGACGGTGGGCTCACCGGAGAAGCAGTTTCGGGTCGTGCATGTGGCGGGCACGAAGGGCAAGGGCTCGACCGTGGCGATGCTGGCGGCCGTGCTCGGCGCCGCCGGCCATCGCGTCGGCCGCTACCTCTCGCCCCATGTGCATGCGATCGAGGAACGGATCAGCGTCGGTGGCCGGCCGATTTCCTCTCGTGATCTCGTGCGAGCCTTCGAGGTGGTGATTCCAGCCGTCGAACTGCTCGACGAATCGGCCGCGCGTGCCGGGCGGCGCGGTCCGACATGGTTCGAGGTGCTCACGGCCGTCGCCTTCGTCCATTTTGCGCGGAGTGGAATCGACCTGGCCGTGATCGAGACCGGCCTCGGTGGTCGCCTCGATGCCACGAATGTCTCGCGGCCCGTCCTCTCGATCATCACGAGTATCGGCCTGGATCATATGCGGCTGCTTGGTGACACGATCACGGCCATCGCCGGAGAGAAGGCGGGAATCATCAAGCGGGGCTGCCCCGTCATCTCGGGGGCGGGCAGTGCCGCTGCCGATCGCGTGATCGCCGCGACGGCGGCCAGACGGCGGGCGCCCTTGCTGCAACTCGGGAGGGATTTCGAGTATCGCGAGGCCGTCGCTCCATCGCCCCGGGGCACTGCCTTCGATCGCCATGCCGTCGGCATCGTGAGCCGCACGCAGGCCATGCCACTGCCGCCGACCGACGCCGCCGAGCCGTATGTGATCGGCATGCCGGGCATGCATCAAGTGTCCAACGCATCGCTCGTGGTCGTGGCTGCTCGGATGCTCGACCGCATGGGCTGGCCGATTTCCGATGCGGCGGTCGAGGCTGGCATTCGCGAGACGGTGCTGCCGGCCCGGATTGAAGTGCGGTCGCGTCGGCCGCTCATGGTGGTCGATGCAGCCCACAATGTCGATTCGATGGCGGCGCTCATGAAGACGATCGGCGCCATGGCGGGGCGAAGGCGTCCGAGAGTGCTGGTGTTCGCCGCCAGCGGCGACAAGCAAATCGAGGAGATGCTCGCCACCGCTCGCGGAACGTTCGAGCATCTCGTGCTCACTCGCTACTTCACGAATCCGCGGGCCGCCTCGCTCGATCGGCTCGTCGCGGCGGCGAAAGGGACCGGGATGCGAAAGCTGCAGACGGCAAAGACGCCACGGGAGGCGGTGCGACTGGCCCGATCACTCGCGGGCCGCGATGGCCTCATCTGCGTGGCGGGAAGTTTTTTTCTCGCCGCGGAGGTGTGACCTCGGGCTCTGCAGTGGTCGAGATGTCTTCGGGAGCCCGTGCACGCTGGCCACTGTGCGTCATCGACGCACAGACGCGGTCGTGAGCAGTTCGAGGCCCCGTGCGAGCACCGGATCGGCCTCGCGGGGCAGACGGCCCGACGGTGTGACATCCGTCGCCACGGGCAAAGACTGCGTGCCGCGACGGCTCGGGGCCGCGCAACACGGGGGGCGATCATCGGCGAACACCATCGCGTCGCGGGCCTGCCTCCAGGCGTCGGCCGCATCGGCCTGCAGGCGTGGGGGCGTGATCTCGTGTTCCGGAAGCGGGCTCACGCCCCAGGTGGCCGCGGCATCATCTCCTGTCGCGCGATGGATGGAGGCCATGCTCGGTCGAAGGTATTCGGCCGTCGTGAGCTTCATGGTGGCCGAGTTGTCGGAGAGCGAAAGCAGCGTCTGCACGGTGCCCTTGCCGTAGGATCGGCTGCCGACGATCGTGGCCCGTCCGTGATCTTGGAGGCAGGCCGCGACGATCTCAGCGGCGCTGGCCGTGAGTCCGTCGATGAGCACGACGATCGGCACGTCGGAAAGCAGGCTGCCATCGCTCGCCGGGGTGGAGTTGACGAGGTCGGATCCGTCGCGGGTGGAGACGATCGTGCCGGAGTCGAGGAAGAGATCGCAGACATCGATCGCCGCATCGAGCAGGCCTCCCCCATTGCCCCGGAGATCGATGACGAGCCCCCGCAGACCTTCCTCATGCCGGGCTTCGATCGCCGAGAGGGCATCGTGGAGTTCGGAGGCTGTCCGCTCGCCAAAGGCGATGATCCGCACGATCGCCACGCCGTCTTCGCCCTCGATCCACCAGTTCCAGGAGGAGTCGGGCAGCCTGCGATCGCCGAGCACGCTCTCCATCTCCACCTGCTCGCGGGTGAGCCTCACCGAGCGGGTGATGAGGGGAAGCCGGGCTGCTGTCGGGTCGAGCGTCGCCTGATCGGGCCGTTGGGCGGGAGACGATAGTCCGACGAGCACGGTCGTGCCGGGCGGGCCACGCAATCGCGAGATCAACTGCTCCAGAGGCTGGCTCGTGGTCGGCTCGCCGTCGACCGATTCCACGACGTCTCCGGCCCTCACGCCGGCCCGCCAGGCCGGTGATCGTGCTATTGGCTTTCGGACGACGATCTTCTCACCGTCGGCGGCCAGTTCGAGCCCGACGCCCCCGAACTCCTGATCAAGCATGGCGTTGAGTTCGTCCTGCGCGGTGCCGCTGAGAAACCCGGAATGCTCGTCGAGGGAGGCAAACATGCCTTCCATCGCGGCCTCGAACAGTTGCTCCCTGTCAACCGGCTCGATATAGCGGCGCTCGATCGCCGTCAGCACCTCGGCGAACCGTCGTCCCTGGGCGTCATGTTCGCGGGCGAGCCATGCCAGCAGGCAGCCGACCGTCACCGCGATCAGGATCACGAGATTTCGTTTGGGCATGGCTCATCAGTCAGCCGGGAAAGCGGCGTGACTATACGCGATCGCCCAGACGAATACGAAACTCCGCTGGCCACCCTCCCCGAATCGAGCAGGTCGTCGCTTGCCCAGAGCCCCCATCGTGGCGCGACAGCACCGCTTGCATCGCCATTCCGAGGCCAAACGGTCTGGCGATCGAACCCTATGATTCCTACGATCCCGCCCGTTTCTTCCGTTCGCTCACCGTCTTTCTTTCGCGAAGGCCGCGACCATGCCCAGCCGAGCAAACACCGTCCGTCGCCGCCGGGAGAGCGGTAGCGATTCGCTGGAGGCCCTGAAGCCGGCCCTCGTTCTGGGGTTGCTCGGAATGATCCTCTACGGCGCCTACATGGTCGTTCAGAAAGGGTCCAAAACTGCATCGCTTGACGAAGCTCCCGCCTTCACCTCCGGTGCGAGCGCCTTGGAACTGCCGCAGGTCGATCTGCCGCCTGTGGGCGGCACCGCCGCGGCCGCCCCTCGCCCCGCCGCGGCACCGCCGCTCACTCCGCCTGCGCCCCAGCCGACATACCTGAGCGCTATTCCGGGACCGCCGCCTGCCAGCGGTGATGTGCCCACCACAACGGCGCCGATCGTGCCGCCCCCTGCGCCGCTGACGGTCGCACCGCCATCCGTGCCGCCGGCAATGGCCGAGGCGAATCCCGTCGAAGCCGCTCCCGCGGCTCTGGCCGTCGCGGCTGCCGCCCCCGTGGCGACAGCATCAGCACCGGCAGCCGGGCCATCGATGCCGGTGCCCTCACCCTTTGCCGCGGCATCGACGGCAGTGGCGCCGTCGGCGGGAGGCCGCGCGTCGGCCTTTTCCACGGCGTGGGCCGACGCTCATGACAAGCTTTCCGCCGGTCGTTATGCCGAGGCGCTCGCGGTACTTTCGGTCTGGTACGACGATCCGACACTCGGCCTCGAGGAGAGCCAGAGGCTCGAGGAGTTGCTCGGGCAGCTCGCCGGCACGGTCATCTACTCGCCGGAAGATCTCCTCCTGCCGCCGCACATCGTCGCGCCCGGTGAAACACTGCCGACGATCGCCTCGACGATGGCGATTCCATGGCAACTGATTGGCAAGATCAACGGCGTCGATGACCCTGCCAGCCTGGTGCCAGGCGAGGCGCTGAAGGTGGTGCGAGGCCCTTTCGACGCGGTGGTGAGCCTGTCGCGGCGACGGCTGAGCCTGCAATTGGCTGGTAACTACGCCGGAAGTTTTCCGGTTGTGATCGGTCGGCGGATTCAGGAGCGCGTGGGCACATCACTCGCGGTGGCCGACGTCCAGCGAGCCGCCGCGGGCCGGGCCGGAGCCGCTTCGCAGGTCTCTTATTTCCGGCAGCAGGATGGTTCGCCGGCGATCATCCTCGGCGATGGATTGCGGATCGAGTCGGCAGATGATCCTGTGGCGGCGTCGGATGCGGCGCCGGAGGGAAGCCTCGTGGTGTCGGCTCGCGACTTGGCCGAACTCGCCGACATCCTCGGCCCCGGGTCGAACGTCCTCATCCGGCAGTAGCCGCTACTCCCGCAAACGCGGAGGGCCCGCGATGCTTTCACGCCGCGGGCCCCGCATGACTCTCGACGGGCAGACTTCAGTGCACCGCCGCCAGGGTTGACCGCGTATGTCGAGCATCGCAGGAGGCGATGCCGGTCAGCCGTGGGAACCCTTGGCGTTCCCACCGGCTGACCTCGTGGGCAAAGGCCATGGATGGCTTTGCCCGCGTATACGTATAGTTACCGCACCGCTTCTTGGAGCATCTTCGAATTCGGCACCGAGTGACGCGACACGAGGCCGTTCTCACGGGTCTCGATGATCGTGGCCACCGGGCCCACATCGCGGACGGTGCCCTCGAAGCCTGCCACGTTCACCGTGTCTCCCGCCTGGAGACGCTGGCGGACGTAGTAGCCCGAGAGGATGCCCGCCATCACGTCGCGGCCGCCGAGGCCGAAGGCGAGGGCGAAGCCCGCTGCCAGACCGGCCGACCCGATGAGGATCAGCTTCTCGAGCAGGGCGAACTGGATGCCCAGCTGGTTGAAGGCCGCGATGAAGGTGAGGATCGAGAGCACCCAGTAGCAGCCGCCGGCGAGATACTCGGCGTAGGTCAGACCGACGCGGTCGGCGCTGGTCGCGACGACACCGCGGAGAAAGGTCGCGGCGAGAAGGCCGATCACCACCACCACGGTCGCGACGAGCAGCCGGGGAATGTAGTTGACCACCTCGCTCATGGCCGACGTGACGCTCTCCAGGCCGAGGATGTTGAACCCGGCCATCACGAAGACGCACATCAGGAGCCAGAAGACGAGCCCGCCGACGATCGCCGGCACCGGACGCTTGATGCCCACGTCGTTCATGCTCGTGGCGAGTCCGCTCTTCTCGGCCGCCGTCTGGAGGCCGATCTTGTCGGCGATCACCGTGATCAGGCTGCCAACCCAGCGGGCGATGACATAGCCCACCACCAGCACCGACACCATTGCGACCAGCTTCGGCGCCAGCAGGATCACCTGGCCCCAGGCCTGGGTGAAGCTGTCAACGAGCGCCTCCCTCGAAACGTTCACGGTCTCGGCAGCCGTCTGCCCGACCGTCGTGAAATCTGCCATGGATTGAATCCCCCCTCGATTGGACCTGTGTTGAAACTCGTGCGACGGTCCTTTCCGTCGCCAAAAGATGAGTTGCCGCCGCCTGCTCCCGTGTCACAAAAATTTTGGACCGTCGTGTTTTCCATGGGTCGGGGGTGCCCCTGCCACGTCTCCGGACGTTCCCTGCGGCCCTCCGGGCCTTCGCTCACTGCATGTCCGCGGTGCTTCGGCATCCCTGCCTCCGCTTGCTTCCATAGCCCGGCGACATGTCAGGGGCGCCCCCGTCCGAGTACCCAGAATCGCGAAATTCATGGATGGATCAGATGTTCGGGAGCTTTTTTCAGGCCTTTTTTTCGCTTGAATCCTCGCGCGGCGGCCAGCGTCCGGTGAGGGTATAGCGGAGGGCGGCGGCCAGGGCGGCGGTCATGTGGACGAGGGCCCAGATCATCGCCCCGACCGCGAACTCCACGACATGCATTGCCAGGAGCCGCGGGTTGAGCCTGCGGTGGACGGCCGCACGCAGGGTTCGCCCTTCCGGCACGGGCGGAACCTCGATCCTGGCGAGCTGTTCAAGCGGGTCGAGTGGATCCATTGCGATCATCCTTTCGTGGTCAGACCGGCCGTCTCGCCGAAGAGCCGCCCCGCTTTCGCCGCAAGCTGTTCTCGGATGCGGCTGATTCGCATGCGGCATGCCCCAGACGAGATGCCGAACATCTCGGCGAGGAGCTCGTAGTCGTGCCCCTCCGCAAATCGCATCAGCACAAGCGCCCGATCTTCCTCGTCGAGGCCGTCGAGGAGCGGGGTGATGTCATGGGCGGCATCGACCGCGGCGGTCGGTTCGGCCGCGGCATCCGGCTGGGCCGCGAGCCGGGCGTCGTCGCCCGGGGCCTCGCGGCGACGTCGCCGGGATCGCGACCGTCGCAGCATCAGGCAGGTGCGGATCGCCACGCCGTGGAGCCACGTTGAATACGAGGAGCGGCCGGCGAATTTCCCGCGGTCAAAGAAGAGGCGGACGAACACCTCCTGGGCCGCGTCCTCGGCATCGTGCTGCGTGCCCATGAGCCGCCAGCAGACCCGCCACACCCGCTCGCGGTGCCGGTCCATGAGCGCGGTGAAGGCGATGCCGTCGGATCCTTCCCGCGCCGCCTGCGCGGCGAGGTCTTCGTCGGTGAGTTCGGCCGGATCGCGTGTCACGTTCGGCAAGTGTCGCCGCCCGCAGTAGGGCAGGCGAGAGGAGGTTTTTGTCAGGTGAGAACGGCGGCGGTGGCCCGGGCGATCGCCCCATCGACGGATGCCTCGTCGGCCGCTTCGGCGACGATCCGCACGATCGGCTCGGTGTTGCTGCCGCGGACGAGCAGCCAGCCGCCGTCCCAGTCGAGCCGCAGTCCGTCGAGCCGGCTGGCCGTGGAGCCCGCGAACCTACGCTCGATCCGGTCGATCGCCGCCGCGAGCGCGGGCCCGCGGAGATCGGGTGTCAGATCGATCTTCGTCTTCCTCATCACGAGTTGCGGCAGCGACCGTGCGAGGTCATCGATCGGCGTCATCCGCTCGCCGTCGCACATCCTGTCGAGAACGAGGGCCATCGCTGAGAAACTGTCGCGGACGAGGCCCACGCGGGGATCGATCACGCCGCCGTTCCCTTCGCCGCCGAGCACGGCCCGTTCGGCGAGCATCCGATCGACGACGTTCGCCTCGCCAACGGCCGAGACATGGCAGGACGTGCCGTGACGAGCCGCGATACGGGCCGCCATCATGCTCGTCGAGCAATTGATCACGATCGGGCCCGGCATTTTCGAAAGCACGTGATCGACGGCGATCGCGAGCGTGCATTCCTCGCCGATGTATCGGCCGTCGGCCGTGGCGATCGCGAGACGGTCGGCATCGGGATCCTGGAAGAAGCCGACATCGGCCCGAGCGGCAGCGATCTTGGGAAGAAACTCGGCGAGGTTCGCGGCCGTCGGCTCGGGCGCGTGCTCGAACCGGCCGTCGGGAGTCTCTCCTTCGATCACGACCTCGCATCCGAGATGCTCGAGCAGCGGGCGGCCCACGCGGCTGCCGGCGCCATGGCCGCTGTCGAGCCAGACCCGCGGTCGGTGGCGGCGGATGGCGGCGACATCGACAGTCGCGGCGACGAGCCGCACATGGGCGGCGGTGCCATCGACCTCGCGGAGACGGCCCGCGGCCGCTGCCGGCGCTGGCAGCGAGCCGAGGTGTTCGAAGCGAGCCTTCACCCCCGCTCCCTCGGACGCCGGCAGCACCCGGCCTGCGGCGGAGAACAGTTTGAGTCCGTTGTATTCCGCGGGGTTGTGACTCGCCGAAATCTGGATGCCGCCGGCGGCTCGTTTCTCGCGGACGACGATGCCGACCGTCGGCGTCGCGGCAGCGCCGCAGTCGAGCACATCGCGGCCGAGAGACCGCAGCACATCGGTGATCGCCCCGGCCAGCATCGGGCCCGACTCGCGGCCGTCGCGACCGATGACGATCGGCCCGGCAGGAAGGCCGTCGGCGAATGCGGCCGCGTAGCGAGCCGCGACATCCGCGGTGAGCGACGTCCCCACGACACCGCGAAGACCTGAAACGCTGACGATCAGAGGGGCGTGCATGCGGGCATCGCGGGAGCCTGAAGGACGACGGAAATCCACGGTTCGCGCCGTATGGCAGCGGAGTATAAAACGGCCCGCGGATTCCTCCACATTCCGATTTCACGCCATGCCAGCGAGATGCCCCCGATGACCCCTCCCCATGCCTCCCGCCTCGACGCCATCGCAGCCGCCCGTGCAGCCGGGCTGATCACCGACCACTCGGCTGCCATGATGCGGGAGTGGCTCACGCAGCCGCGATACGCCGAGTTTGCCGCCGAGCTGGCCTCGCGGATCGACGCGGCCATGCGGGATGCGGCGGCCTGGAAGCCACTCGACGACGTCTACTGGACGGTGATCCCGTTCGGCACCGGGGGCCGCCGCGGGATGATGTTCCCGGTTGGCTCCAATGCGATCAACGATCGCACGATCGGTGAAAGCGCCCAGGGCCTCGCCGACTACGTCCGCACGCTCATGAAGCCGGGTGAGACGCCCTCGTGCGCGATCGCCTACGACACACGGCACCGCTCGGAGCACTTCGCGAGGCTCTGCACGGAGGTGCTGCTGGCGGCTGGGTTTCGGGTCTCTTTCCTGCGCGGCTTCCGAAGCACGCCCGAGCTTTCCTATGCCGTGCGGCACACGAATGCCACCTGCGGCATCATGGTGACGGCGAGCCACAATCCGCCGAGCGACAATGCCGTGAAGGTCTACTGGGCCGGCGGCGTGCAGGTGCTGCCGCCGCACGACAAGGAGATCATCGATCGTGTCATGAAAGTGGATGCGATCGCGCGGGAATCGTTCGAGGCGGGCGTGGCGAGCGGCCGCGTCGTGTTCGTCGAGGAGGAGATCGACCCGGCCTTCGTGGCCGCGGTGCTGAAGCAAGCCTCGCCGGGGCCGCGGGACGTTTCCATTCTCTACACGCCGCTGCACGGTGTGGGGGCCACAGCGGTGGTGCCGGTCCTGCGGGGCGCGGGCTTCACGAAACTCCGGCTCTACGGCCCGCAGGAAAAGCCAGATGGCGATTTCCCCAACGTGCCGGGGCATGTCGCCAATCCCGAGAACCCTGCCGTGCTCACCGGGCCGATCACCGAGGCGAAGGCGAGGGGCGACGACCTGGTGATGGCAAGCGATCCCGACTGCGACCGTCTCGGTGCCGCGGCACCGCTCACCGCCGCGGCGGGTGCTCCGTGGAAGACGTTCACGGGCAACCAGATCGCCGCGCTGCTCGTCGACTGGGTGCTCGCCACCCGCAAGGCCCGCGGCGTGCTCTCGTCGTCCGATCATGTCATCACCACGCTGGTGACGACCGGTCTGGTGCGGCGCATCGCCGACGCCGCCCGCGCCACGACGGTCGATACGCTGCAGGTAGGCTTCAAGTGGATCGGCCAGGCGATCGATCAAACGGGTCCCGAGCACTTCGTCTTTGGCTGCGAGGAATCGCACGGCTACCTGGCAGGCACGCACGTTCGCGACAAGGACGCCAGCGTCGCCGCGCTCCTGCTGGCCGAACTCACCGCCGGCCTCAAGGCGGCGGGGCGGACGCTGCACGAGCGGCTCGACGACCTCTTCTGCGAGCACGGCTGCCATCTGGAGCGGCAGGTGGCGATCACGCTTCCCGGCGCCAGCGGCATGGACCGCATGAAGGAGATCATGGCGACGTTGCGGGTGCAGCCGCCGGTCACGCTCGGCGGCCTCGACGTCGTCCGCACCCGCGACTACGCGAGCCTGACGACAGCCGCCCGCGGCACGCAGTCCATCGGTTTTAGCGGCGCGAAGGGCGATCTCGTGATCTTCGACGTGGCCGGCCTGCCCGATGCCGGCTCGGGCTCGCCGGGCCGGTTTCCGCCGCTCGGCAACGCCGTCGCCGTGCGCCCTTCGGGCACGGAGCCGAAGATCAAGTTTTATCTGTTTGCGGCGGCCACCCCGTGTGCCGCGGGCGATCTGCCGAGCGTGAAGCAGTCGCTTGGCGATCGTCTCGACGCGCTCGAAAGGGATCTCCGCGGTCTCGTGGGCGTGTGACGCGCTTCGTGGAAAGAAATGCCCGCGATCGCGTTGAGCAGATCGATTCGCACGGGCTCGAGACCGATCGAGAACACCGAGTCCGGCCGTCGAAGCACCTCGACCGATACCATCGACGCGTGGAAGCCGAACGCGACAATCGCCGCGTGCAGTCGGGCAAGGTTCTCCCGATCGTCCGCGAAAAAGATGTCGAGGTCCTTTGTAAACCGCGGAAACCCGTGAAACGCGACGGCAAAGCCGCCGACGATCATGGAGTCAACGTGATGTTCTTCCAGCAATCGTAAGAAGTCTTCGAAGTCGGGATGAATACTCATGGAGAAACCTCCCGGCTTCGAGCCTCAACCGTTCGACCGTGTCGAGTCGCTGCTCGGGCGTTTGAGAACGCCACACGAGCCGGTCCGCCACGTGCTGCTCCACATGGTCGGTGACCGTGAACGGCAACGAAGTCCTGGAACCCTCGGCTGACATCAGACTGCCCAGGACGTGCGGAAATCTCCTGGAATGAGGGTAGTGTGCCGCATCATCGGCAGCAACCATGCTCTACAATCCATGGCGTGGATGCGACGCCTGACAAAACATCGGAAACCACCCCCGCCGACACCGATGCCGTTGCGGCGGCCCACGATAGGTCCGAGGCCGCGGAGAAGGTGAAGACCTTTCCGACGACGCCTGGCGTCTACCTGATGAAGGATGCCGCCGGTCGAGTGATCTACGTCGGCAAGGCGAAGAACCTCCGGGCCCGGGCGGGAAGTTACTTTCTCAAGGCGGCCGAACAGGATCGGCGCACCGCCGATCTCGTTCGCGAGATCCGTGACATCGATTTTCTCGAGGCCGAGAGCGAGGTCGATGCCCTGCTGCTCGAGAGCCGGCTCGTCAAAGACGTCCAACCGCGGTTCAACTCCGATCTCAAGGACGACAAGACGTTCCCGTATCTGCAGATCACGACCCACGAGGATTACCCCCGCGTCGAGTTCACGCGGACGCCTCGGCAAAAGGGGGTGAAGCTCTACGGGCCGTTCACGAGTGCGGGCAGCCTTCGGGGGGCGATCGTCGTCTTGCAGCGGATCTTCAAGTTTCGCACCTGCACGCTCGACATCGATGCCGACGACGAGCAGTGGCGGTGGTTTCGCCCTTGCCTGCTCGCCTCGATCGGCCAGTGCACTGCGCCCTGCAACCTGCGCATCTCGAAGGAGGACTATCGCCGCGACATCAACCGTTTGAAGACGTTTCTCGACGGAGGCAAGAAGCGGCTTCTGGAGGAGATGCGGCAGGACATGCTCGCGGCGTCGGAGAGGCTGGAGTTCGAGAAGGCGGCTCGGTTTCGCGACGAGATCCGGCTGCTCGAGACGCTCGATCAGCGGGGCGATCTCGAGGAGAACGTGCAGCCGGAGGTGTTCCTCGTCGACCCGAAGAAGGGGCTGGCTGGGCTCGAGAAGGTGCTCGGCCTGAGGCAGACGCCGCGGGTGATCGAAGGGGTCGATATCGCCCACCTCCACGGCAACGAGACGGTCGCCAGCCTCGTGCAGTTCATCGATGGCCTCCCCTTCAAGTCCGGCTACAAGCGGTATCGGATCAAGACAGTCGAAGGGATCGACGACTTCAAGAGCATCCACGAGGTGGTCTCGCGGCGGTTCGCCCGGCTTGCTCGCGAGGGGGCGGCGCTTCCCGACATCTTCCTCATCGACGGCGGCAAGGGGCAGCTCTCCGCGGCGATGGATGCGGTGGAATCGCTCGGCGTCGAGCCTCCCTGCATGATCGCGTTGGCCAAGCGGGAAGAGGAGATCTTTCTGCCGGGCCGGAGCGAACCGCTGCGTCTATCGCGGGATTCATTCTCGCTGCGGCTGCTCGAATATGTGCGGGACGAGGCCCACCGCTTCGCCCAGCA
>JBJTOU010000052.1:0-8396 GCA_046074725.1 Planctomycetia bacterium
GCGGCGTATGCCGCGGCGCTCGGGGGCACGGTGGACCAAGTCGAATCGGCGATTGGTACGGCGGTCGCCCACTACGTTCCGTTCCGCGCGATTCGTGCGGGACACCAGCTCTCCGACTCCAAGGGCGCCTCCGCCGCCCTGGCCGCCGAGGCAGCCGTCATGTGCGGCCGCCGGGCACTCGCCGGATTCATGGGCCCGCAGGACGTGTTTCGCAATCCGCTGGCCATCTACCGGCTCAACGAGCGCTGCCCCGACGGGGAAAGCCCCTTCGACCTCGAACTCGGCATCGAGGGGGACGCGTTCGCGATCCACTCGATGCATTTCAAACTGGGGCTCTACGAGCACCAGTCGGCCGGCGCCCTCCAGTCGCTCGTCGATTGTTTCGCGGCGCATCCATCGCTTGCAGCCGATCTCGGCGGCATTCGTCGCATCCGCGTGACGATCTACGAGCCCGCCTACTCGATCATCGCCGACCCCGCCAAGCGCACCCCCGCCACGCGGCAGTCGGCCGACCATTCGCTTCCCTACATCGTCGCCAAAACGCTGCTCAAGGCGGGAGTGGCCCACGCCCATGGGGAGAAGCCCGACTGGAGGTCGCTCATGCTTCTCCCCGACGACTACTCCGACGCGGCCATCGGCGATCCTGCGATCCGCGGACTCATCGATCGCATCGAGGTCGTCCACGGTGGCCGCGAGTACGACGAGCACTACCCGGAGGGGATCCCGACGAGCGTCGCCATCGATCACGCGTCGCTTGGGGCGATGGGGGGTGGCCTCGTCACGTTTCCGCTCGGACACGCCCGGTCCGATGCGGCCCGAACTGCCGAGGTCGTGATGCTGAAGTTCGACAGGCTCGTGGCGGGAGCCGTCGAGGACCCGTCGGCTCTGCGACGCCGGATGCAACTGGCGGGCAAGCCGGCGTCCGAGATCGCCGACCTCTACGCCTTTCCGATCCGATGCAGCACGACGTGAGCGGTGTCATCCCGATCGACAAGCCATCGGGCGTATCGTCGCGGCGGGTGGTCGATTCCGTTGCCCGCGGACTGGGAATGTCGGCGGTTGGCCACGCGGGCACGCTCGATCCGCTCGCCAATGGCGTCGTCGTGGTGTGCGCGGGCCATGCGACGAGGCTGGTCGATTTTCTGCACGAGCTCCCCAAGGCCTATTCGGCGACGTTCCTCCTCGGCCGCTCGAGCCCATCGGATGATCTCGAAACGGTCGTGGAGGAGGAGCGGGATCCGATCGTGCCCGATCGCGATGCCGTCGACGTTGCTGCGCGACGATTCCATGGCGAAATGCTCCAGCGGCCCTGCGATTACTCGGCGGTGCATGTCGATGGGAAGCGGGCCTATCGCCTGGCGCGAAAGGGCCGCGAGATGGCGATCCCTCCGAAGCGGGTGCGGATCGACCGGCTCGTGATCACGGGCTACGAGTGGCCGAGACTCGCGATCGACGTCGTCTGCTCGTCGGGCACGTTCATTCGGGCGATCGGCCGCGATCTAGCGGTGGATCTCGGCACGAAGGCGGTGATGGAGTCGCTCGTGCGGACGGCTGTCGGGCCGTTCACGCGACGTGATTCGCTCCCGCTCGACGCGGTGACGCCCGAAGCGATCCGCGCCGCGCTCCGGCCGCCGCTGGCGGCGGTGCCGCATCTGCCGCGGTTCGTGCTCGCCGATGAAGTGCTCGATCGGGCCACGCAGGGAGCGCTCATCGACATCGCGTCGCCCACGCCGACGCTCGCCGCTGTCGACTGCGCCGGTGAACTCGTAGGCATTCTTCAGCGGCACGCATCGGGAGCCCATCGGCTTCGTCCGAACTTTCGTGGACGCGGCGACGGTCCGTGCTAAACTAATATCGAGAGTGGCCTCGAGCGCGAGGCAGTCATCACCCCGCTGAACGACCATGTCCGTGTGGTCCGACGTGTTTTTCACCCAAATCGGCGACGCGGGTCAACCCTGACAAAAATGGTGTGACGTGAGTTGCTCAAAAATCCCACGTTGCCGCGGCATCTGCCGAGTGGGTGTGCTGCTCGTGGCAGCCGTTCTTCAGCCCGCGTCCCTGCTCCTGGCCGAAGACGCCCCGCCCCGGCAGTCGCTGCCGAGGCTCTCGTTCAACAAGGACGTCCGTTCGATCCTGTCCGACAACTGCTTCGCATGCCATGGGCCCGACAATGCCAACCGTAAGGCCGGGCTCCGGCTCGACACGTTCGAGACGGCGACGCAGGAACTCGAGAGTGGATCGCGGGCAATCGTTCCGGAAGACATCGACGCGAGCGAGTTGATCGTCCGCATCACGTCGGACGACCCTGATTTGGTCATGCCCCCTCCGACCGCGAAGATCGGCAGGCTCACTCCTGAGCAGGTGGCGATCCTCGCTCGGTGGATCGAGGGGGGGGCGATATATGAACCGCATTGGGCGTTCGTGCCCCCCCGTGCGCCGGAGCGGAACGACCCGTCGGCCGCGATCGACGCGGCGGTCGCGGCGAAGCTTTCGGCTCGCGGGCTCGAGCATCAGCCCGAGGCCGATCGCGCGACGCTCATCCGTCGCGTGAGCTTCGACATTACGGGACTGCCGCCCACGCCCGCCGAGGTCGATGCCTTCGTCGCCGACACGTCGCCCGATGCCTACGAAACGCTGCTCGACCGGTTGCTGGCCAGCCCCCGCTACGGCGAGCGCATGGCCGCCGACTGGATGGACATCGCGCGGTATTCCGACAGTTACGGCTTCCAGGTCGATCGCCCGCGGCCGACGATGTGGCCCTGGCGTGACTGGGTGATCAAGGCGTTCGATGAGAATCTTCCATGGGATCAGTTCACGCTCTGGCAGGTGGCGGGTGACCTCCTGCCGCACGCCACCGACGAGCAGGTGCTTGCCACCGCCTTCAATCGGCTCCACCCGCAGGAGTGTGAGGGAGGCTCGGTCGAGGAGGAATACCGCGTCAATTACGTAAACGATCGTGTGGTGACCTTCGGCACGGCGTTTCTCGGACTCACCCTCGAGTGCTGTCGGTGCCACGACCATAAGTTCGACCCGCTCACCCAGAAGGATTTCTATTCGCTGTTCGCGTTCTTCGACGACATCGACGAGGCGGGGCTCTATTCGTTCTTCACGACCGCCGTGCCGACTCCAAAGATGCGGCTGAGTGACGGATCAACGGTGACCGCCTTGGCGAAGGCCGACGAGTCGTGCGGCGAACACGAATCAGAACTCGAGGCCGCCCGCGTGGCGGCGCGAGGGGTCGTCGCCGACTGGATCGCTGGAAAGCGGGAGATTCCGCCGGCTCTCGAGGCGGTCGGCGGCATGCTGCCGGGCGAGATCGTGCGGTATGGGTTCGACGAGCGATCGAGCGACGGCGGATTTGCCGACACACTCGGCTCGACCTTCACCGCCTCGTCGCCGGCGGACAACAAACTCGTCGACGGGAAGCACGGCAAGGCGATCCGGCTCACCGGCGACCATCCGGTCGCCACGCCCGTGGGCAACTTCCGACGCAGCCATCCCTTCACAGTGTCGCTGTGGCTTCAGGCCCCCACACGCTTCGAACGGGCCGTCGTGTTTCACCGTTCGACGGCCTGGACCGATGCCGGCAGCCGCGGCTATGAACTCGTGATCGCCGAAGGACATCTTCGCTGGTCATTGATCCACTTCTGGCCGGGTGACGCGGCCAGTGTTCGATGCGAGGAGCCGCTGCCGGTCGGTGAGTGGGTGCATGTCGCCGTGTCAAGCGACGGCTCCGGCCGTGCCGCGGGCCTGAAAATCTTCGTCAACGGCCACCCGGCCGCGACGGAGATCGTCCGCGATGGTCTCACCCGCGAGATCCTCAACGACGGCCGCAGCGATCTCGATCAGGAGATCGCGTCGATGATTTCAAGTGGCCGCACGATCCGGATCGGCGAGCGGATGCGCGATCAAGGTTTCAAGAACGGCCTCATCGACGATGTACGTGTGTTCGACCGGGAACTCTCGCCCCTCGAAATCCGTGAGACGTTCGAGCCGGGGGCGATCGCATCGGCGATGGCCGCGAGGGAATCGCCCGAAGCGATCGGTGAATACCTTGCCGCGGCGTTTGAGGAGACGGCCGCTGCCGCCCGCACGAGGCTCGAGAAGGCACGACGGTCGCGGGACGATCTCGCGAGCACACCGCCTGAGATCATGGTGATGCGCGACCTGCCGCAGCCGAAAACAGCCTACGTGCTCGAGCGCGGGGACTACGACAAGCGTCGCGACGCCGTGGAGCCTCGCACGCCCGCTTCGCTGCCCCCCTTCCCCGCGGACCAGCCAAGGAACCGGCTCGGTCTGGCGCGGTGGCTCATCGATCCCAACCATCCGCTGCTTGCCCGCGTGACCGTGAATCGCATCTGGCAGTCGCTGTTCGGCCTGGGCCTCGTCCAGTCGCCCGAGGATCTCGGGAGCCAATCGACACGCCCCGAACATCCTGAGGTGCTCGACCTTCTCGCGTGGAACTTTTCGCACCCGGCCGCCGACGGCGGCTTTGGATGGGATCTGAAGCGGCTCATCAAGACGATCATGATGTCGAAGACCTACCGGCAGCGGAGCATCGCCGATCCGAGGACGATGGCCGACGACCCGCTCAATGTGTGGCTCGCACGCGGTCCTAGGCACCGACTTCCGGCCGAGATGATCCGCGACGGGGCGCTCGCTGCGTCTGGAATGCTCGTGGAAAAGCTCGGGGGGCCGCCGGTGAGGACCTACGACATGCCCGAGTCGTTCAAGCCTGAGAAGGCCGACACCGGCGACGCCCTCTACCGCCGCAGCCTCTACACCTTCTGGCGAAGGACCGGGCCGGGACCGATGCTCGAAAGCTTCGATGTTCCGAAGCGGGTCGTCTGCGTCGCGAAACGGGACACGACCAACACGCCTCTCCATGCCTTCGTGCTCATGAATGGCCCGCAATTCGTCGAGGCCGCGCGGGTGCTCGCCGAGCGGCTCCTGGTTGAATTCGACGGCCGGGCCGATCGGGTTCTTGAGCAGGCCTTCGTCCTCCTCGCCGGCCGCCGGCCCGACGAGGAGGAGACGCGGATCATCGGCCGGATGCACGCCGACCAGTTGGAATGGTACCGCGACCGTCCCGACGACGCCGCCGAGCTCGTCTCGATCGGTGAGAGGAAGCCAAACGAGGCCCTGGCCGCTTCGGAGGTCGCCGCGGCCGCAAGTGTGATCAATGCCCTGATGAACTACGATGGAAGCGTGGTGAAGCGATGAACCTGAGTTCGCCCAATCGTCGTGAATGGCTCAACGCCTTCGGCATGGGGCTCGGCGGCATCGCGCTGGCCGAACTGCTTGGTCGCCAGGCGGCCGCCGACGAGGCGGATTCGCAGGCCGCGCTGGCCCTGCCTGCCGGCTCGAATGGGGGCGTGCTGGAGGCGTTCCATGTCGCGCCGCGAGCGAAGAGGGTGATTTACCTGTTCCAGTCGGGTGGCCCCTCGCAGCTGGACCTCTTCGATCACAAGCCGCTGCTTCGGGAAAGGGACGGCGAGCAATTGCCCGACAGCGTGCGGGGTGGCCAGCGGCTCACCGGCATGTCGGGAAATCAGAGTTCGATCCCGCTCGCGGGGTCGCCGTTTTCTTTCGCGAGGCATGGCGAAAGCGGCGCGTGGGTGAGCGATCTTCTTCCCTACACGTCGAAGATCGCCGACAGGCTCTGCTTCATCAAGACGATGTACACCGAGAGCATCAACCATGGGCCTGGCGTGACGTTCATGCAGAGCGGCTCGCAGATCCCGGGGCGGCCGAGCATCGGTGCTTGGCTCGACTACGGCCTCGGCAATGCGCAGGACAATCTCCCCTCGTTCGTGGTTCTGATCACCAAGAACAAGGGCGGCCAGCCGCTCATGAGTCATCTCTGGGGCGCGGGCTTCCTGCCCCCCAAGCATCAGGGGGTACGGTTTCGCTCGGGGCCCGACCCCGTGCTCTACGTCAACAATCCGCCGGGAGTGTCGTCCGAGAGCCGCCGCAAAATCCTCGACGGCCTCCGCGAACTCCACGAGCACCAGTTCGCAGGCATTCCCGACGCTGAGATCAGGGCCCGCATCAACAACTACGAGATGGCGTTCCGCATGCAGGCGAGCGTGCCGGAGGTGACCGACTTCTCGGACGAGCCCGAGAGCGTGCTGGAGATGTACGGCCCCGACGCGAAGGATCCGGGGACGTTTGCGGCCAACTGCCTGCTGGCCCGGCGTCTCGCCGAACGGGGCGTGCGTTTCATCCAGCTGTATCACCAGGACTGGGACCACCATGGCGGCCTGAAGGGCGGCATCGCGCGCGAGGCCAAACAGACCGACCAACCGGCGGCGGCGCTCGTGCAGGATCTCGCCCAGCGGGGCATGCTCGACGACACGCTTGTCGTATGGGGAGGAGAGTTCGGCCGCACCAACTACTGTCAGGGCCTCTCCAAGCCCGGCATGGATTTCGGTCGTGACCACCACCCCCGATGCTTCACGATCTGGATGGCCGGAGGTGGCGTGAAGCCTGGCACCACCTGGGGCGAGACCTGCGAGTATGGCTACAACATCGTCAAGGACGGCGTGCACGTGCACGACTTCCACGCCACGATGATGTATTTGCTCGGGATCGACCACGAGCGGCTGACCTACAAATTTCAAGGCCGCCGCTATCGGCTCACCGACGTCCACGGCAAAGTGGTCACGGACATCATGGCCTGACCGAGGGGCTGCGGACCGTCCGTCGGGATCCGCTTCAATCGTCATAACCGGAACTCGTCGGCCGGTCTGTCGGCCTCCATGCGGGCGGCACTGCACGAAGTGGCCTGTAGAGTTTGGATACAGGATTCTCCACCCACGCTACGGACAGCGCGCCATGGCCTACGTCGATCGTCGGTTCGGACAGACCATCCCCACATCCCCTGCCCAAGCCGGTCCCCGGTTTTGTGGCAGCCGAGCGGGAGCGCCCACCACGCCGTCGGCAGAGTCGCTGCCGCTGGATCGCGTCCGCGACCTGACGGCCCTTGCTCTCCTCGCCGGCTGCGTCTTTCTCGTCGCTGCACTGGTGACATTCGATCCCGCGGATCCGCCGGCGTCGCGGGTGTTTCCGCCTCATGCGAGAGCGACGAACGCCTGCGGATTCCTGGGGTCAATCGTCGCATCCGCCCTCTATGCATCCTTCGGGCTGGGAGCATGGCTCGTCGTGGTCTTCCTGGGAACCTTCGACGTCATGCTCCTCCGCCGGCGGCCTCTTCCCGACCTGGCGCTGCGAACGGTTGGCGCGGTCATCGCGACGTGTGGCGGATGCAGCCTCATGGCGATGTTCCTGCCCGATGCCGTCGCGCGCCCGGTCTGGGGGCCCGGTGGGTATGTCGGCGCCACGGGCAGCATGTTCGCCGAGATGTATCTGGCGACGGCCGGTGCGGCGATCGTCGTGACCGCCCTTACGGGAGCGGGGTTGTTTCTCGCTGCCGACACGGCCGTGATTCGACTCATCAACTGGGCCACGGCTGCGGCCTGCCTCCTTGCCGTGGGGATCGGAAACGTCGGCAGCGGCCTTGCCGCTCTCGACCGCTTCCCGGGCCTGAGACGTCGCCTCGCCGGTGACACACCTGCCGGTCTCGACGACACCGACGACTCCAGCCCGATCACCGCAGGTGACGACGACACCGACGATGCGTCGGGCCCTGCCATCCGCGTGAAACGCCGCGAGCCACCGATGATCGAAACGGTCGCAGAAGATACGGCAGAGGAGTCCGACGCGAGTGAGGAGACCGACGACATTGACTCCGGAGATGTGGACGAGCCCGAGGCCGAGCCCGCCGTGCCGATCAAGTCTCTGGTGATGCGGCGGAAGAAGCCAGAGCCACTCGAGCTCGCCCCCGATCCGGTCGCCGACTACGAACTTCCCGGCCTCGACCTCCTCCTGCCGACGGAGTATCTCGAACTCGACCAGCAGGAGCAGGAGGTCCGTGACCGTGCCCGCGTGCTCGAGAAGACGTTCGCCGAGTTCGGATTCAAGGTGAAGGTCGTCGAGATCGAGACCGGGCCCGTGATCTCGCAATACGAGATCGAGCTCGAGGCCGGCCTGCGGCTGGCGAAGATCACGAACCTCGCCGATGACCTCGCCATCGCGCTCCGAGTGCCCAGCGTGCGGATCGTCGCTCCGATCCCCGGCAAGAACTCGGTCGGCATCGAGGTGCCCAACACGACCCGGCAGATGGTCCGTCTCCGCGAGGTGATCGAGGAGACCCAGGCCAAGAGCCGTACCATGAAGATCCCGATCTACCTCGGCAAGGACGTCGCCGGCAACCCGATGGTGATGGACATGGCGAGCATGCCCCACCTGTTCATCGCCGGCCGCACCGGCACGGGCAAGTCGGTCTGCCTCAACTCGATCATCGTCTCGATGCTGATGACGCGGCGGCCCGACGA
>JBJTOU010000053.1:0-67797 GCA_046074725.1 Planctomycetia bacterium
CTGCTGTCGGCGGGCGATCGCTACAAGGAATTGGTCAAGCGGGCTCAAGCAGGCTACGGCAAGTTCTCGCCGGAAGACGCACTCAAGTTGATGGAGCGACCCGTTGCTATGGAATCAAACTACCAGAAGGCCGAGATGGCGGTGAGCACCTTGCCTTTGTCGGGGATCGGCGTGGGCAGGATCCAGTCGAAGGCGCTGATCCGGTCGGTGCTGACGATGAGCATGGCATCGCCGTGCCGGGTGTTTCCCAGCCGATAACAGTCCCGCACTTTGCCGCGAGAGAGCGTTCCGATGCCCAGGTTGGTCTCAGAAACGGCGCACGTCATGGAGATGGTTGTACGCGATGGAGCCGGCTTCACGAAACCCTCGCGGAGGGATGTCGGCTTCCAGGCGGGTGGCCACCACATGCACGACGCTGCCGCGTCGCTGGATGCGGCCATCGACGATGAGCACGACCGCCCGGCGGACGGCGGCATCGGCGCGGTCCCACACGTCCGGGCGGACGACGATGTTGGCGGCGCCGGTCTCATCCTCGATCGAGACGAAGATCATGCCCTTGGCCGTGGCCGGACGCTGCCGCGTAAGAACGATGCCGGCCACCTGCACGCGACGGCCCTCCGGCGACGATGTCGCCATCGCAATGGTGACGATGCCCCGGGCCATGCACCGCTCCCGCTCGAACACGAGCGGATGGGCGATGAGCGAGAGGCCTGTGGTGCGATAGTCGTCGATCACCTCTTCCTTCCGGGTCATCGCTGGAAGGAAACCACCTTCGGCATCATCGCCATCCTCGATATCGCCCTCGGGGAGATGCTCCAAAAGCGGCATGCTGCCGGGGCGATCGAGAAAACGCATCGACTCCCACACCGCCCGCCGTCGGTCGAGGCCAAGCGAACCGAGGGCTCCCGAACGAGACAGATGCAGGAGCGACTCGCGGCTAAGGCCCGCGCGGCGAGCGAGGTCGCGAAGAAGCCGGAAGCGGCCATCGGAGCGGGCCGCCTCGATCCGCATGCCGGCCGACTCGCCCAGACCATACACCTGCTCGAGTCCGAGCCGAATGGCCGGCTGGCTCTCGGCTTTTGAACGCAACTCCAACGATGCATGCCAGCGGCTGGCATTCACATCGACCGGCAACACCTTCACCCCGTGTGCCTTCGCATCGCGGACGAGCTGCGCCGGCGCGTAAAACCCCATCGGCTGGCTGCCGAGGAGCGCCGCCGTGAAGGCCGCCGGATGGTGGCATTTGAGCCAGGCAGAGACATAGACCAGGAGCGCGAAACTTGCAGCGTGCGACTCCGGAAAGCCATATTCGCCAAAGCCTCGGATCTGGCCGAATACCTGGTCCGCGAACTGCTGCGACAGCCCCTTCGCGAGCATGCCGTCAATCAGCCTGCGACGAAACTCCTCGATAAGCCCGGGACGCCGCCAGGCGCCCATCGCCCGCCGCAGTTGATCCGCTTCGCCCGGCGTGAAGCCGGCCGCCACGACAGCCAGCCGCATCGCCTGCTCCTGGAAGAGCGGCACACCGAGCGTTTTCTCGAGCACCGCGCGGATCTCGTCGTTGGGGTAGGTGACCGGATCCTCGCCGGCGCGCCGGCGCAGGTAGGGATGCACCATGTTCCCCTGGATCGGCCCCGGTCGCACGATCGCCACCTCAATGACGAGATCGTAGAAGCAGGCCGGCTTGAGTCTGGGCAGCATGCTCATCTGCGCCCGGCTCTCGATCTGGAACACGCCCACCGTGTCGGCCCGGGAGATCATCTCGTACACGGCTCGATCCTCGGCCGGCACCGTCGCCAGCGTCAGCCGCGGTCCACCCACCGACTCGACCAGATCGAATGCCCGCCGGATCGCTGACAGCATGCCCAGCGCGAGGCAATCGACCTTGAGGATGCCGAGTTCGTCGAGGTCGTCCTTGTCCCACTGGATGATCGTACGGCCATTCATCGCGGCCGGCTGGATCGGCACCAGATCGCACAACTCCCCGCGGGTCATCACCATGCCCCCGACATGCTGCCCTAGGTGGCGTGGAAAGCCGATGAGCTGGCCGACGAGCGTCACGAGCCTCGTGCCGGTGTCACCAGCGGGATCGACTCCCACCTCGGCCAGACGCGTCGGAAGATCTTCCGGCTCATCGCCCACGTCGATCACGGTGGCCAGGGCATCGACACGATCGAGTGACAGCCCGAGAACCTTGGCCATGTCGCGGACGGCCGATCGCAGCCGATACGAGATCACCTCGGCCGTCATCGCCGCGCGGCTCCGACCATAGGTTTCGTAGATGTATTGGATCACCTCCTCACGGCGGTCGTGCTCGAAGTCGATGTCGATGTCGGGAGCCTCGCGACGCTCACGGCTCACGAACCGCTCGAAGAGCACGCTCATCCGCGACGGATCGACCGACGTGATTCCCAGGCAATAGCAGACGGCCGAATTGGCGGCGGAGCCACGCCCCTGGCAGAGAATGCCGCGCCGGCGGGCGAACCGAACGATGTCGAACACGGTGAGAAAATAGGCTTCGTAGCCGAGTTCACCGATGAGCGCGAGTTCGTGCCCGATGAGCCGCCGCACCGTATCGGGGATGCCTTCGGGATATCGCTTCGCCGCCCCCTTCCAGGCAAGATGGTCGAGATGCTCCCGTGGCGAGCGGCCCGTCGGAACGGACGCATCGGGGTATTCGTACCGCAGTTCGTCGAGCGAAAATGTGCACCTCGCCGCGATCTCGGCCGACCGCTCGACGGCGTCGGGCATCGCCGCGAATCGCTCCGCGATCCGCCACCGCTCGTGAAGATGCCGCTCGCCGTTGGTGAGCAGCCGATCGCGAAACTCCTCGACCGTGCCCCCATGCCGCACGGCGGTGAGGGCGTCGAAGAGCGGCATCCGGCTGCGTTCGTGGTAGCGCACATCACCGGCCGCCACGAGCGGCACACGTGCCAGCCTGCCCAGCCGGGCGAACCACCGCAGACGATCCTCGTCGTCGCCCTCGAGGGCCACTTCGGCGATCGCATGGAGACGGTCGCCGAACACCCACCGCCATTCGAGCAACTGTCCGACGATGCCTTGATCGTCTTCATCGCCGCCGTGGCAGGGGGCGGAGAGGCATGCCGCAAGCGGCACGCCGGCGAGCAGCCCTCCGGAATGGATCGCGATATCGTCGAGCGAGAGCCGACCTGCAATGTCATGGCCGCGGGTCAGGAGACGGCAGAGGTTGGCATACCCCGTCCGATCGGCCGCCCACACCACCAGTGGCGCCGCATTGATCGGCTCCAAGGCCGCACCGACGACGAGCTTCAGCCCGGCCTGCGTGGCGGCTGCATGGGCACGCACGATGCCGGCCAGCGTCGCATGGTCGGTGATCGCCAGCGCCTCGTAGCCCAGCGCATGCGCCGTGGCGACGAGCTCGTGGGGATGGGATCCGCCACGGTGAAAGGAAAAGTTGGTCGTGCAGTGGAGTTCGGCGTAGCGCATCAGGCAAACATCCCGTGAAGAAACCAGACTCCGTCGCGAAGCCGGCGAAAAAGCCAATACATCCCCCCCGTTTCCGTCTCGATGACGTAGTAATCACGTCGGACGCAGGGCCCCCGCCACCAGGCCGTCTCGATCCGCTCCGGACCATGGGCCCGGGCGACCTGGTGCGTTTCGGAATTCCAGCGAAATCGCAGCGGCGGCCCGGCATCGACCGACGACAGGCTGCCGCCCGTCGCGGGCACCACCGACACCGTTTCCAGTCGGATCGGCCGCGGCAGCATCCACACCGGCCGCCGGCCCGCAGCCTTTCCGCCACCACGCGATGCAGAGGACGACGACGCGGAAGACCTCGTGCCGGCGGGCACCCCCACCCAGGCATGCTCCGGCTGGGCATCGATCACCGGCTGCGGCTCGAATACGGCGCCTCGCCCGAGCCGGCCGGCCAGCCGATCGAGCAGCATGGGCACGTGCAATGCTCGGTCCTCGGCTGCGTCGCCATCGAGCCCGCTGAAAAGCACCCGCTGCCGGCAGCCGACAACCGCCACGGAAATCACCTCCACGGCGATGCTCTCGATTTCGCGTGGCATCCGCAGCCTTGCCAGCCGCAGCCGCACGAGCTCCACGAGATGCCCTGCCGAGACGCTCGGACGAAATACGCCGACATCGACCACCACGGGCGCAGACGACACGGCCGCCCGCCCCGGATCAAATCGCACCTGCAGCGACGCGATGCCCTTGCCCTGCGCGACCACACCCGCCACGCATGCCCCCACGAGGCACTCGAGAATCGCCACGATCATCTCCTCCCCTCCATCACGGAGCGAGACGGGAAGCTCAAAGTCGTGAACCGCCTGCGGCAGTTCGGTGGTGGACGATGGCTGGAGCGGTTCGACGAGCGTGCCGCGGAATTCCGCAAGCCGACGCTCGAGCAACGGCCCGAACCGCGACGCCAGACTCTTCCGCGGAAGACGGAGCAGATCACCGATCGACTCGATACCGACGTCACCGACCTCGGCCCGGGTACGGTCATCCAGACGCAATGCCGCCACGGGCAGGTGGGCCAGCGACCGTGAGTCGCCCCTGGAGACGACCGCCCACCGCCGAGGCCGCCGCCTTCGCACGTCGCGTTCGAAGGGCGTCGCGCCCATCAAAGCCGAAGCACGCTCCGGAGCCGCTTCCCCCCGCGCCAGCAGATGCGTGAAATGGGCGGCAGCCCAGGCGGCGCCGGGCGTATCGGCGATCGCCACACGGGCGTGGATGCCGCGGGATGCGAGTGTCCAGGCTGCCGTACGGACCAATGGCTCCTCACCGCCGAAGAAGCCGGCTGTGTTGGTGACATCGAGCATCAGGCATTCGGGCTGGCTTTCCGGATGCGACGGTGGCTCCATCGCCACGATCGGCGCAAAACGACGGCACCATCGCGACAACGTCTCCAACGCCATCCGGTCTGCACACGGATCATCGTGCTCGACGACGGCTGCCTGGCAGGCACGGGAACCATGTTCGAGCGACAGCACGGCCATCGCCTCGGCCAACGAAATCCCATCCGGAATTTTCGCCATCGCACGCCGACGGCCGGCGTGCGACTGCTGCGCCGCCTGCGACCACAGCCACGACACCACCCGCATCACGCCGCGGCCTTCACGGCGGCAGACGAAGACGGGCAGGAATCGCCACTCGGGATGCTCGAGCAGACGTCGCTGCACAGGCCATCTCGGCAGCCAGATCGTCATGATGCGCGGCATGCGACACCTCGCTGTGGAACCATCGGCCGCTGGAGATGGCGAGGCACGCCTGGCAGGACATGGCTCCCCACCGCCTCGCGACCACGCGACAGGTCGAGCAGGATCTCCACCGATCGCTCGGACGGGGCATGGCCGACAGACATGCCCTCGATCGACCATGGACCGTCGAGAAGCGACAGCCGCATGCGGCGGAGGCCGGATGATCCGGCCGGCGCAGGAGCCACGGCGATTCGATGCATCGCCCACGATGGCTCACGACGCGCACGGCCCGGCCGCACGAGCAATCCGACGGCCTGGCTTGATCGAGCCGCCAGCTGCCATCGGCGCATGGCCGTGGGGTGAATCCGCCGAGGCCACGCCAGCACGGCCGAAACGCCCGGACATCGCAGTGCCTGGTCGATCGCCCATGCTTCATCGTCATCCCGCGCAGGCCTGACCACGACACACTGCACATGCGCCCCGTGATCGGAGGCGGGCGACGTCAGCCACGGCATCACGGCCGGTGGATGAAACCGCCCGCAACGATCGACGATCAGGATCGTGCCACCGGCAGCCGTGCCGCCTGCCAGCGACACGGCGACGGCGCATGCGAGCGTCGCCGCTCCGGACACATCGTCATCGCACAGCCACTCGAGGAGACTGCCGCGGGGCACGCCCCCCCGTGGCAAGAGCCGATCCAGCGGCCTGAAGCCGCTTGGCACCACCGATCGC
Organism: Planctomycetia bacterium; assembly: GCA_046074725.1. Classification (GTDB taxonomy): domain Bacteria; phylum Planctomycetota; class Planctomycetia; order Pirellulales; family UBA1268; genus CACORA01. The sequence goes on from JBJTOU010000053.1 coordinate 5,925, forward strand.
TCCACGTCATGCTCCAGTTTCATCGCAGGCTTCATGGCTGTCTTCATGGCAAGGCCCTTGTAATATGCACGTATGTACAGTATTCGATACGGAGCAAATCGTCAACCATTCGGACATGCGAGATTCGTGCATCCGCCTGATCGCCGTCGCCCTGGCCACGATGGCCACCGCCATCGCCCGGGCCGACGGCCCGCTCGAGGCATTGGATGCATTCCAGCACGGCCTGTCGCCCGCCGTGGCCGCCCAGCTGGGCCTGGCCCCGAAACACTACCGGCAGATCGAGCCCTCCCTCTACTACCTCGCCGCCGCTCATGCCGCACGGATCGAGCCGCTGCCCCACGACGAGCAGGTCGAAACGCTCGTCGCCCTGGCCCGGTTCATCGATGCCCGTCGCGATGCCATGGGAGAACGGACCGTGATCGGCACGGGGAGGGATGTCATCGGCCTTCTCGACCCAGACCGCGGCCTCGACCCCAAGGAAATCACCACGATCTCCCGTGCGTATGGCGCCAGCCCGACCATCTTCAAGCGGGCCGCAGAAGGTGACACGATCGAGAGCGTGGCCGATGCCTTTCTCGGCGCCGTGGCACGCGCCGCCTCCGGCACGACGCCGACCACGATCGTCGTCCTCGGCCACGGCCTCCCCGACCACATCCAGAGCTATTCGATCTCCTGCGACCGTCTCGCCGAAGCCTTCGTGCCGAAAGCTGAAGCGGCGACCGACGCCGCCGTCGATCTCGCCCATGTCGTCCTCATCTGCGACGACTGCTACAGCGCCGACTTCAGCATCAACCTCGCGGCGGCGATCGAACGCAGATGCCACGACTACTCGCGATCACTCGCATCGCTCCCGGTGATGATCGCCGGCACCAACCGCGACTGCGTCGGCCACGCCGATTTCGGCGCGGCATTCGTGCCGCACTTCTGGAAGGACGTGATCGAGCTCTATTACGTCCGCCGCCCACGGCAGGCCGCCATCACGCTCCGCGATTTCTTCGACAAGGTCGATGGGATGATGTATGGCTACGGACGGACCACGACCGTCGGGGCCGACGGCACGGTCAGCTACCGCCTCGTCGATCCGAAACTCTGCCAGGATCCGGTCGTCTTCGTCCCGCTCGACGAAACGGACCTGGACGAACTCCGCACGATCCTCAGCCTCCCGGCCGATGCACCCCTGCCGCGACTGCTCGACATCGGCTAGCTGTCCGTGGACAACGTCATCCCTGACCTTTATCCACGTGGCCGACCCCGTCGTCTCCGCCTCCTGGTCGAGTGGGCCATCGCTACGGTTGCTACCGGGAGCACGTGACGGTTGACATGTGTCGCTGAGAAGTCCGTGAGGGGCTGCCCATGCTCTCGAGCCGGCGTAGGTGGCCAGCGCAGCCCGGAGGGCGAGAGCGCAGCCAACTCCGAGAGAGCGGAGGGCAGGGATGCCCGCAGCGAATGTCCGGAGAGAGGGCGTGGGCAGACCCGAGCCACACCAGATACCGATCGACCCGTCACGCATCTGCCGTGCCGAACACGATGGCCTGAAAGGCCGACGCGATCGTCCGGCGATGGCACATGAGCAGCCCCGAGCCCTTGCTCACAGTGTCAACTCTTGGATGCTCCCGATCGTATCTCGGATGCGTTCTCGAGACGGCAGTTAGGCCTTGTACCGGTCTCGCGTGGTGTCGGGCTTCACGCCCTCGGGCGTGGCATCGTCCGCGATGTCGAACCACTCCGGCTTGAACTCGATCCGGGCCTGTGTCGTTGGGTTGGCCAGGGCGATGTTGCTCACCAGCGCGATCACCGCATCGGCGATCGCAACCTCCGGCTTGCATCGCGGCTGGTTCTCGGGAGACGGGTTGCGGATGCACCACGCCCAGTGCTCCATCTCCTCCGTGTAGCCACGGGAGGGGGCGGCTTTCGAGTCGCCGCCGGCCCCGCCCGCCGCGGCCCCGCCGCCGCCACCGCTTTCGGTGGTGTCGAGCGCGGGCGAGCCATCCTTGGCTTTCGTGACCGTCACCCGCGTATCCCTCGCGGAGTCCTTGTAGAGCATCACGTCGCGCTCGTTTTCGAGGATGAGCGTGCCCTTGGTGCCCATCACCACCTCGCCATACCCACCGAAGCCGTTGCCGTTGATCGACGAGTAGGTGACGACCACCTTCTTGTTCTTGTCGTCGTCGTAGCCGGGGGCGGGATACTCGTACATGCAGTAGACGTGGTCCTCGACCTCCCGGTCGGCCGGGAAGATGCTGCGGTTGCCGACGGCCGTGACCGTGAGCGGCTTTACCTTCTTCCCCTCGCCGTGCATCGCCGAGACGAAAATACCTGCCGCATCGAGCTGATGGCTCCCGAGCTCGGCCATCAGGCCTCCCCCGGTGCGGTTCCACAGGCGCCATCGGATCAGTTCTTCCAGTGGCGAGCGGGTCGTGCCATTGGCCATCGTCATCTGCGTGTAGCCATGGGCTGCCGCATCGACGGCTTGATCGGCGATCTGGGCCTCGAGCTGCGCGATCCGCTTGGTCAACGAATCGATCTCGGAGGGCTTGGCGATCTCGAGCTGCTTTCTCCAGCCGGCAAGCTTCTTCGCCAAAGACTCGTCGCCGGGCAGCGGCGGCTTCCACGAATCGTTCCCGGGGAGGTTGCCCCGGTGCCACTGGGCACGGATCGAATGAACGTCGCCGATCAGTTTCGCCTTGCCGATCGTGTAGACGGCATTGTCGTAGAGGATGCTGTAGTGACGCTGATGCCCCGTGGCGAGGATCTTTTTTGTCTCCCGCGACACCCGCCCCATCTCCTTGCACTCGTGGATGCTGTGCCCCATGAGCTTTTCGGTGAGAACGTGTTTCCCGGCCCGCATCGCCTTGATCGATGCCTCGGCGTGGAGATGGAGCGGCAACGCGATGACGACCGCCTCGATGGTCTTGTCGGCCAGCAGTTCCTCGTAGGCCCCGTACACCTTCACATGTTTCCGGGCCTGATCCTCGGTGGTCCAGTCATACTTCGCCATCAGGCCGGGGCGGGCCGCGTAGGCGCTCGCGCTCGAGACGTCGCCATGGAAGCCGCGGAAGACGTTGTAGGGGCGGATGTCGGCGATCGCGACGACATTGAGGTAGTCGGGATTGTGAGCACCCAGCAGCACGCTTCCCTCGTCACCGGTCCCGAGCACGCCGACGCGCAGCGGGCTGCCCACGCTCCGGCCATAGCCGAAGTAGATCGACCCAAGGCCGGCGCCCGTGGCCACTCCGGCGGCGACGGTGCCGGCGAGAAAGTCGCGACGCGTCACGGCGACCGCGTTGTCGAAGTTCTCCTTGCCGATCTGCTTCTGCTGTTCGGTAAGATTCATCGAATGCACCTTCGGGGAAAAAATCGTGCAGCGTCAAACGGGGCACCGGCCACCGGCCGCCCCGCGGCACGATGAGAACGGACAACACCGTTTCAAAAAGTAGTCGAGGCCGCTCCATCCGCCGGTCGGCATCGCCGCGATCACGAGCAACGCGGCCAGTTCGACCCACTGGTCGTAGGTGGGCTGTGCGCCGGCGACCCAGAACGGCTGCGACGCGATCACGCTGAGAAGAAAACAGGCGCCGCCCATGGCGTTGAACGCGACGAGAATCCCGAGAACGAGACAGCCGCCGATCGTGACGAGCGACCAGCTCACGAACCGGTCCGCCTTCCAGAGCGGCGATGGGGGCCGCGCGGCCGCCGCCCGCATCCGTTCGGCGGCGGACAAGGGCTCGTCCCACGCCGCGACCAGCTTCTCTCCGATCGCAGCCGCGTCGGCCTGCCAGCCCGCCGCGAGGGCCGCCAGTTCCTTTCGCTTCCTGGCCACACGATCCCGCTGGAACGGAATCTCCAGGGCCGACGGCTGCCGGGCTTGAGCGTCGAGTCGGTCGATCTGCATCCGATAGTCTTCGAGGTCCTCGACACGGTCCGAAACGTAGGCGGCGAGTTCTCGGGAGGCCTCTTCCAGTCGGTTTTCCGCAGTGGCCCGGGCGGCCGCGTCGAGCGGCACCCTCCGCGTCCTGGCGGCCATCAATTCACGCCACGACCGCACCACGCTCTCCTGCCAGTCGGCGGCGGCATCGGCCGTGGGGCGACGATCCCTGCCTCCGAGCGTGGCCGACCAGTCGCCCGTCTGGGGAAGCGAGGATCGATACCAGTCTCCCAGCGGTCCGACGGCGGCCTTTCGGAAGCCCGCGCTCGACCAGGACGGATCGCGGAGATGCGAGAGGCCTTCCAGAAAAAAATGAAGGCCCACGACGATGCGAAGCATCGCCAATGCCGCCACGACGAGAAGTGTCGATCGCATCACATCCACCAGAAGGAGCACCAACTCACCGGCAGGGAGGTCGGTCATCCGACACGAACCCCGTCCGACTCAACATATTCCGAACCTCCACGGTCCGCCAGCCGTCGCATCCCCTCCCCACAGCCGCCGATCCCGGCTTGCCAAACTGCTCCACCGCGTGCCACAACCCTCGCCATGCATTCTTCCCAACGCATCGTGCTCTGCTATCCCGTCGAGCCCCGTCACCTGGCTGCGATCCGCGCCGCCGCCCCCGAGGCGACGGTCGTCGATGCCGGCCAGGAACGGATCGCCGACGAACTCCCCACGGCCGACATCTACTGCGGCCATGCGAAGGTGCCGGTTCCGTGGAAGTCGATCGTCGCCGGTGGTCGTCTCCGCTGGATTCAATCGTCTGCCGCAGGCCTCGATCATTGTCTCGTGCCCGAGGTGGTCGCCTCCGACATCGTCGTCACGAGCGCCTCGGGCGTGCTCGCCGACCAAGTGGCAGAGCACGCGCTCGGGTTGGCGATCGCATGCACCCGCCGGCTCCCCCTGTTCTTCGACCAACAACGTCGCAGGGAGTTCGTGCGGCGACCCACGCGGGATCTCACCGGCGCCACGATCGGCATCGTGGGGATGGGTGGCGTCGGCCGGCGGCTCGTCGAAGTGCTCGCCCCGTTCCGGGTGCGGATCCTGGCCACCGACTGGTTTCCGAGGGACAAGCCGCGCGACGTCGAGTTTCTTGGGCCTCCGGAGAGCCTACCGTCACTGCTCGAGCAGGCCGACCTGCTCTTTCTTTGCGTTCCGCTCACGCTGAACACCCGTGGCATGATCGATGCCGCGGCGTTGGCACGGATGAAGCGTGGCAGCATCCTCGTGAACATGGCCCGCGGCCCCCTCATCGACGAGGACGCCCTCGTCGATGCGTTGGAACACGGGCACCTCGACATGGCGGCGCTCGACGTGACCCCCGACGAACCGCCCAAGCCGACGAGCCGCCTCTGGACGGCGCCCCGGCTCATCATCACGCCGCACGTCGCGGGCCAGGCGGCGCGCCGGATTGATGCAATGACCGAATTCTTCTGCGACAATCTCCGAAGGTACCGTTCCGGACGGTCCCTGCGAAACCAGGTCGACAAGCGGCTCGGCTTTCCGGAGCCGACCACCGAAGCCACAACATGACTCCCTCCGAAGACTCCTTCTCGACCGCGATTTTCCAGGACGACCGCCCCACGATCTCGTGCGGCAGCGAGGTCGTGATCCGGTGTCCCGACGAACTGCTCGCACGCTACGGCGAGATTCTCGAGGCTGGCCGTCTCAATTGGACGGAATACCACAACCTCATGCGGCGGCTGGGGTCGGGGGGGCAGGGCGTGGTCTATCTGACCACCCGCCGAGGCACCGACAACTTCAGCCTTCCGGTGGCACTCAAAATCTTCTCGCCCGAGCGGTACGAGTCGGAGGCGCACTACGACGAGGCGATGGGCCGGATCGCGGCGGTGGCCTCGAGGGTCGCCCAGATCCAGCAGGACAATCTGATCGATGTTCAGAACTTCGTCGAGCAGCGGCGGATCCGAATCATGGAGATGGAGTGGATCGACGGATACGACCTCTCGCGTCTGCTCGCCCCCGAACTGCTCGATCGCACGCGGGCCAGCGTCAACGAAGACCGCTGGAAGTATCTCAACAACGTGATCGTCACCGCCGGCCCCCGGCAGTCACGGCTGAAGCCGGGCGTCGCGATCTCGATCGTCCGCGAGTGCCTGGCCGCCCTCGCCGCGCTCCACCGGGAGGGGATCGTGCATGGCGACGTCAAGAGCGCCAACATCATGGTGAAGCGGACGGGCAACGCGAAGATCATCGACATCGGCTCGGCGATCGCCCTGGACGACATGCCCCCCAACCGGACCTGCACCCCAGCCTACGCGGCCCCCGAGGTGCTCGAGGGCCGCGAGAACACCCCCCGATCCGATCTCGCGAGCCTCGGCTACGTGCTCATCGAAATGCTCTCGGGGCAGCCCCCCTTCGCCGGCCTGCAGTCGTACCGCGACCTGCTCGAGGCGAAGCGGTCGCTCGCCCACCGCCTCCCACAACTTCTCCCGGCGGAGGTCGCGGTGAACGAGCTCTTGATGAGTTTTGTGCGAGGCATGATCGCGGCCGACCCAGCCAAGCGATTTCCGAGCGCCGAGGACGCCGACCTTCTCAAGGAGGGGGCCGCCAGCTTCCACCGCCAGTTGATCGTGGGAGGGCTGGCGAGCGAATACGAAAACGAAATCCGAGCCTGGCTGGAGGAGCTGGATTAGATCGCACCCCAGATAGCTGTAGCGACGATCTGACAAGCTGAGAAAGGTAGGAGAGGGGGTCGGCGAATGCTCGAGGAGCGTTGGGCGTATCCTCGCCCCGCGACAATCCGCAGGACCGCCCCGCGGTGACTTTTGCCGCCCCCGAGCCGGCGATACACGTAGGCCGGCGACATGTCGACGCCTCAGCGTGACGTCGTGCGCCCCAGCCGCCTGTAGACCGCGGCGATCAATGCCGTGGTGCCGCGCGGGGCCAGCCGCTTGAGCCGCCAGAGGGATCGTGCGGTGCGACCGACGACCACGTAGCGTCGATCGCGATCGATGGCACGAACGACGCGGGCCGCGACGGCGTCGCTCGTCCAACGAGCCGCGCCCATGCGCCGGCGAGCCTCGTGGGATTCGAGTTCGGCCGAAAAGTGCCACGTGTCGAGCAGCCCCGATCGGAAGAAGCCGGGGCAGACGACCGTCACGCCGGGCCGGCGTCGGACGCACTCGGCGGCGATCGCATCCGAGAGCGCGATCACGCCCGCCTTGCTCGCCGAATACGCGGCCATCGACGGGGGAGCGATGATGCCGGCGATCGAAGCGACATTGACCACGTGCGAACGGCTCGGGTGTTCCCTGAGCCACGGAAGGAACGTCTCGCAGCCGAGGGCGGTCCCGAGAAGATTGGTGTCGAGAACCCGGCGCCAGTGACTTTCCGGGAGCCTGCCGACCTCGCCCGTGGCGCCAACGCCGGCGCAGTTGACGAGCAGTTCGAGCGTCGGCCAATCGTTTCGAAGCCGATCATGCACCACCCTCCAGTGGGATGGCTCACGGACATCGAGCGCGAAGGGGATGCCATCCCCTCCACGACGATCGACCTCCACCCGCACCGCCTCGAGACGGGCCTCGTCGAGATCGGTCAGGCAGATCCGCCATCCCGCGTCGGCCAGTTCCAGGGCGATCGCCCGACCCAGGCCGCTCGCGGCACCGGTGACAATCGCCGCGCCCCTCTGCCAGTGCATACGGCCCATGAAACGATCGGGGAGAAAAGCGAGGGTGACGGGACTCGAACCCGCGGCCTCCAACGTGACAGGCTGGCGCTCTAACCAACTGAGCTACACCCCCGTGTGCCTCGCGGACGACCACGATGCGACGGGAATCTCTCGCGACCGAAGTTTATCGGGTTTTCCAGGCGGCTCGACAAGCCCCCCGTTTCCCGCCGTCACAACCCGCTTCTCCGAGGCAACCCTGTCCGTCCATCACGCCGCACGACCGGTCGGCGACAGTTTGGGCGCGAACCATGGATAGATCGCGGGCACCACGAAGGCGGTCAGCAGCGTGCTGGTGACGATTCCGCCGATCACGACGGTGGCCAGCGGCCGCTGGATCTCGGCGCCAGACGACGTGGCCATCGCCATCGGGAGGAATCCGAGGCTCGCCACGAGCGCCGTCATCAGCACCGGCCTGATCCGCACCTCCGCCGTCATCAGCGCCGCCTCCCGCGGCGAAAGCCCTCCGTCCCGGGCGTGCTCGGCTCCGGCCACCCAGACAAGTCCGTTGAGCACCGCCACGCCGAACAGCGCCACGAATCCGACCCCGGCGGCGATCGAGAAGGGCATGCCCCGCAGCGCCAGCGCCGCGATGCCCCCCGATGCGGCGACCGGCACGGCGCAGAAGATCAGCGCCGCGAGCCGGAGCGACTTGAAGCTCGTGTAGAGCAGCAGCGCGATCAGCCCGAGCACCACGGGCGTGATCAGCAAGAGCCGGCGGCTTGCGCTCACGAGGTTCTCGAAATCGCCCCCCCAGTCGATCGAATACCCGGCCGGAAATTTTACGGAGGCCGAGATCCGCCGCTGCGCGTCGGCCACGAAACTGGCCACGTCGCGACCCCGCACGTTTGCCGAGACGTAGGTTCGCCGACGGGAGTCCTCGTGCTCGATCGACGGCGGGCTTTCCTCGATCCGGATATCGGCCAGTTCACCCAGCGGCACCGGGCGGCCGCCGGCGGTCGCCACCGGGATCTGCGGCACGAGCTCCTCGTTCTCGCGCCACGCCTGCGGGAACTTCACGACGAGCGGGAATCGCGGCCGCCCCTCGTAGATCACCCCCGTCTGGATGCCACCCATCGCCGAAACCGTCTGCATGACATCGATGCCGTCGATGCCATGCCGGGCGAGCTGATCCTGGCGGGCGTCGATCCGCAGCGTCGGCACGTTGGCCTGCCAGTCGGCCCGCACGTCGGCGGCGCCGGGGATTTCCCGAAGCACACCCTCGATCCGCTTGCCGAGGCTGCCGAGGGTGGCCAGGTCATCTCCATACACCAGCACGGCGACATCGGCCTTCACGCCCGCCACGAGCTCGTCCACCCGCATCTCGATCGGCTGGCTGAAGCCGAAATTCGCCCCTGGCACCGCGGCGGTGAGGGCGTGCGACATGCGCTCGACGAGGCCGTCGCGGGTCACGCCCGGTGGCCACGACGCCCGGGGATGAAGCATCACCCAGACATCGGTCTGCTGCACACCCATGATGTCGTTGGCGATCTCGGGCCGACCGGTCTTGCAGAAGACCGTCCGCACCTCGGGGAAGTCGCCAAGAACCTGCTCGATCCGCGTGGTAAGCGGGATGGAATCCTCGAGGGTGGCGCTTGGCAGGCGGTTGACCTCGATCAGCAGGTCTCCTTCGTCGAGCCGCGGCATGAACTCGGCCCCGAGCCGCATCGCGACAGGCAGGCTCGCCGCGACCAGCACTGCGGCGGCGGTCGAGATCACCACGGGATGATGCACCGCGAAGCTCGCGAGCGGGCGATAGAGGCGATGGAAGACCCGCATGATCATCGGCTCGTGTTCCTCCTCCCGGGAGAGGACCGTCGCCGCGAGCACGGGCATCAGCGTGAGCGAGATCACCAGCGACCCGAGCAGGGCAAACAGGACCGTCAGGGCCATCGGGCGGAAGAGTTTTCCTTCCGTCCCCTCCAAGAACAGGATCGGCAGGTAGACGATGGCGATGATCAGTTCACCGAACATGGTCGGCCCGCGGACTTCGATGGCGGCATCGCGCACCACATCGATCCGGGAGGCGGCGGTCGGCGCCAACCCGAGGCGGCGAACGCAGTTTTCGACCATGATCACCGAGCTGTCGACCACGAGGCCGAAGTCGATGGCTCCGAGGCTCATGAGGCTCGCCGGAATGCCGACGGCCCACATGATGTTCGACGCGAAGAGCATGGAGAGCGGGATCGCGAGCGAGACGATCAGTCCGGCCCTCACGTTGCCCAGCAGCACCAGCAGCACCGCGATCACGAGCAGCCCACCCTCGGCGAGATTGTGCAGCACCGTGTCGAGGGTTCGGGCGATCAGTTCGGAGCGATCGTAGAGGATCTCGATATCGACACCCGGCGGCAGCGACTTCCGCACCTCCTCGAGTTTCGCCTTCGCCGCCGTCACGACGCGACGGCTGTTCTCGCCCCGGATCATCATCACCATGCCGGTGACGGCCTCGCCACGGCCATCCCGCGTGGCGGCACCCTGGCGGGGCAGGGCACCGATCGTCACGGTGCCGATGTCGCGGATCATGACCGGCACGCCGCCGGCCGGGCTCCGGACGATCACCCGCTCGATGTCGGCGACATCGCGGAGCAACGACTCGCCACGGATGAATCGCTGCTCTCCGTTTTTGACGACATAGCCTCCCCCCGTGCTCGTGTTGTTCCGGTCGAGGGCGGCGAGCACCTCGGCAAGCGAGATGCCGTGCGACGACATGCGATCGGGATCGATCTGTACCTCGTAGGCTTTCGCGAAGCCGCCGTGGCTATTGATGTCGGTCACGCCGGGCACCGTCCGCATCATGGGAGCGATGTCCCACTCGAGAATGCTGCGGACATCCACCAGGCTCCGGCCGGCCCCCTTGACCTCGAATTGAAGAATTTCGCCGAGGGCGGTCGACAGGGTGCCGAGCTGGGGATCGGCCTCGGCCACCGAAATGCCCCCTCGGGCGGCCGGCAGCCGCTCCGCCACCATTTGCCTCGCGCGAAGGATGTCGGTGCCCTCTGTGAAGACGATCGTGACCAGCGAGATGCCAAGCCGCGAGATGCTCCGCAGCTCCACGACGCTCGGAAGCCCGCTCATCGCGAGCTCGACCGGATAGGTGATCAGCCGCTCGACCTCCATCGGCGGCAGGGTGCCCGCCTCGGTCACGACCTGCACCTGCACGTTGACCAGGTCGGGCACCGCATCGACCGGAATCCGCGTGGCGGCGAAAAGTCCGCCGAGCGCCATGAGGACGAACAGCGCAATCACCAGCGCCCTGTTCGCCAACGACCACTCGATCACGCCCGACAGCACGTCAGATTCTCCACTGCGAAACGGTTTCGTTCGGCCCGCGCCGATCAGCCCTCGTCCTCGAGGAGAAGTTCACTCTTGAGGACGAAGGCCCCGCGGGCCACGACCTGCTGGCCGGGCTCGAGACCACGGGTCACTTCGATGAAACCGTCCTCCTCGATGCCGGTGTCGATATCGACCCGGCGGAAGCCCCCATCAGCGGGGATGAACACGAACGCCCGCCCCTCGTGCCTCATGACGGCGGCGACCGGCACGGCCACGGCGTCTCGGCTCTCGCCCGACGGAAAATCGACCCAGACGAACATGCCAGGCTTGAAGTGGGCATCGTCGTTCGTGAGATCCGCCACGATCGGCACGCTCCGCGATTCCGGATCGACGGTGGCCGCTATGTGGTTGATCATCGCGACGGTACGGTGCTCGGACGCACCGGGCACGACCACGCGAACCTCGTCGCCTGGCGCCACATCGACCGTCGTCCATTGGTTCTCGTGGACCTGGGCCCTGACCCAGAGGCGGCTCGTGTCGGCGACCACGAACATCCGGTCGCCTCCGTTCACCCGTTGGCCACGGCTCACGAAGATCTCCTCGACGACGCCATCGAACGGCGTGCGGAGCGGCAGGCGGCTGATGGTTTCGCCCGCCATCGTGTCGTCGTCGTCCGCGGAAGGGACGACCAATCGATCGTCCGGCGTGCCGGCATCGAGGCGGCTCCCGACGAGCGTCCGGAGATTTTCCCGCGAGACCCGCACGAGCCGTTCGGCCTGATCGAGCGATGCCTTTGCCTTGTCTCGTTCCTGAAGCGTGTCGAACTTCGCCTTTTCGCAGGCTGCCACGAAACTCGCCCGCGCGACCTCGAGGTTGCTCGTGCGCTCATCGATGATTCGGCCGGAGAGCACCCCTCCTTCGCCGAGCTGCTTCGTGCTCGCAATCACCTTTTCGACATAGAGCAGCCGCGAGTAGGCACCCAGAATCGTCTCGCGATAGTCGCCGAGCACACGATCGCTGAACCGGCCCTCGACGTCCTCGAGCGGCGGGTGGCGATCGAGGACGCCGAGCAGCGACTGAACGTTGTCGGCGATTGTCGCGGTCCACTCGGCCGCCTTTCGGGCGATCTCGCGATCGTCCTCACGTTTCCTCACCTCGTCGCGAGCCGCGCCAACCTCGGGGCTCGAGACTTCCGCGAGCGAATCCCCCTTCGTCACCTGCTGCCGCACCTTGACGCACAGGCGCGACACGATCCCATCCACGGGCGAGTCGTAGTCGATCCGGCTTCGGGCGTCGTAGTCGAGCCTTCCGGGGACGGTCAGATGGGCCCGCAAAGGCCGTCGCTCGACAAGGGCGAGCCCGATGTCGTCGCCGGCCGATCCCTCGGGGAGCCGTACCATGCCGGGGCCGGTCGATCGGGACTCGGGACCAGCACTCGATGGCTCGGCATGATCCGTGCCGCTGAAATGATGCGTCGCGAGCCACCACCATGCCAGTCCGGCAAGCACGAGCACCATGGCGCCGGGAAGGCCGCGCCGCACCGACGCCAACGACAGCGACGCTCCCGCAGGGCGATGCTGTCGTCCAGTGAGGCCCTGCGGCTCGTTGCTGCGTGAGTTCATCGGGAGTGCATGGAGATTTCGAGGATGCTACCGGTCTGAACACACGGCACGCAAGGTGAAGGACTCATAGTCTCGATCACATCCGCCCACGCGACGGATCGAAGCCTTTTTTTCTCGCGATCTCGAAATCCTGCTCGGCCTGCGACTCCAACCCGATGGCCTGGCATGCGAGCGCCCGATGATGGTGCATGACCGCCAGCGACTGGTCGAACCATCTCAGCCGCTGGGCGAGAGCGACGTCATCGTTTCCGTCGGCCATCTGCATCACCCGCCGTCGCTGACGCTGCAGACCGTCGATCGCCACATTGAGATCATCGACCGCCTCCTGCTGGCGGCCGAGCAGATGGAGCACGAAGCCTCGTGTGTCGAGGAATTCAGGCGGCCCGTCGTTCCGGCCCGCCAAGGCGATCTCGATGTCCGCCATGGCTTCCGAAAGCTCTCGTCCCACCAGCGCCCTGATGTAGGCGCGGTGGTTGACTGCCTCCGGATCGCCCGCTCCCGAAACCTGAACCACCCGTTCCGCGTCGGCCAGTGCCGCCTCGACGTTGCCGGCGACCACGTGGGCAAGGGCTCTCACCCGTGGCGGCCAGGGGTTCATGGGCGCACGCGCGGCCGCCTCGTCGGCATCGTCGATCGCACCGGCAGCATCACGGTCCTGAAGTCGAAGCATCGACCGCATGCAGAGCAGGTCGGCATCACCGCCGGACCAGTCGATGGCACGGCTCATGGCTGCCACGGCAGCGGGCAGGTCGTCGCGCACCTCGTGGATGGCGGCCCGCTCGAGCGACCATACGACGACCGCTTCGCGAATCGTCGGCATCACAGCCGGACCGAAAACCGCCGACAGGATGACGGCTGCGAGGAAAACGCCGACGAGCAGCCGCTTGCCGGCCCCCGCCCGACGCCGGGATGGAGCCGCCGCTCCAGCCTCGACGGGAGCGTCGAATTCAGCCGGTATCGGAAATCCTTCGCGGTCGTATCGCATGGCACCCATTTCAAAGTATCTTATGCCCGCGGCGAAGGGTGGCACGAATGCCAGCATCGCCGTTTCCGCCGGAGGCAGCCGCATGCCGCTCTTCGAGATCGAGACCGAAGGCCACATCATCATCTCGTGGGCCGCCGACGAACAGGCTGCCGAGGCCGTGGTAGCCGATGCCTATCCGCACGAGAAAATCGTCCGTCTGACGCGTCGTCCCAGGGATACCTGGGTGATCTCGAAGTCGGCCCTCGGCCTCACCGATACCCGGCACAACCCGTGCAGCACGGCTCGCGAATGCCTCGCGAAAGCGTCTGGGGACAAGCTCCACGCGATCCGGCTCTACATGCACGAGACCGGTGATGATCTCGACCGTGCCCGCAAGGTGATCGAGTCCACAATGGTCATGGGCTGGTGAGGGCAGCCGCCCCCCGGCAGCCTCACTGCCTGATGGGCTCGGCGAGGCCCTCGAAGCCGGCTGTCCGCACCGCCGGATCCACGGTCGGCTCCCCGACGAGAATCGACCGGCTCGGCCTGTAGCTCGACGTTCCTCCGGGACGATAGCCGGGGTCCGGGCGTCGCCTCGGGACGGAACCAGGCAGCGTCGATGGCGGCTCGGTCGTCGGCGCTGTGAATGCGGGGGGAGCGTGGTCGGGGATCATCGGAGGCGTTGGCTGCGGCGCGACCGTGGCTGGCGACGGAGACGACGCGAGGCCGGGACCGGCGAAGCGGCTCGGAGCTGCATCGCCGTATCGCGATGAGGCCGCGTCGGTCACGGGAACGGAGCCGTCTGAGGAAAACACCGATTCGCCGCCTGCGGCGGATGCCGCAGGCGCGTAGGAATCGCCCGCACGGCTGCTTGCGATTCTCGAAGCGGGCATCAGTGGCTCCGATTGGGCTGCCTGGCTGGGCGTCGATGCTGCCTGAGTGGCCGCGGGAATCGCGGCATACGGGCCGACCTGCGGGGCGGCAGAGCCCTGAGACCCTGATGGCGATGGATAGGTGGAAACCGCCCGCGAGGCTGCCGTCTCGGCCGCGGCCTGCTGGACGCGACCGTACGTGATGGGCCCGGCGTCGGTGGTGGCGGGATACTGGGCAGGTGCCGCCGCGGCAACCTGCGTCTGTGCCGCGCCGTCCATCGAGTAGCTCTCGGGCGTGGTCGTGGTGGGGTATGGGGAGGCCAGGCCCGAGGGCTTTGCGACACCACCTTTTGTGGGAGCGGCTTGATCGAACGGTGGCGCCGTCGCCAGCTTTTCAGCACCGGCCGTCTGACCGCCGCCGAACGTCCACCATGACGGCTTCGAGACTGACATCCCGCTCTTGCAGCCCGTAGTGGACATGGCCACGCAGGTAGCGGCCACAATCAGCGTCTGAACCCGATGGCCGATGACGCATCCATGCTCCAGGGTCATGTCTCTCTCCGGCTGCGGACGAACGGGGCCTCACGATCGAGCCGGAGAAATAGGGGGCTCCGTGGGCCCGCGTCAACGCCAGAGCGGACAGGCCGTGACCACGCGTTGCGAAAAAGCGGTGGGCGGCATCGGCCGCCCACCGCTCATGGTTCCGATACGAGGAATCGGCGCAAGACAGGAAAGCCTGGAAGGCTTCCATCGGCGGCTATTTGTGCGTCCCGGCGAACCGCTTGCCAACCGCATCCCAGTCGATGACGTTGTAGAAGGCGGTCACATAGTCGGCCCGGCGGTTTTGGTAGAGCAGGTAATAGGCATGCTCCCAGACGTCGATGCCGAGGATCGGCTTGTTCCCGTGCATGATCGGGCTGTCCTGGTTGGCCGTGCTCTCCACGAGCAGTTTGCCCTTCGGATCGATCGAGAGCCAGGCCCAGCCGCTTCCGAACCGCCCCATCGCGGCCTTGGTGAACTCCTCCTTGAAGTTCGCAAAGCCGCCGAACACGCTTCGCACCGCCTCGCCGAGCTGGCCGGAGGGCTCGCCTCCCTTCCCCTTGCCGATGGTCTGCCAAAACATCGAGTGGTTGGCGTGGCCGCCGCCGTTGTTGCGGACGACGGTGCGGATCGCCTCGGGGACCTTTTCAAGGTCGGCGATCAACGTCTCGACCGGCACCTCGCCGAGCGGGTTCCCCTCGAGCGCCTTGTTCACGTTCGTGACGTAGGCCGCATGATGCTTGTCGTGGTGGATCTCCATCGTCCGAGCGTCGATGAATGGCTCGAGGGCGTCGAAGGCGTAGGGGAGCGGGGGAAGCGTGTAGGCCATCGTGATTCTCTCCGGGACTGGAAGCCTTGAGGGGTATCGAACGCGACATCTGGCGGGATGGTAGTCAACCTGCCGAGTGTGGGCAAACGGCCATCGCGGCTCGGCCCGTGGCCGCACCACTCGCGGCTGGAAGGGGACCTGCGAGAACGGCTTTGACGCCGACCGGTGCATGGCCGATAGTGCTGTCCCCATGAACGTTCGCACCCGTTTCGCGCCGAGCCCGACAGGGTATCTCCACATCGGGGGCGTGCGCACCGCGCTCTTCAACTGGCTCTTCGCCCGACAGCGCGGAGGGCAGTTCATCCTGCGGATCGACGACACCGACGTCGCCCGCAACGTGGACGAGGCACTCCAGCCGATCCTGTCGGGCCTGCAATGGCTCGGCATCGATTGGGACGAGGGGCCTGGGGTGGGAGGGCCGCACGCGCCCTACTTTCAGTCGCAACGGGCCGACCTCCACAAGGCGGCGGTCGAGAGCCTGCTCGCCTCGGGCCATGCCTACCGCGACTTCGCGACGCCGGAGGAACTCGACGAGGAACGGAAGGCCGCCCAAGCGGCCGGCAAGCCGTTTCTCTACAGCCGCCGCTTCGCGGCGTTCGACGATGCCGCCGCGGCCCGGTTCGCCGCGGAGGGGCGAGCGAGCGTGGTCCGCCTGAAGATGCCCCGCGAGGGATCGCTCGTCATCGACGACGCGGTCCGCGGCCGCGTCGAATTCGCATGGGCCCGCGAGCAGGATCATGTCATCCAACGGGCCGATGGCTCCTGCCTCTACCATCTCGCCAGCGTGGTGGACGACCACGATCTCGCCATCTCGCACGTCATCCGCGCGGAGGAGCATCTCTCCAACACGCCACGGCAGGCGTTCATCGCGATGTCGCTCGGCTACCCGCTTCCGTCCTACGCCCATCTGCCGCTGGTCGCCGAGCCTGGAAGCCGCACGAAACTCTCCAAGCGGAAGCTCGCCCAGTATCTCAAGAATCACGACTTCAAGCAGGTGATGGAGCATGGCCTGCGGATCGCGGAGGCGATCGGCCTGCGGGCCGAGGCCGACACGTTCAACCCGGTGATCGTCGATTTCTACCGCGAGGTCGGCTACCTGCCCTGGGCGATCGACAACTACCTCGCCCTGCTCGGCTGGTCCTACGACGACAAGACGGAGTTCTTCTCGCGGGAGGATCTGGTGCGGCATTTCACGCTCGAGCGGATCAACGCGTCGCCAGCGAGTTTCGATCCACGGAAGCTCTGGGCCGTGCAAGACCATTACATGTCGCAGCTTCCGACCGATGAAAAACTCCGGCTCATGATGCCGTTCCTCGTGAGGGCGAACCTGTTCGCCGACCCACCCACCCCCTCGGCGGTGCAGACGGTTCGCAGGGTGATCGAGGCTTCGGGGGATCGGCTCAAGGTGGCCGGCGACATCATCGGCTACGCCGACTTTTTCCTCGTGGACGAGCCCCGCATGGACGATGCCGCCGTGGCCCAACGGCTTGGCAAGCCGGGCGTGCGGGACCTCCTCGCGTCGTTCTCGGAGGCGATCCGCACGCTCGAACCATTCGAGCCGGCGGGACTCGAGGCGGCCCTCAAACAGGTCGTCGAACAGGCCGGCCTGAAGCCGGGCGACCTCGTCCACGCGGTTCGCGTGGCCGTGACGGGCAAAACCGTCGGCCCGGGGCTCTACGACTGTCTCGCGATCCTCGGTCGCGAGCGATCGCTCGCACGGATCGCACGTGCGTTGCCGCTGTGTGCGGCGTAAGACTTTCCCTTCCATCCCACCCGACCATTTCATATCCCCTGCAAGGAGTGCCCCATGCCGCTGCTCGTCGTCGGAAGCGTCGCCCTCGATTGTGTCGAGACCCCCTCCGACAGCCGCGATGACGTGCTGGGCGGATCGGCGGTATTTTTTTCCTATGCCGCGAGCTTCTTTTCGCCGGTAAAGATGATCGGCACGGTCGGAGAGGACTGGCCGCACAGGCACACGCGGTTCCTCGAAGATCGCGGCATCGATACCTCGGGTATCGAGACCATCGCGGGGGGCAAGACGTTCCGCTGGCGGGGCCGATACCTGCCGAACATGAACGATCGGGAGACGCTCGAGGTGCATCTGAACGTCTTCGGCGAATTCAAGCCGAGGCTCAACGGCAGCCACAAGGACTCGAAGTTCGTCTTCCTCGGCAACTCGTCCCCGACGACACAGCTCTCAGTGCTGGATCAGGTGCCAGCCGCGCAGCTCACCGTGGCCGACACGATGGACCTCTGGATCAACATCCAACGGGACGAGCTCGGCGAACTCCTCCGTCGGATCGACGGCCTCGTGCTCAACGATTCCGAGGCGAAACTTCTGGCGGAGGATGAAAACCTCGTTCGGGCTGGCCACGCCGTGCGGAAGATGGGTCCGAAGTTCGTCGTCATCAAGAAGGGCGAGCACGGGGCGATGTTCTTCAGCGAACACGAGATGTACGTCATGCCCGCCTACCCGACCCCGCAAGTGCTCGACCCCACCGGGGCGGGCGACAGCTTTGCCGGCGGCATGATGGGACATCTCGCGTCCCTCGGCCGGTTCGACGCCCGGGCCCTCAAGGAAGCCCTCGCCTACGGCGTCGTCACGGCCAGCTACACCGTGGAGGATTTCAGCCTCGATCGGCTGGCCGGCATCGACCGGGCCGACCTCGACCGAAGGCTCGGGGAATACCGGCAGATGCTGAGTTTTTAGGCCTGTACGGCCGTCCAGAAAATCCTCTTGCATGCGGCGACGCCAGCCGATAGTATACCCGCGTTCAGTGTTCGTTTCCGCGGCAAATCGCTCGATTCATGGTGGCGAAGCAACCACCCCGACGATGTGCCGGGCAACGTGGGAGGCAGCGCCATGATCATGGCAGCAGGAGTGAACGGTCGGATGGCAAAGGCAGCGAAGTCGGAAAAATCGGAATCGAGATCGAAGGCGGAGTCACGCAAGGGGGAAGGGAAGGGCGCTCCATCGTTCCTCGATGGGAATCCGGCCCTCAAGAACATCCTCTCCCAGATCGAGAAGGAGTTCGGCGAGGGATCGATCATGCCGCTCGGCAGCGAGGCCCAGGCGCCCATCGAGGGGATTCCCTCGGGAAGCCTTTCGGTCGATCTTGCGCTGGGTGGCAAGGGGTTCCCGCGCGGGCGGATCATCGAGGTGTTCGGCCCCGAGTCGAGCGGCAAGACGACGCTTGCCCTCCATGCCGTCGCCTCGGCCCAGCGAACCGGCGGGATTGCCGCCTTCATCGATGCCGAGCACGCGCTCGACCCGAGCTGGGCCAAGAAACTTGGTATTTCGCTTGAAAAACTGCTCGTCAGCCAGCCGACCAGCGGCGAAGAGGCGATGCACATCGCGGAAATGCTCATCAAGAGCAACGCGATCGACATCATCGTCGTCGACTCGGTTGCGGCGCTCGTGCCGCAGAAGGAACTCGACGGCGAGATCGGTGACTCGTTCGTGGGCCTTCAGGCCCGGCTGATGAGCCAGACGATGCGAAAGCTGACCGGCGCCATCGCCAAATCCAAGACGACCGTGATCTTCATCAACCAGATCCGGGAAAAGATCGGCGTGATGTTCGGAAGCCCCGAGACCACCCCCGGCGGCCGGGCTCTGAAGTTCTATGCCTCCTGCCGAATCGACGTCCGCCGGATCGGCACGCTCAAGGACGGCGAGGACGTGGTGGGCCAACGTGTCCGCGTGAAGGTGGTGAAGAACAAGGTGGCGCCGCCGTTCCGGGTCGCCGAGTTCGACATGATGCACAGCGACGGCATCAGCATCGAAGGCGATCTGCTCGATCTGGCGATCGCCGCCAAACTGGTCGACAAGACCGGCACATGGCTGCGGTACGGCGAGACACACCTCGGCCAAGGCCGTGAGAAGGCCCGCCAGTTCCTCAAGGACAATCCCGCCGTGGCCAAGGAACTGCGGGAGAAGATCCTGGCGAGCAAGGATGCCGTGATCGCCGTCGAATCCGAGTCCGCGGGCGGCGGCGACGACTGAACCGCCATCCTGAACGGCTCGTACCCCATCGCTGCCCACGCGAGGCCGACCCAAGCGGCCGAGCGTGGGCAGTTCGTTGACGGGGCTGGGGCATCGCTGACGGGCGGCCGTTGCGTGTATAGTGCCACCCGTTCGTCTCTTACCGACACCGTCCCGGGAGCCGCCTGCGACATGAAGGCCGATGACCTCCGCGAAGCCTATCTCGCATTCTTCGAATCCAAGGGGTGCGTCCGCCGCCCGAGCGACGTGCTCGTGCCCCGCTGGGATCCGTCGGTGCTCTTCACGCCCGCTGGCATGAACCAGTTCAAGGATCACTTCCTCGGAAAGTGCAAGCTGGATTTCACCCGGGCCACGACGTGTCAGAAGTGCCTGCGAACCGGCGATATCGAGAATGTCGGTCGCACTGCGAGGCACCACACGTTTTTCGAGATGCTCGGCAACTTCAGCTTCGGCGACTACTTCAAGCGTGAGGCGATCCACTGGGCGTGGGAGTTTCTCACATCCTCGCAATGGCTCGACATCTCGCCGGAAAAACTCTCCGTCACCGTCTACCACGACGACAACGAGGCCTACGCCATCTGGTCTGACGAGATCGGGCTGCCGTCCACGAAGATCACGCGGATGGGCGAGGACGACAACTTCTGGCCCGCATCCGCCCCGAGTCACGGGCCGGACGGCGTATGCGGCCCGTGCAGCGAGATCTTCTACCGCATGCCCGATAGCAGCGACGTCGAAATCTGGAATCTGGTGTTCACCCAATTCAACCGGGTCGGCTCCCCACCGAACAACCTCCAACCGCTCCCCAGCCGCAACATCGATACCGGCATGGGACTCGAGCGGACCTGCGCCATGCTCCAGGGCGTCGATAGCAATTTTCACATCGACATCCTCCGTCCGTTGGTCGAAGCCGTGGCAGACGTGTGCGGTAAGCGATACGCGCCGGCCGAGGACGACGGCCGGCGGATGCGTCGGATCGCGGACCACGTGCGGGCCTGCACGTTCGCCATCCACGAGAATGTGCTGCCGGGCAACAACGAAGAGAAATACGTCGTCAAGCGACTGCTGCGACGGGCCGTACTCGACGGCCGCCAGATGGGCATGCGCGAGCCGTTCCTCCACAGGCTTCCCGGCACGGTGGCCCAGATGATGCGAAAGCCCTATCCCGAACTGGCCGAGACCGTCGATCGGGTTGCCGCGGTGATCAAGCGGGAAGAGGAGTCGTTTCTGGCCACGATCGATGGCGGTCTCGACCGGATCGAGAGGCTCTTTTCGACGATCGGCACATCGGGTTCCGGCAGCGTCCGGGGGGCCGATGCCGCCGAGCTCTACACGACCTACGGCTTCCCACCGGAACTGCTCGAGACGATTGCTGCGGAGCGGAACTGCGGCTTCGACTGGGACGGTTTCCGAGCGGCGATGGAGGAGCACGGCCAGCGATCGGGCGCCGGCAGCCGGGTGGAGGTCTTTACGTCGGGTCCCCTCGATGCCCTCAAGAAAACGATGCACGGCTCGGAGTTCGTGGGCTACGACACAATCCGTTCCGATGGCAGGATCATCGGCATCATCGCCCAGGACCGCCTCTGCGAAACCGTCCGCGAGATCGGCCACGAGGCACCGGTGACGGTCGTGCTCGACCATACTCCCTTCTACGGCGAATCGGGCGGCCAGGTGGGCGACACAGGCTGGCTGGAGACGACGACGGGCCGCTTCGAGGTCATCGACACGCAGCGCGAAGGCGGCTTCATGCTCCATATCGGCCATCTGGCGTCTGGGATGCTCGATCTCGGCCAGCCGGTCCGGGCGACGGTCGATGCCGACCGCCGCGCCGCGCTGCGGCGAGCCCATTCGGCCACGCACCTTCTCCACGCGGCCCTGCAGCACCATCTCGGCAGCCACGCCGTGCAGCAGGGCTCCAAGGTCGATGCCGACATGCTCCGCTTCGACTTCTCGCATACACAGGCAGTCGGCCATGAGACGCTCGAGAACATCGAGACGATGGTGAATGGCTCGGTGCTTGCGGCACTCCCCGTCACGGCACAGCTCCTCCCGCTTGCCGAGGCCCGTCACGCCGGAGCGATGATGCTCTTCGGCGAGAAGTACCCCGACATCGTCCGGATGGTGTCGATGGAGGGCGTGAGCCGGGAGCTTTGCGGCGGAACCCACGTGGCGAGCACCGGCCAGATCGGCCTGGTTCGAATCGTGGGCGAGGAGAGCGTCTCGGCCGGCACACGTCGGATCTCCGCCGTCACCGGTCTGAAGGCGCTCGCACGGCTGCGACAGGCGGAGCACACGCTCGCCGAAGCGGCCGCGACCCTGAAGGTGCCCGCCCAGGAACTGCCGCACCGTCTGGCCTCGATTCAAAAGGAGATCAAGGATCTCAAGAAGGCGAAGCCGGCCACCACAGCCACGGCCGCCTCGCCAGACGAGCTTCTCGCGACGGCCCGCGACCTGGGAGGGACGAAGGTCGTGGTGGCGGAAGCGAAGGGAAGTGATGCCGGAGCGATGCGGCAGTGCATCGACCAGCTGCGACGGAAGGCCAGCCCGATCGCCGTGCTCCTCGCCTCGGCCGATGCCGACAAGGTGACGCTCGTGGCGGGAATCTCCCGCGAGCTCGAGGCCCGCGGCCTCTCAGCCGGCGTCTGGATCAAAGACCCGGCTGCGATCGTCGGAGGGAAGGGGGGAGGACGCCCAGATCTCGCCCAGGCCGGCGGCAAACTCGTGGATCAGCTCCCGGCTGCCCTCGATGCCGCTCGTCAGGCGATCGAGACAATGCTTCGGGCATGCCCCGCATGAGGGACTGATACGGATTCTCTTTGATCCGTGCGGGCGAAACGACTGCTGAACCGGCCCAGGGGCAACCCAGCCGCACGAAGCGCGTGACGATCACGTATGTGCCGTACGACGCGGTGCCCGGCGGACGGGCTCCGCGGCCGGAAGATCAGATCAGTCTCTGCACCGCGGCGAGAGCCGCGTCGTAGTCGGGCTCGCTGGCGACTTCCGTGACGACCTGGGCGTACTGCACCACGCCCTTTGCATCGAGCACGAACACCGCACGTGCAAGGATCTTGAGCTCGTCGATGAGCACGCCCCATTTGGTGCCGAAGGAACGGTCCATGTAGTCGCTGCCGCTCCTCATGGTCTTGATGTCTTCGGCTCCGCAGAAGCGGGTCATGGCGAAAGGCAGGTCTAGGCTCACGGTGAGCGCATTGACCCTGTCGCCGAGCGACGAAAGTTTCTGGTTGAAGGTCTTCGTCTGCACTTGGCAGACCGGCGTGTCGAGGGAGGGGACGACGCTGATGAAGGTCGGCTTGCCGAGCAGGTCGGCCTTCGTGATGTGGGTCATTCCGCCCGGGCCGTAGTTCGTCAGGTCGAAATCCGGGGCCGGCGAACCGACTTTGACCGCCTCACCGACCAGCGTGAGCGGATTGCCCTTGAACGTCACTGCTCCATGCCGGCCCATGATGTCTCTCCTTCGGGGGTATCGTCGACGTGCAGGCAGTATTGCGACGGGCTTCGAGCCGACAAGCCCTTTGCAGGCAAACGGCCGATTTTCACGAAACCCGCTCCGCGTCACGGCAGGCGGATGTGCAGGAGTTTGGCCGGCATGCCGCCGGGGGAAATCGCGGTCATCGACTGCTCGCCGGCCGCTGCAGGAATGAGGACGCACGATCCCGTCGCGAGGTCGGGCAGATCCCACCGCGGATCGAGCCGGATGCCGCCGGAGAGAATCGCGAGAAAGTGGCAGCGATCGTCGTCAGGAATCGTCCATTGATCGGACACCGTGACCTCGTCCAGAAGGAAATACGGGCAGTGCACGAGTTGCCGCGGTGATGGAGCGACGCTCGTCGGGCACGAAACGGGCGCCACCGGGACGACATGGGTCACCGCTTCCAGCCCGGCGTCGATGTGCAGTGCCCGAGGCTTTCCGTCCGGACCGACACGGTTCCAATCGTGGAGACGATACGTCACGTCGCTCGACTGCTGGATCTCGGCGACCATCAGGCCCGCGCCGATGGCGTGCACGGTGCCGGCGGGAATGAAGACGCAGTCTCCGGCGCGAGGCTCGAATGAATGAAGCACGTCGGCACATCGACCGGCCCGCAGCGCCGCAGCCAGATCCTCGCGGGCCGTGCCCGGTTCGAGGCCGGCGTAGATGCGGCTCCCGGGGAGGGCGTCGATCACGTACCACGCCTCGGTTTTGCCCCGGTCGGGAGGGCTCAGCCGCGCTGCGCGGGCATCGTCAGGATGCACCTGAACCGAAAGGTCGTGGCTGGCGTCGAGGAACTTGAAGAGCAGCGGAAAGACCGAAAGCGGGGCATGACGGCCGAGCAGTTCCTGTCCACGCTGGCGGACCAGGTCACCCAGCGTCGAGCCCATGAGAGGGCCGGCGGCCACCACGCTTTGATCGGCTCCTCGATCGACCAATTCCCACGACTCCGCGTAGTCCTCGCCAGGCGGGAGTTCGCGGCCAAGCATCGTGGCGAAACGGCGGCCGCCCCAGAGATACCGGCGATAGACGGGCTTGAGGATCAGCGGATGCATCGATGGCTCCCAGGCTCGCGCGAAACGAGACGGCTCACGGTCCGCCATAGCCTTCCAGGATTCGGCCGATCCAGAAAGAGCATACGGAGAAGACCAGGAGCATGAGCATCTGGCCAAGCGAGATGGCGTGGTTGAGTTCTAGGACGACGGCGACGGCCGGGAGGCCAAGGCCGACGAACTGTCCGAGGCGTCCGATACCACGCATGAAAGCTGAGGATGCATGGGCCACGCCCATGCTGTGCCGGGGAGCGATCTGAACACACGGAAATCTGAAGTAACCGCGAATCATATGCGGTCGCCAGCCGTCCCCCAAAGAGTCGAAGCGAACGTCCGTCGCATGGCATGGGCATCCCAAGCCGGCATGAACCGTCTTTTTCGCCGGCTTTCTGCCATTGGGCCGCCGTTGGGAGGCTCCTACACTCCCCCCATGCGACGCGGCCGCTCTTCCCGACATGGCACGGTCCTATGGCTCGTCTTCGGTGGCGTGGCTGCCGCATCGGCCTTCTCGGGCTGCGCGTCGCTCGGAAAGCCGCACTGGATGGCCTCTGGGCCGGCGCCGTCCCAGCGTCGTCGGGCCGTGCGGTTCGACCCCTACCTGCAGGACGACATCGCCCCCTCCGTCCTGAGGGTCCCGCTCAACGACGGCACCCGCCCTCGCGACTTCGCCGAGCCGATGCCCGAGGTCGAGCGTTCGAGATGGTGGTCGGCCGTGAGATGACCGGAACCAGATGGCGTGTATGATCTTCTCATGCCATCCAGCCATTCCTACCGTCCCTCACGAATCACCTCCCGTCGCTCCACTCGGTCCGCCACGACCGCTGCGACCAACGCCGCAACGCCCCGCGCTGGCCGCGGACGGTCCGAGGAGGATGGTCTCGAGCGGCTTCAAAAGGTGCTGGCGGCAGCCGGGCTCGGCAGCCGCCGCAGTTGTGAGGAATTGATCACGCAGGGCCGGGTCGAAGTCGATCGTCGGGTCGTGTCTGAACTGGGCGCCCGCGTCGATCCACGGAAACAGGAGATCCGGGTCGATGGTGAGCGGCTCCCCAATCCAAAGCGGGTCGTCTACATGCTCAACAAGCCCGTCGGCACGGTCACGACGAACTACGACCCGTCGGGCCGACCACGCGTGGTCGATCTCGTGCCCGGCGACCAGCGGCTCTTTGCGATAGGCCGCCTCGACCGAATGAGCGAGGGCCTCATCCTCGTGACCAACGACGGCGAACTGGCCAATCTGCTGGCGCATCCCCGCTACGGGGTCGAAAAGAAATACCTCGTGCAGGTGGCCGGCGTACCGGGGCCCGACGTACTCGAGTCGCTTCGACGCGGCGTTCGGCTGGCCGAGGGCAGCGTGCATGCCAAGCGGGTCGAAGTGCGCTCCCAGCACAAGGACAGCACGGTGCTGGAGATGGTGCTCGACGAGGGCAAGAACCGGGAGATCCGTCGCATGCTCGCCCGGCTCGGGCACAAGGTGCATCAGCTCAAGCGAGTGGCCGTCGGTGCGCTCTCCCTCGGCAACGTGCTCCCCGGGCAGTGGCGGCAGCTGTCGTGGAGTGAGATCGAGTCGCTCCGGAAAGACGCCGAAGAGGCGGTTGGCCCACAGCGGCCGGGGCGGCGATCACCGCCCCGGGACCGCGCCGGGGTCGGCCCTGGCCGCCACGGCTCGAAACCGGGGCCCGGGGCACGATCCAGTCGGAGCGGAGCGAAACCGCCGCAGGCGGGTCAGCCCCGCCGGAGACGTCGGCCAGGAAAGGCATCGTCATGGCGGAAACACTGATTGACGCGGCATGTCCCGCCATCTGCTACGCCGACACGGCCTCGTATGCGACCGCCTCGATCGTGTCCCATGCCCGGGTCGCGGAGCGCACCTATCGCCTCCGACTGAATTGCCCCGAGCTGGCAGGCCGCGCCCTGCCGGGCCAGTTCGCGATGATCCGCATCCCGCATCGCTTCGATCCGCTGCTGGCCCGCCCTCTGGCTGTCTACGATACCCATGCCGGCGGACAGCACGCCGACTTCCTCTACCTCGTCCACGGCAAGTTCACGACGGCTCTGAAGGATCTGCCTGTCGGTGAGGAACTTGTCGTCTGGGGACCGCTGGGCAACGGGTTCGACCCGCCCGCTGTCGATCATCTCGTGCTGGTTGCCGGCGGCATCGGCCAAACGGCGGTCCTGGCGCTCGGACGAGAACGGCTCGGCAACGCCTGCTACGGCAGCCCGGTCCGCAAGGCGCCGCACGCCAAGCGGGTCACCCTGTGCTGGGGGGCGAGGCACCAGGGCATGTTTGGAGATGTCGATGACTTCCGCCGTGCCGGCATCGACGTGCACCTTGCCACGCTCGATGGATCAGCCGGCCGAAAGGGAACCGTGGTCGATCTGCTCGGTGACGTCACCCGGGGCGATGAGTCGATGCGGATCGCCTGCTGCGGCCCGGAGCCGATGATGGAGGCCGTGACGAACTGGGCCCGTGGCCATGGTGTGCCGTGCGACGTGTCGCTCGAGGCGCCGATGGCCTGTGGCATCGGCATCTGCTTCACGTGCGTGGCAAAGGTTCGGGATGCCTCGGGCGGCTGGGACTACCGTCGCACCTGCATCGAAGGCCCCGTCTTCGACGGCACGATGATCGAGTGGTGACGATCTCGGCGGCTAGATCGCATCCGGCCTACGTGTATGGCCGGCTCGGGGGCGGCAAAAGTCGCCGATGGGCGGTCCTGCGGATTGTCGCGGGGCGAGGATACGCCCAACGCTCCTCGAGCGTTCGCCGACCCCCTCGCCTACCTTTCTCAGTCAGTTTGTCAGATTGTCGCTAGAGCGATCTGGAGTGCGTTCTACCCCTTGGCCGCCTTCAGGCGGGCGGAGAGGCGGGACTTGATCCGGGCCGCTCGATTCTTGTGAATCCTGTTCTTGCTGGCGGCCTGGTCGGCTTTCTTGGCGACTGCCCGGAACTGCTCCGTCGCGGCGGAGACGTCACCGGATGAAACTGACTGCAGCACTTTCCGTATCTGCTTCTTGATCTCAGACTTCGTGGAACGATTCCGCTCACGGTTCCGGAGGTTTTGGCGGTGACGTTTCTTTGCGCTGGCCGAGTGGGGCATTCCAAATCTTTCTGCTGGCTGGGGTTGCAAGGGGCTGGTTCGACAGGAAGATCGCCTGCGGCCGCGAGGCCGGCGGACTCCCGACGATCACACCGCCCCTTTATCCTTTCCCGAGGCCAACTTGTCCAGCCGTTGGGCCACGTCCCGGTAGCCGAAGTCGAGCCCGCCGAGCTCCGAAAGGTATTTCTGGGCCAGGTCGACGTCGCCCGTTGCCATCGACAGGACCCCAGCCCGGTAGAGGGCCCGCTTGCGCAGGTCGATTTCACGGTCGGTCAGGGTGTCGATGGCGGCCTGGTAGTTCCGTAGCGCCAGCGGGTATTGCTTGATCTTCTGGAAGCACTCGCCCAGTTCCAGTGACACCTGTCCCTTGCGACGGCTATCCTGGAGCACGTCCTGAAAATGCTTGATGGCCTCAGGCACATTGCCGGCCGCCTTGAGCCGCACCGCCAGCTCGTACCGCCACGTCATATTCTCTGGATACCGCTGGCACCGGGCCGCGTAGACCTGAATCTCCTGTTGGATCTGCGCCACGCGAAGCTGCTCGAGCGTAGCCCGGTGCGCGGGAGTGTCTTCTGCCTCGAGATTCTTTTCCGCGACGTGCACCCGGTACCGCCCCCACCGGAGCTGCCGGTCCTCGAGATGCTCACGCACCTTGATGTCGTTGCCCGAAGCCGCCAACGCCGTGTGCAAAAGTTTTTCCGCTTCCTCGATCGTCGCCTCGGCCTCAAGGATATCGGCGAGCTCGAGATAAGGATCGATCTGGGCGGGGTCGGTGGCGATGGCTTCCCGCAACTCGGCCAATCGCAACTTCCCTGCGGGCTTCGCCTCTGCTTCCCCCTCATCGACAGCCGAGGTCTTGGAAGCGGGAGCCGCGGCGGGCCGACCCTCGGTGCCACGCATCCTGGTGGATGTCTTTTCGACCTGAAGTTTCGTGATCTTCCGATCCGCCTCCTCGGCATGCCCCTTGACGGTCTTGATCCGCTCCCAGCAGGCAATGGCCTGATCGTATTCGCCACGGGCCTCGAGATACTCGGCACAGACGCGATTCACCTCCGCATCGCCGGGAGCGGCGTCGAGCGCCGCCCGCAGATACACCCGCTGCGTCTCCTGAAAGTTGAGCTGCTTGCACGCATGAGACATGGCGAGCAGCGTTCCATGATCTCCGGGCGACGATGTGAGGATTTCGATCCCCTTCTTGAGAACCTCGAGCCATTGCCCTGCGGCGGCCGACTTCTTCAAGCCACCCCTGGCGCCGGCGGAAAACAACACCCCGAGCCCGCCTGCCTTCTTTCCGGCAAACTTCCTCTTGAGAACGGTGAGCAGCCCCTGAAGGTAGATCGCGTTGGCCGGATCACCGAGAACGCACGCCGTGAACATCTCGATCGCGTAGTCCACGTTGGTCGCCGCCTTCTGCTCGCCCGCCAGAAAGCATTTCTGCAGCCGCCTCCGCTCGGACTCCGGAAGAGCCGTCTGGTGCGACTGCACGACGATCTGACCAGAGGTGGAGGGTGTCGAGTCAGGCATCGTGGACGGACCAATACGCTGCCGCGGCGCACGGGGACGCACACGGGGGCCAAGGGAACATGAGGAACCAGGATTCTGGCAGTGACCTGCTGCCCCGCCAAGCCCCGGGCCGCCCCACCCATGCCATTTGGCGGTATCATCGGTCCTCGCATGCAGTCCACGACATCCACGCGCACGTTCGGAAGGGTGATCTTCGTCGGAGCCGGCCCCGGCCATCCCGACCTGATGACGGTCCGTGCGCGGAAGATCCTCGAAGCGTCCGACGTCGTGGTCCACGACGTACTCGTGCCGAGAGAACTCCTGTCCATGGTGAATCCGTCGGCCGAACTGATCGCCGTGCCACGCGACGTCCCGGTCGGGAGCGACCCCGGAACCGCGATCGGGACGATGCTGGCCGAACTGGCGGCCTCAGGCCGCACCGTGGTCCGGCTCAAAGGGGGTGATCCGACGGTCTTCGCCCGCCTCGCCGAAGAACTCCAGCCGTTGCAGCAGGCGGGAATCGCCATCGAGATCGTTCCCGGCGTGACCGCCGTCCTCGCCGCCGCCGCGGCCGCCGGCATTCCGCTGACCAGTCGCACCACCGCCTCGAGCGCGACGCTGATCACAGGCCACGAGGCCGATGCCAAGGAATCGGCCATCGACTTTAAGGCCCTCGTCGAACTCACCGGTACGATCGCCGTCTACATGGGCGTGGACCAGGCAGACGCATGGTCCACGGCACTCCTCGATGCCGGCATGCGTCGCGACACCCCCGTGACGATCGTCAGCCGTTGCTCATGGCCCGATCAGCAGATCGCCGTGACGTCCCTCGAGCGGTGTGCCGCCGATTTCGCCCACCACAAGTGGCGTCCCCCTGCGGTGGCCATCGTTGGGGGTGTGGCCCATGGGCCGCTGTCCGGACTCGCACGCCATCGACCACTCGAGGGACGGCGGGTCCTCTCGCCGCGGCCAGCCGGTCAAGGTGAGCCGCTGGGGGCCCTCGTGGCGGAACACGGAGGCTGCTGCATCAACCTGCCCGCCATCCGGATCGAGCCACCGGCGTCGTGGGATCAGCTCGACGAGTCAATCCGTAGTGCCGACACGTTCGACTGGATCGTTTTCTCGAGCGGCAATGGTGTCAGGGCATTCCTCACGAGACTCCGGGCCCTCGGCCGAGACGGACGATCCCTCGGAACGGTACGGCTGGCCGCCGTCGGACCGGCCACCGCGCGAGCCCTCGAAGATGGCGGGTATGCCTGCGACCTGGTCCCGGCCTCGTTCCGCGCCGAAGGACTCGTCGAGGCGTTGGCCGTGGTGGCTGCGGGGGGCCGTTTTCTGCTCGTTCGAGCCGATCAGGGAAGGGACGTTCTTCGCCACGCCCTCGACGCAGCCGGCCACGACGTCACGGAGGCGGTCGCCTACCGCAGCACGGCGATCGAATCGCTCGATGCCGCCGCGAAGTCGATGCTCGATGGCTGCCCGATCGACTGGATCGTCATCACCAGTCCGGCGATCGCCGCGGCCTCAGCCTCGCTCTTCGGCCCGTGGATGAGGGCATGGAACGTCGCGAGCATCAGCCCGCTGACATCGGCCGCGCTGGCCCGGGAGGGCTTCCAGCCCACCGTCGAGGCTGCAGAGTCCACGGCCGAGGCGATCGTCGAGGCGATGATCGCCTGGGAACTTGCCCACGCGGACCAAACGTCACGGAAGGAAGGGTCGTCGCAGGCGACAGGATCGGACACGACCTGAACGGTTCTCGGTGACCGTCATGTCTTTTCCGCCGGTTCATGCGTGGCACCGAAACTGGAGCGGCCGGGCAAGCGGCGTCGATATCCCCGCCGGGCGTCGAGGCCATCAGCGTGGCCGCCGTCCGGTTTGCAGACGCGGGGAAGACACATGGCGCGACACTCCACTCCTTCCGTGGCGATCATTCTCTGCCCGATTCCCGACGGCATCACGGCGAGGGAAGTGACGGCCTGGCTCAGCCCCGCTGGAACCGACGACGTGCCCGTGACCTGGACCACGACGCTCGAGAAGCTCCCTGCGGTGCGGGATGCAGCCCATGCCTCACTCCGAGCCTCCACGCCCACGCTCGCACTTGATCTTTCGACGCCGTGGCCGACGACGCGCCAGTCACTCCGGCACACGCTCCGGTCAGCCCGCGCACTCTGGCCCGGGCTCGATGCCGCGGTGTTTCGTGGTCCGATATCGCTCGAGCACCGCGATGTCCTCGTGCAGGAGGGCATCACCACCGCTGTGGTGGATCGATTCGATCCCCAGTCCCGCGGCAGCCGCCGTCCGGCGCCTCGAGGATGGCCATGCCGAAGCGTGGCCTGGGGGCTGTGGGAAGTGTCCCTCGGCCAGGCGGCACGTCCCCCGCTCCTCACGAGCCTTGTCCGTTGGCGCGGCGGCAGCCGGAAGGGCGGGCTGACCGTCCTGCACGCTGCGCCATCCGGAGATCATCCCTCCGCCACCACGATCCGATCCCGCCTGGAGCGGCAGCGTGCCTGGATCCGGCGGCGGTCGCGCGGGGGCTCGGTGCGGCCCGTGCGGCTCTCGGACCTGCCATCGATCATCGCCGGGGCGGAGGATGCCACTCTCCGCGGATCGGTGCTCCGTGCCGCCTGACGGCTTCGGCACGATGGCCCACCGAGAAAGGCTACGCCCCCGTTCTGTCGATCAGCGACCAACTCAAATAGCCCACGATCAGGCTGCTGACCAGGAAGCCGACATCGGCGGCGATGCTCACCCGGCCGAACGGAAATCCGGCCGCGAGATCGGCCAGAAAGACGATTCCAACCAAGCCTGCGACGACCATACCGATCAGCGGCAGCAGTTTCGACACGGGCGAATTCCTCGGCTCTGCACACGAACGCCGCGGCATACCATAATCGAAGTGGTCGCAGTTCGATATCGCAGCCTTCTCGTCACGCCGTTCCCCGCTGCCACAGCCTGCCGGAGACCCCCATCGTGCCCCCCCTCGGCCCGCCACGAACCGCCGTCTATACGGGCTCCTTCGACCCCGTCACGCTCGGCCACCTCGACGTCATCGAGCGGGCCAGCCGGATCTTCGACCGGCTCGTTGTCGGCGTCGGAATCAACCCAGACAAACACTCGATGTTTTCCCTGGACGAGCGGGTGGCCTTGGTGCGGGCCTCGGTGGCCCATCTGACCAACGTCACCGTCAAATCCTTCAGCGGCCTGTCGGTGGCCTTCGTGAGAGAGCAGGGATCCAGCGTGCTCCTCCGTGGTGTCCGTTCCCTGACCGACATCGAGGCGGAGTTCACGATGACGCTCGCCAACCGCAAGCTTGACCCCACGGTCGAGACGGTCTTTCTCATGGCCGACGCGCAGTATTCCCACATCTCCTCGTCGCTTCTGAAGCAGATCACGCCGCTGGCCGACGACGACGCGCTGCTGCGATTCGTCCCGCGGCCGGTCGTCGCGTCGCTGCGAAGCAAGCTCGCCGGACAAAACTGACACTACAGAATGCAGGTATCGCCGGTGAAGGGCCGCCCACGCACCGTCGCCGGACGTGGGCTACGGCCATCCTGGCCCTCGCTCTCTCGATGCTGACCGCGCTCCGGCATCCATGCCTGCGCTGGTCAGCAACGCCGGTTCCCGAGGCATGGGCAGCCCTTCACCTCCCGCTCTCAGAGCACCGAGGGCACTTCCATGAATGGTTTGGGAGGGGTTGCCCGAGCAGGCGTGAGCTAATTGTGCTGGGCGAGGCCGCCGGCCTCGCCGCCTTCGAAGTGGCGTCGCAGGTAGCGGGCCCGCTCGATGTTGCGATCGTTGCTGTCGAGCTCGACCCCGCGGAGCTTCTGCAGGTGGGCCGGCTGGGTGCGAACGAGGAGCGAATTGATGTCGGAGATGGTCACATCGCCGATAAGCCCCAGCAGCACCCCCATGCGGACTCGCGAGAGCAGTTGCATCGTCTCCTCGGCACTGATCGTCTGGGCGGTGCGGAGAATTCCGTAGGCCCGGCTCACCTGGTCGTGGACGTTCTGCTGGGTTTCACGGACGAGAAACTCGCGGGCGCGCCGCTCGTAGTCGATGAGCACCGGCACGACATCGCCAACCTGCTCGATGAGCTGATCCTCGGTCTTACCGAGCGTGGTCTGGTTCGAGATCTGGTAGAAGTCGCCCATCGCCTGGGATCCCTCACCGTAGAGCCCCCGAACCGCCAGCGAAATCTTGTGCAGGCTCCGGAACACCTTGTCGATCTGCCGCGTGATGACGAGGGCCGGCAGATGGAGCATCACGCTCACGCGGATGCCGGTGCCGACGTTCGTCGGGCAGGCGGTGAGGTAGCCCCAGCGGTGGTGGTAGGCGTAGGGGACGACCGTCTCGATCTGCTCATCGACGGCCTTGATCTGGTCAAAGGCGCCCCGCAGGTCGAGCCCGCTGTGCATGCACTGGATCCTGAGGTGATCCTCCTCGTTGATCATCAGGCTCACCTGCTCGCGGCCGTCGATGGCCACTCCCCTCGCTCCCTGGGCGTCGGCATGCTCCCGGCTGATGAGCTGGCGCTCGACCAAGAACTGGCGATCGATCTCCTCGAGATGCCCGACGTCGATGTACTCGAGGCTGCCCCCCATCGGGGAGGCCGCGATTCGCTCCCGAAGCAGCCGTTCGATCTCGAGACGCTCCTGCTCCGTGGCCCGGCTGACGAAGGGAAACTGGGCGAGGTTGCGGGCAAGCCGCACCCGGCTGCTCATCACGATGTCGGACTCCGGCCCGGTACCACGCAGCCACTCACCGACGGACTGGGCCATTGCATCGATCATCATGGGGTCGTATCCCGTGGGGCGGGCGGAACGGCCGCGGATCCCAGCCAACGCTCCTCGATCGAGCGGATGAGGTCGCGATTCTCCTTCGCCTTCTCGTAGTCCTCGCTGGCGATCGCATCCTTCATGTCCCGTCGCAGGGCGATGACCCTGGTCAGGTCAGCGGACCCCTCCGGCGGCATCTCGATGGCGGCCGCCCGCCTCGGCACGCGGCCGATGTGCTCCGTCGCGCCGTGGATGTTGGCGATCAGCGGCTCCAATTCCTTCTCGAAGTGGTCGTAGTCGTGCGGACAGCCCAGCCGCCCCTGGTTGCGAAACTCGAAGAAGGTGATCCCACACATGTCGCAGGCTTTCTGGTCGAGTGCGGCGAGTTCGTCGGCGGTCTGGCCGACGCCGAGCGGGCCGGTCAGGGCTCCGCCGGGCTTGCCCTCCGCGGCCTCCGGCCCCCCCTCGGACTGATTGAGATATGACCTCGCATGATCCTCGCACAGATGAAGTTCGCGGACCGTTCCCGCTTCCAGTTCGGTGATGTGGAAGACCGCCTGGCGGTCACAGTGTTGGCACTTCATCTCGCGGCACGCCCGAAACGTCTCGACTCATCAAACGGCAGGTCGCGCTTCCGCGTCCTCCACGGCCAATCATAGCGGTTCGGGGTCGGGCGGTGGTATCCTCGTTCCCCATGCCCCACCTCCCCGATTCGCGCCGCTTCGCGGAACTCGCCGGGAACCACCGATTGGTTCCCGTCTACCGTCGCCTGTTCGCCGATGGACTCACCCCCCTCTCGGCGTTTGCCCGCATCGATGCCGGAGACTGCGGATGCCTGTTCGAGAGCGTTGTCGGAGGCGAGAAGGTGGGGCGGTACAGTTTTCTCGGAGCCGACCCGTTCCTCCGCCTCGAAGCGAGGGGGACGGCCGTCACGATCATCGGGCCGGACGGTGTCGTGGACACCCTGCAGTCGGAGGATCCGCTAGGCGAGCTCGAGCGGCGCATGGAGCCCTACAGGCCGGCCCGCCTTCCCGAACTACCGCCGTTCACCAGCGGGGTCGTCGGATACGCCGCGTACGACGCCGTGCGGTACGTCGAGCGACTGCCCAATCCTCCCCCCGACGATCTCAATCTCCCCGATCTGTCGTTCGCCTTCTATGACCGCCTCGTCGTGTTCGACAACGTCACCAAGTCGCTCGACGTGGTCGTGCTCGCACACGTGCGCGACACATCGCCCTCCGGCGTCGCCGAGGCCCATGCCGAGGCGGTGAGGCGGATCGACGCGACGATCGAGTCGCTCTTCCGCCCATCCGACTGGCCGCAGGCGGCCGACATCGGCCCGCGGTCGCTCCCCCCGGGATTTCTCGACGAAACGGCCACGTCGTCGTTTCCACGCGAGCGTTTCCTCGCCGCGGTCGATCGGGCGATCGACTACATCCGAGCCGGCGACGCCTTCCAGATCGTCTTGAGCCGGCGGTTGGAGGTGCCGTTCGAGGCCCCGGCCTTGGAGCTCTACCGCACGCTTCGCGTCGTGAACCCGAGCCCGTTCATGTTTTACCTCCGCACGCCCGGGGCGACGCTCGTCGGGAGTTCACCTGAGATCATGGTGCGGGTCGTCGATGGCAGCGTGACCGTGCGCCCGCTGGCCGGCACGCGGCCGCGTGGGGCGACGCCCGAGGAGGATGCCGCCCTGGCCGAAAACCTGCTCGCCGATCCGAAGGAACGGGCCGAGCATGTGATGCTCATCGATTTGGGCCGAAACGACATGGGGCGGGTGGCGGCGATCGGTTCGGTCTCCCTGACCGACGTGATGACGATCGAGCGATACAGCCACGTCATGCACATCACGAGCAACGTCACGGGCCGGCTCGCCCCCGGAATGACCGCGTTCGACGCCCTTCGGGCATGTTTGCCGGCCGGGACGGTCTCGGGGGCCCCGAAGATCCGCGCGATGGAGATCATCGACGAACTGGAGCCGCGGCGACGGGGTCCCTATGCCGGTGCGGTGGGCTACATCGACTTCGGCGGAGCCATGGACACCTGCATCGCGCTTCGGACGATCGTGGTCCGGAATGGCAAGGCCTACGTCCAGTCCGGGGCGGGCATCGTCGCCGACAGCGTTCCTGAGAGCGAGTTCGAGGAAACGCTCAACAAGGCCAAGGGGATGCTCGTGGCCATTGCCATCACGTCCGCCCGCGTGCGGTCATGACCGCGATCGAGCACGGAGTCGTCGTCGATCGGGCAACGGTCGTGCGTGGCGCGAGGAGGGTGATCGACGGGCTGTCGCTGCACGTCGCCCCGGGCCAGGCGATCGCCCTCATCGGCCGGGATGGATCCGGCACATCATCGCTGCTCGCGGCAGTGGCCACGGCGCTTCCGCTGCACTCAGGCGACATCCGGGTCGATGGCCACTCGGTGCGTTCGTCCCTCGACGCGGTGCGAATGCGAGTCGGGTATGTGCCCTCGGGAATCTCGGCGTGGCCTCACGCCCGGGCCGACGAGTTCCTGGAGGTGTTCTCGCTAGAAGCCGGCCTCCGCGGCAAGGCGATGCGCGAGGCGGTGGCCCGGGGCCTGGCACTGGCCGGAATCACCGACCCGGCGACGGCGGTCGATTCCTTGACGGCGGGACGTGCCGCACGGCTGCTCGTCGCCCGGGCGCTCCTGCACGATCCGCCCGTGCTGGCGACCGACAACCCCTTTGCCACGCTCGATCCCGCCGGCCGGCGGGACCTCGAACGGCTGATCGAAGACATGCATCTCGGCGGCCGGATCGTCGTCGCCGCCATCGACGACGCGATCGTGCCGAGTTGCTTCACGCATGTTGCGGTTCTCGATGCGGGCCGCCTGACCGCGCACGGACCGATGACGCCCTCGGCCTTCCATCGCGACCGCGGGTGGCGGCACCGGATCGTCTGCCCCGCCTCCGCGGGCGACGCGGCCGCCCTGCTTCGTCGCCTGGCCGTCGATGCCCGTGCGATCGACGACGACACGGTCGAGTATCGCCATGATCCCGCCATGCATGCCGGTGGCGATCTTCTCACCGCGATCATGCGTGCGGGGATCACCGTCGAATCGGCCGGCTTCCACCCGCCGTGGACCGCCCAACTGGTCGATGACGGGCCGTGAGCCCGGCGGAATTACAAACAGCTAACCCGCAATGGCCTCGATGAGGCTTCGGACGTGGGCTTCTATGCCCGAAACGACTCGGTCGCGTGGCGACGAGCCCGCGGCGTCGAGATGCCTGACGAGCGCCGAGCCGACGATCACGCCATCGGCTGCTGTGGCCACCGCCGCGGCCTGCTCGGGGGTCGCGATGCCGAATCCGACGAGAATCGGCACGTCGGTCTTCGTCCGCAGCCATCGCACGCGATCGACGAGCCCCTGTGGCAGTGCGGTCCGGGCTCCGGTCACCCCGGCGACGGAGACGCAATAGAGAAAGCCGGTCGATTGCCTGGCGATCTTCTCGGCGCGGTCGGGGGGAGTCGTCGGGGTCACGAGGCGGACGAGGGCGAGGCCGGCCTCGCGGCAGCCGCGGTCGAGATCGTCCGACTCCTCGATCGGAAGGTCGGGCACGACAAGCCCGGCCAGGCCGGCTGCGAGCGACTCGTTCACGAACCGACCGATGCCCCGACGGAAGATGATCGAATAGCTCGCCATGGCCAGGATCGGCGTCGCGACCTTGGCCGACGCCTCCCGCACGGTCGCGAAGAGACGGTCGAGGCACATGCCTCCGGCCAAGGCCCGCACGTAGGACGCCTGGATCACGGCGCCATCGGCGATCGGGTCGCTGTAGGGAACCCCAAGCTCGATCAGCGTTGCCCCGGCGCGGTCGATGGCGGCGAGAATCTCGCCCGTTGTCTCGGCATCGGGATCCCCCGCCGTGATGAACGGGGCCACCGCCCCACGACCAGCGGCGGCGTTGGCGGCGAACCGTGCGGCGATGCGGGCGACGCCACTGGCGGGATTGGAGGACGCGGCGTTCATGAGGCGGGCTGCTCACCGCTTGGGAGGCCACGGAGACGGGCGATCTCGGCGGCATCCTTGTCGCCACGTCCGGACAGACAGACGACGAGAAGTTCGTCGGATGGGCGACGGGCAGCCTCGCGGATCGCCCAGGCCAGCGCATGCGATGTCTCGAGCGCCGGAAGGACGCCCTCCCGCTTTGCCACGGTATCGAACGCCTCGAGCGCCTCGGCATCGGTGACGCTCGTGTACTCGACGCGGCCGGCATCCCGCCAATAACTATGCTCGGGGCCGACACCCGGGTAGTCGAGGCCGGCCGACACGGAATGCACGTCGCACGTCTGGCCGTCCTCGTTTTGGAGGACGTAACTCAGGCTGCCATGGAGGATCCCAGGGCTGCCGTAGCTGAGGCTGGCCGCATGGTCACCAGGCTTGCCCGAACGCCCGCCGGCCTCGACCCCGACCAGCCGCACGGAGCGATGGTCGATGAACGGGAAAAACATCCCGGCGGCGTTACTCCCGCCGCCGACGCACGCGACGACGGTGTCGGGCAACCGACCGAATTGTCGGTGGCACTGATCGAGAGTCTCGCGGCCGATCACCGATTGGAAGTCTCGCACGATCCGAGGAAAGGGATGCGGGCCGACGACTGAGCCGATGATGTAATGGGTCGTTTCCACCGACCCCATCCAGTCGCGCATCGCCTCGTTGATGGCGTCACGGAGCGTGCGCGATCCCGTCTCGACAGGCCGCACCTCGGCCCCCATGAACCGCATGTTCCGAACGTTCGGGGCCTGACGGCGGACGTCCTCCGCCCCCATGTAGACGACGCACTCCAGGCCGAACCTTGCGCACGCCGTGGCGGTCGCCACGCCGTGCTGCCCGGCGCCCGTTTCGGCGATGATCCGTCGCTTGCCCATCCGCATCGCCAAAAGAGCCTGACCAAGCGTGTTGTTGATCTTGTGGGCACCGGTGTGGCTGAGATCCTCCCGCTTGAAGTAGATCCTCGCGCCACCGGCGATCTCGGTGAGCCGCTTGGCGAAGAGCAG
This sequence comes from Planctomycetia bacterium, assembly GCA_046074725.1. Classification (GTDB taxonomy): domain Bacteria; phylum Planctomycetota; class Planctomycetia; order Pirellulales; family UBA1268; genus CACORA01. Next base: position 44,565 of record JBJTOU010000053.1, read on the forward strand.
GGGAGTGGGCCGGCCGACGAAGGCGGAGAGGAGGCCATTGAGTTCCTCGGCAAACGCCGGGTCGGCAACAGCTTCGGCATAGGCCCGCTCGAGTTGATCGAGGGCAGCCGACAGCGTCTCGGGCACGTAGCGGCCACCGAATCGGCCGAACCGGCCGAGAGCATCGGGCACGACGGTAAGCTTGTCGGCGGTCGACATGACGGGCATCGTACGCGAGATTGTATCCCCGTGCCGCCCGACCGCCATCCAGCACCGGCTTCCTGGCGTGCTTTGGGCCTACCCGAGCCATTCGCCCATTTTCAGGCGATTTCGGGAGCAGCACGCGGCAGGTTGTGCGACGAGTCTCTACCATGAACGCTTGGAGATTCCTTCCCGTCGGAGGTTTGCCGATGAACGCACCGATCCACCAGGCTGGCGGCGTGTCGCGTCGCAGGTTTTTCGCCGGCTCTGCCGCCGCGGTCGGCGGCCTGGTCGGCATGTCGCCGCAGATCGCCGGGGCCGGTGACGCCGGAACATCGACCTCCGCCGAGACGCTCGCGGGGCTGCTCCACGCCTCCCTTTCACCCAAGCAGCGACAGGCGATCTGCTTCCCGTGGGATTTCGTCCACCCCAAGCACGGCCTGCTTCGAACGCGGGTGGCCAACAATTGGCAGTCCACGGAGCCGGACATCGCCAGCGATTTCTACACCGCCGATCAGCGGAGGCTGATCCGGGACATCTTCGAGCAGCTCATCCGACCCGAATGGCATGCTCGGTTCGACAAGCAGCTCGATGACGACAGCGGCGGCTTCGGCCACGCCCAGTCGATCGCCCTCATCGGCGAGCCTGGGTCCGGCAGGTTTCAGTTCCTGATCACGGGCCGCCACATGACGCTGCGATGCGATGGCGATGCCGCGGAGCATGTCGCCTTCGGGGGGCCGATTTTCTACGGTCACGACGCCGGCGGCTTCGACGAGGGCCCTGCCCATCCCGGAAACGTCTTCTGGCCGCAGGCGGTGGCCGCGAACCGTGTCTACGCCATGCTCGATGGACGGCAGCGATCGCAGGCCCTCGTGGAATCGCTACCGCGTGAAAATGCCATCGCCTTTCGGGGCAAGGGTGCCGGCGGGGCCGTCGAATGCCCCGGAATCCGTGTCGCCGACCTGTCGCGGGATCAACGCGATGAACTCGACACGGTCCTCTCCATCCTGCTCGAGCCATTCCGAATCGCCGACCAGGATGAAACCCGACGATGCCTCGCCACGCAGGGAGGTCTCGACGCCTGTCGGCTGGCCTTCTTCAAGAAGGACGACCTCGGCGACGACGGGGTATGGGACAACTGGCGGCTGGAAGGCCCCTCGTTCGTCTGGCACTTCCGCGGGGCGCCGCATGTGCACGTCTGGGTGAACGTGGCCGATTCCGACGCCATTCCCACCAACGCCTGAATCTCCCGTCCGTCGATCCATGCTCGACTGCTGCATCATCGGAGGAGGCATCATCGGGTTGTCGATAGCCCGAGAGCTGGCCGGCCGTGGACATTCCGTCCGCGTTCTCGCCCGGGAACGCGAGCGGGATACGGCATCGTGGGCGGGGGCCGGGATCCTGCCGCCGACACCGCGGCATGCCGCGGAAACATCCGGAGAAATCCTCACAGCGTGGAGCGATTTGCTTCATCGACAGTGGTCCCGCGAACTGTTCGAAGAGACCGGCATCGACAACGGACTGGCAACGTGCGGCGGACTCCATGTCGCCGGCGATGCATCGCGACTGCGATCGCTCGCTTCGACCGCCAAGGCATGGCGGCGTCGCGGTGCCCGATGCCTCGAACTCGATGCCACGGGCGTGGCCGAACTCGAGCCGGGGCTGCGGGGAGCCGTCGATCGCGGGACGGTCGTCGGCGGCATCTTCCTTCCGGATGAGACCCAGATCCGGCCGCCACGACACCTGGAAGCCCTGGTTCGCTCGTGCAACAGCCGGGGTGTCGAGATCGTGTTCGGTGCGACCGCGGAGTCGATCATCCTCGGTGAGGACCGGATCGAGGGCATCGCGATCTCGCGGGAAGGGGGCGGCCGGGACACCGTCCACGCCGACGCCTACTGCCTCGCGGCCGGCGCATGGTCGGGCGCACTGGCCGAGCCACTCGGGCTCCGATTCGAGACCAGGCCGATCCGAGGGCAGATCGCACTGTTCCGCTTCCCGGCCCCCGCGCTCATGCGAGTCGTCAACAGCGGGCTCGACTACCTGCTTCCCCGCAGCGACGGACGCCTCCTCGTCGGCTCGACCCTGGAAGACGTCGGTTTCGACCGCAGCACGACGGCGGAGGCGATCGACCGGCTCCGCGGCATCGCGACGGCGCTGCTCGGAGACCTGTCTGCCGTGACGCTCGAACAGGCCTGGGCAGGCTTGCGTCCTGGAAGCATCGACGGGCTCCCGACCATCGGGCGAACGCCGAATTTCCGCAACGGCTATGTCGCCACGGGCCACTTTCGGGCGGGGCTTCATCAATCGACGGGCACGGCCGCGCTGATCGCCGACATGATCACCGGGGCCACTCCCACGATCGATCCGGAGCCCTTCGCACCAGACCGTCCGCGAAGACTCCTCGAGAGCCTCATGCCGCGGTGACGGCGAGCCTTCGGTGGACGAGTTCGATGTCATCGGGCGAGAGCGGCCTCTCGGGACGAATCCCGCCGACCACGCTCGCCAGTTCCGCCAGCCGCGTCACGGCGGCTGGGATGCCCCCGGTGACCTCGTGAATGGTATCTGACACCGACTCCGCCGCGGCCTGATCGGCCGGCAACGATGCCCCTGTGATCGACACCACGAGCCGCCGCGTCTCCGCCCTCGAAAACGGGGTGAGGATGGCGCGCAACTGAACGAGTCGTTCCAGGCGAGGCTCCCGGGCGATCAGCGTGAGCAGCCGACCGCTGCCGGCGAGGACGATGCTCGCTTCCTTGCGGGCTTCCCACCAATGAGCCACCCGTGCCGCCAGCCGCTCATCACCGATGCGGTCGGCATCGTCGATGAGCAACACGTCGAGTGGTCCGTCCGGCTGTGACTCGCCTCCGTCGAGGGCGGAGATCACGCGGGACGTTCGACCAGCCGCTTCGGAGGCACGGGCCACCGCGTCCAGGACGCTCGTCGTGCCGGTACCCGTCGGCCCGCAGAGCACGGCCAGGGCGCCGGGTCGCTCCGTGACGTAGAGCAGTTTGGCAACGGCGGCGCACTGAACATCGGAAAGGTCGGTCGTGCGGACCTGGCGGAGGGCGGTGGTGCGAATGGTCATGCGAGCGTCTCCACTGGACACATCGTCTCCACTTCCCCCACCAGCACGAGGCCGGCGTGCTCGATGGCGGCAGCCCGTGCAGGACTGGGAGACATCGATGCCTGCCTCACGAGAATGACCGCGTCACACCCTCGGCTCAACGCCTCCACCCGTTCATGACGGATTGGCCCCGGGGGAAACCAGACACCGCCATCGACGATCACCAGCTGTCGCGGATCGCCACCATCCGGGGGCGTGGTTCCGAGATGCCCAGCCGTGCCGGTCACGCAGGAGACCTGCCACCCCCGGGCCTCGAGCGTGGCGACGAGCCCCTCAACAACGGTCGTTCGCCCCTCGCCACGCCTTCCACCGGCAACCGCGATCACGCGGCAGCCGACCGTAGCAGCTCGCTCCACACCGATGGCGAGGGACTCCCATTGATCGGGAACTGCCGCCAGAAGCCACTCGCCGAGGGAGCGCTCATCCAGGGAGCGCTCATCCAGGGAGCGCTCTTCCAGCAGGGAACGCTCTTCAACGGGCACTGAGGCTTCGGTCGGGGGCGGGTCCGGCGGCGGTGACGAAGCCACAGACGGGGGCTCGTGCCCCGCACGAAGACGGCCCAGAAACGCGGCATCGACCGCGTCCAAGGCGACGGCACGTCTCTCTGTGACAGCGGACACGCTCATTGGGCCGTCCTTGCGCCGGCATCGCGCGACGAAACGGGTTCCTGGGCAATCCTGGTCGTCCGCAAACCATGACTCGCGACGGCAGACTGTCCTGCTTGGTCGCCGATCCAACGAACGCCGTCCCTGTGGATTGCCAGCGCCCACACCCCGATGGCGATCACGGCAAGCACCACGACCGAGCCCATCCGGAACGGGGATGTCGCCGGCCTTGCGGCAACAACCCGACGCGGCGGGGCGGGGGCCGCAGCGGCCTCACGAACGTCCGTGCCACGGGCGGGCGATGGACGGGCCGGAAAACGAGCAATCACTTGCACGACAGACTCCTTCCCCATCGATCGACGGCCACGGGCCCCGTGCTTGAGGCCGGCTGGCCAAACGCGGCCGGCCGGGAGCTGGCGTCCACGCCGCCTGCGATGCCTATGCAGTATTCCCGAACCGCCCGTTCGCCTATCATTTCCCGACACACCCGATCCCCGCTTTCCCGCCAGACCTGGCACGACGCCTGATGCCGAGCCCGAACTCCCCATCCCGCTCCGATCTTCTCCACACTCTCCTCTCCACACGCATCGCGGTCCTCGACGGGGCCATGGGGACGATGGTCCACGCCCTCGGGCTGGATGAACAGGGATTCCGCGGCGATCGCTTCCGCGACCATCCCAAGGACCTGAAAAACTGCATCGACGTTCTCGTGCTCACACAGGGAGACGCGATTCGTGGCATTCACGCGGCCTATCTCGAGGCCGGCGCCGATATCGTCGAGACCAACACATTTGGTGCGACGAGCGTGGCACTGGCCGACTTCGGCCTCGCCGATCGGACCCGGGAACTCAATCTCGCCGCGGTCAAGCTTGCCCGTGAGGCGGCCGACGCATGCTCGGCCAAAAATCCCGATCGGCCCCGGTTCGTGGCCGGTTCGATCGGGCCGACCAACAAGCAGCTGTCGATCGCCGGCAACGTGGCCGATCCGGGTCACCGCGACGTGACGTTCGACCAGATGGTGGCCTGCTATCGGGAGCAGGTCGAGGCCCTCCTCGAAGGAGGCGTCGATCTGATCCTCGCCGAGACGGCCTTCGACACGCTCGTCCTCAAAAGCTGCCTCTACGCGATCGAGCAGGTCTTTCTCGACACGGGGCTTCGTGTTCCGGTGATGGCCTCGTTCACCGTGTTCGAGGGTGGGCGGACGCTCTCCGCCCAAACCGTGGAAGCATGCTGGCAGAGCATCTCCCACGCCGACCTTCTGAGCGTGGGCATCAATTGCGCCCTCGGGCCCGAGAAGCTCCGCACGCACCTGGCCGACCTCGCCCGGATCACACCGCGGCTGGTGAGCTGCTACCCCAACGCCGGCATGCCCAACGCCCTCGGCGGATTCGACGAGACGCCGGAGATGATGGCCCGCGTGCTCGGCGAGTTCGCCCGCGAGGGCTGGCTGAACATCGTCGGCGGATGCTGTGGCACGACCCCCGCCCACATCAAGGCGATCGCAGAGGCAGTCGCCCTGCATCCGCCACGGAAGCCCGCCTCCCCTCCGAGGCGATCGCGGTACTCGGGCCTCGAGCTGCTTGAAATCCGTCCGGAGACGAGCTTCACCATCATCGGCGAACGGACGAATGTCACCGGCTCGCGGGCGTTCGCCCGCCTCATCAAGGAGGAACGCTACGAGGAGGCCGTCAGCGTCGCCCGGCAGCAGGTGGAGAACGGGGCGAACATCATCGACGTCAACGTCGATGAGGGCATGCTCGACGGGCCGGCCGTGATGACCAAGTTCCTCACGCTCCTCTCGAGCGAGCCCGATGTCTCGCGGGTGCCGGTGATGGTCGACAGCTCCCGCTGGGAGGTGCTCGAGGCTGGGCTCAAGTGCCTGCAGGGGAAGGGGATCGTCAACTCGATCAGCCTCAAGGAGGGGGAGAATATCTTCCTCCGGCAGGCCCGCACCATCCGCAGATACGGAGCCGCGGTCGTGGTCATGGCCTTCGACGAGGAGGGGCAGGCCACCGACATCGACCGCCGTGTGGCGATCTGCGGGCGGGCCTACAGGCTGCTCACCGAGCAGGCGGGCTTCCCGGCAGAGGACATCATTTTCGATCCCAACATCCTCACCGTGGCCACGGGAATGGAGGAGCACAATCGCTACGCGATGAACTTCATCGAGGCCACGCGGCAGATCAAGGAGGAGATGCCCCTGGTCAAGGTGTCGGGGGGCGTGAGCAACATCTCGTTCTCGTTCCGTGGTAACGACGTGGTTCGCGAGGCGATGCACTCGGCTTTCCTCTACCATGCCATCAAGGCGGGCATGGACATGGGCATCGTCAACGCCGGGCAGTTGGCGGTCTACGAGGAGATCGAGCCGGAGCTCCTGGATCGGATCGAAGACGTGCTGTTCGACCGCCGTCCCGACGCGACCGACCGGCTGATCGAGTTCGCGGAAACGGTAAAGCATCGCGACGCCGGGGATGCCACGAAGGCCGACACCTGGCGGGATCTCGACGTCGAGGGGCGGTTGACTCATGCCTTGATCAAGGGGCTCGTGGACCACGTCGAGGACGACATCGACGAGGCCCGCACGAAGTACGCCACCAGCCTCGAGATCATCGAGGGACCGCTGATGCGGGGAATGCAGACGGTCGGCGATCTCTTCGGTGAAGGAAAGATGTTCCTCCCACAGGTGGTGAAGAGCGCCCGTGTGATGAAGCGGGCGGTCAACCATCTCCTCCCCTTCATGGAAGCCGAACGGAAGGCGACCGGCGCCGGGGACACGAAGCGCGGCCGCGTGCTCATGGCTACGGTGAAGGGAGACGTGCACGACATCGGGAAGAACATCGTCGGCGTGGTGCTCGGCTGCAACGGATACGAGGTGATCGACCTCGGCGTGATGGTGCCCTGCGCCACGATCATCTCGGAAACACGCGCCCGGCAGGCCGACATCGTCGGCCTCAGCGGGCTGATCACGCCGAGCCTCGACGAAATGGTGCAGGTGGCCCGGGAATTCGAGCATGAGAGCCTGGGAGTGCCCCTCCTGATCGGCGGTGCAACGACGTCGGCCAGGCACACGGCCGTGAAGATCGCCCCGCATTACTCGGGCGACGTGGTCCACGTCGTCGATGCCTCTCGGGCGGCGGGAGTGGTCGAGAAACTGCTCAACCCGGCCCTGAAAACGGGGTTCGTGGCCGGCAATCGTGAAGCGCAGCGACGGGATGTCGAGAACTTCAAGCGACGCCAGGAAACCGTGCTTGTTCCCTACGAGACGGCATGCGCACGGCGGTGGACCTGCGACTGGGCGACCGCCAGGATCGATCGGCCGGAATGGCTCGGTGTCCGACGGCTCGACGCCGTGCCACTGGCCGACCTGATTCCATGGATCGACTGGTCGCCCTTCTTCCTTTCGTGGGAGTTGAAGGGCAAGTACCCGGCGATCTTCGACGACCCCGTCGTCGGCACCGAAGCCCGCAGGCTGTATGACGACGCCCGAACGCTTCTCGATCAGATCGTCCGAGATTCGTCGCTCGTGGCGAAGGGTGTCTACGGCTTCTTTCCGGGCAACGCCGATGGTGACGACGTCGTGCTCTATACCGACGACACCCGGACCACGGAACAGGCCCGACTCCATACGCTCCGGCAGCAGTGGGAGCGGAAAGGACAGGACGTCTTTACCGCCTTGGCTGACTTCCTGGCTCCACGGGAGAGCGGCCGCAAGGACTACATCGGCGCCTTCGCCTGTACCGCGGGCCACGGCTGCGACGAGCTCGCCGCCCACTACGAGCGTCATCACGACGACTTTTCCGCGATCCTCGTGAAGGCGCTCGCCGACCGTCTTGCGGAGGCATTCGCCGAATGGCTCCACGCGAGGGTTCGCGTGGAATGGGGCTACGGCGTTGAGGAACGGCTCTCCCCCGAAGCCGTCATCAACGAGCAGTACCGCGGCATCCGCCCGGCCCCTGGCTACCCGGCCTGCCCGGATCACACCGAAAAAAGGACGATTTTCTCCCTTCTCGGGGCCGAACAGGCCGCCGGCATGGCCCTCACCGAAAGCTGCGCCATGACCCCCGCGGCCAGCGTGAGCGGACTCTATTTTGCCCACCCGGAAAGCCGATATTTTGCGGTGGACCGGATCACGCGGCAGCAGGTCGAGGCCTACGCCGCCCGAAAGGGCATGCCGGTGCAGGATGTCGAGCGGTGGCTGTCGCCGAACCTCGGCTACGAACCGTAATCGGCGAAACAACCGCGGCCGCCCTCGCCCCCAACGTTCTGAAGCACGAGTGGGACATGGCACGGCAAGAGCCACGTGACGAGCGACAATCGCGGCGGCCGCGAACCCGGCGAATTCTCGCCGAAGGTCTGGGGCTCCCTGCCGCAGAGCAGGGTTCGACCGCGACGCTGGCCCGACGGTTTCTCGAATCCATCCGCCATGAGCGGGCGCTCGCCGACAACACCCAGGCCGCCTACCGGCGCGACTTGGCCACGTTTGCCGAGTGGACGGGTGGTCGCAATCCCGCCCTCCTGTCCGTCCGTGATCTTGGCGATTACCTCGCCCATCTCGGCAAACGGGGATTGGCCCGCGCCAGCATCGCCCGACACGCGGCCACAATCCGAACATTCTACGGTTTCCTGCAACTCGAGGGGCTCGTGACCGAAAGCCCGGCAGACCTGCTGGCCCCGGGCCGCCGCGACGACACGATCCCGGGCGCCCTCACGCCCGAGCAGGTGGATCGGTTGCTCTCGAGCCCCGAGCCAGAGACGCCCAGCGGCTGCCGTGACCGCGCCGTGCTGGAGCTGCTCTACGCCACCGGCTGCCGGGCGTCGGAGGTGTCGGCCATGCAGGTGGACGACATCCATCTCGCGGAGCGGTTCTGCACCTGCCACGGCAAGGGAGACAAGGAGCGGGTCGTGCCACTCGGGCGGCGAGCGATCACGGCGATCCGATCATGGCTTGACGGGCCGCGACCGGCATTCGCGGTTCGCGCCGGCCACCCCACGTGGGCGGTGCTCTCCTCGCGGGGCAACCGGCTCTCACGGATGCGGATCTGGGAGATCGTACGGCTCCATGCGGAGCGGGCCGGAGTGCCACACGACATCGGCCCGCACACGCTGCGGCACAGCTTCGCCACGCACCTGGTGTCGGGCGGCGTCGATCTCCGGCACGTCCAGGAAATGCTCGGCCACGCGAGCATCGCCACGACCCAGCGCTACACCCACGTCGATGCCGGCCGCCTCAGGAGCGTCCACGAAAAATTCCATCCCCGGTCGTGAATCATCCGATCGCTCAGAACTCCGAAGGGGTTGCCCGTGCCCTCGAGCGGGCTTTGGAAGCAAGCGCAGCAAGGATTGCGACGCGCGGCTTCCACCGCAGTGAGCGAAGCCCAGGATGGGCAGAACGAACGTCCGGCGAGAGGGCGCGGGCGACCCCGACACGACCCACGGAATCCAGATCGTCTACTTCTTGACGGGCGTGAACTTGATCTTCTTGATCAGCTCGATCACCTGGCCATCCTTCCGGGTGCCCGATACCGCGGTGATCGCCCGGACGACGTTCTCGTAGTCGAGGCCGTAGTCGCAGTCGAGTTCGACTTCCGTATTCTCGGCCGGAGAGTCGGGCCCCCTCGCCGTCCCGACGACGTCCACGATCTTTACCTGCAGGTCGTCGAAATCGCGCACCGGCTGGCCGTTCATGATCAGGCCCGCGAGTTGCCCATTCGGGGCTGCGGACATCTTCAGACGAATCAACGTCACCATCTGGTCGTTCGGAGCAGCGGCGGCGGCCCCCAGTGGCATGCGGATGTCGAAGTCGCCCTCCGGTGTCACAACCTTCAGCGTGCACATGAAAAACGACATCAATTGAAACACGACGTCGATCATCGGCGTCATGTCGACGGCCACCTTGTCGCCGAGTTCCGACTTCCTACGGGCCATGCGATCACTGCCTTTCGTCGTACTGGGCCCGGAGCGCAAACTTCTCGAAGCCCTTGTCCTGGCAGGCTTTGATCAGTTCCTGTACCTCGCCCGTCTTGGCCCGGCCATCGGCCCGCACGATCACGGTCGCCTCGGCGGGCTCCCGGCCGGCCTCGATCAGAACCTGCTTCTCCCGCTCGAGATAGCCACCGATATTCGGGACTCGAACCATTTCGCCAGCGTAGATCACGGCACCGCCCTCGGTGACCTGCAGCGTGATCGGCTTCTCGACGGGCCCCTCCACCGGCTTGGCAAGCTGGCTCAGGGGGAGTTGGATCCGGTCATCCTGCTCGGCCTCGGAGAAGTTCATCACGAACATGAAGAACGTTATCAACTGGAAGGTCATGTCGATCATCGGCGTCATGTCGATGTCGGTGTTCGACAGAGCACCATCACGCTTTCTGCCCATGGTGGATCACTTCTTCCCGACGGCTTCGAATCGGGACATGAGCCGCATGGCCTCCGTATCGACGTCGCCGGTCAGCTTCTGCAGCCAGTTCTTGAACAGCGCGAAGCATGCGATCGCCGGAATGGCCAGCCAGAGACCGATGAGCGTGGTGATGAGGGCCTGCGAAATACCCATGGCCAGCTCCGAAGGCTTCGGGGCCGTGGCCGACTTGGCGATGATCATGAAGCTCGCGACCATCCCATCGACCGTGCCGAGCAGGCCGAACATCGGGGCCAGGGCTCCCAGGAGCGACACGTAGCTGATCTTGTGCTCCAGGCGCATGGTCTGATCGCCTTCGGCCTCCTGCATCGCCTCCACGGCCGCCGGATACCCAGACTGCAGTTTTCCCATTCCTGCCGCCAGCACCTGGCCGAGGAAGGAATCGTTTTCCTTGGTCATCTCGTAGGCCTGTTGAAACTCCTTCTTGTTGAGATGCTCCTCGAATGTCTGGCTGAGGGCCGGTGGCATGAGCACGGCACGTCGGAGTTCGAGGAAGCACATCACGAGCAGCGACACGAGCGAGAACGACAGCGCCAGGAACACGATCACGTACTTTGTGCCGAGCGCCTTGTAGAAAAACACGAGCATGCTCTCGCCCTGTTCCTGCGGCGCGTCGGCCGCGGCCCCATCCTGGGCGATGGCGGCCTCCGGCATGCAAAGCACCGGACCCACAGCCGCCACGCCGGAGCCCAGCATGGTCGCGACCACCACAATGAACCGGGCCACGCTCATCCGGAAGTCCGACGTCCTGCAGGCTCTCGGCCCGCCCACACCTCGTTGCATCCTCATCTCCTCGAAAAAGTTCTTGAACGACCCGAAAATCCTAGCCTCTCGGGGCCTCGTCCTGCAAAACAAGCACGATGATCAAGAGGACGTCCCGGCACCTGCGGCCTTCCTCGCCCACTGGGTCTGCGGGTAGGCGGCCTGCAGAGTCTGCGCCGCATCGTCGGCCCGCTGATCCTGCCTCGCCTGTTTCCAGAGGGTGATCAGGTGGTAGAGGGCCTCGGCATGGCACTCCGGCACCGTGTTGTAGACGAGATCGACCGTCAGGTACGAGATGAGCGCATCCTGGGCCTTCTCCTTGGTCCCGGAGTAAATCCCGCCCAGCACGACATAGGCCCGGGCCATGAGTTCCTTGTCCTCCGCGCTCACCTGCTTGATGAGCCCATTGACCAGGGCGATGGCCTCCGACTGCTTGCCAAGCCGCGCGAGGCTGCGGGCCTTCCCGAGCGTGGCAAGGCGTTTCCGCGAGAGGCTGGCGTCGTCGGTCGCATCGATGGCCAGTGCGGCATCGTATTCCCGGACGGCATCATCGAATTTCTGCTGATTGAAAAGCAGCCCTGCCTTTCCGGCACTGGACTGCACCTTGAACGAGGCGGGGCCCTTCGCGAGCGTCGCATAGGCCGCCTCGGCCCCGTCGAAACTCCCCGCCTTTGCACGAATCTCCGCCAGCAGTTGCTGCATCTCGTAGAAGTGGTGGCTGCGGGCGTGCTTTCCGACGAACCCCGCCACCTCCTTGTCGGCCGCGGCCAGCCCATCACCCGTTTGGACCGCGAGCCCTCCGACGCCGGCCGCCTTCACGAAATCCATCTCCGCCATCACAAGCGGCGATGCTTCGCTCAACTCCGACTGCTCGACCTTGGCGATTTCATCGATCGCCTCGCTGGGCCGCCCACCCATGATGAACCGTCTCGCCTGCCTGAGGGAAGGGGGCTCGTCGCTGAACTGCACCTCCTGGATGCGGTCGATCGGCACTCGCTTGATGTCTCCAGCCTGATCCTCGATTTCGACGTCGTTGGGAGATGTTCCGAGGATCGTGCCAGAGAGCGTCTTCCCCCCAGGAGCGACGAGCGTGCCCGCAGTCTGCCCCCGCGCGACACCGGATCCCGTGAGCCCAATCAGCAGAGCCACCATCAGCATCGCGACCGGCCATGCGTGGAATGTCGGCGGCATGATCTTGTTCATCGGCGTGGTTCCTCGGGTTCTTTCCGGCAAGGCTTCGTCACGGGATTCGTGTGCCTGCACCATCGGGCTTCGCAGCGGCGGCCTTGATCGCGGCGAGCCCCTCGGGATTCTGACCGCGGGCCTTCTGGATATCCTGCAGCAGGTCGTCGAATCGCTGCCGCATCAGCTCACCGCCGAGCGCCGGGGCGAGTTTGTAGGTGATCGCGATGGAGGTGGCCGCCTTCTCAAGGAGCGCATCGCGTTTGGACGCATCCTTCTCGGCCCAGGCGCGGTAGCACTCCGACACGCGGAGCCGTGCATCGAAAAACTGCTCCTGGGCCCGTTCCGCCCGTTCGCCCGCCCCGGAAAAGGCTGGCCGCACGAGCTTATTGGCGATCCCACCCCACCCCCATGGCGCACTGTCGCCGCGCTTTCCGCCATTGATCGCCTCGTGAAACAGTTTCGCGGCCTCGACGGGATCGTCCGACGCCTCAGCCTGTGCCTGGGAGATCTCGGCGGCCCTGAACTGTGCGTCGATCATGTTCTGGCGACGTGCATCCGAGAGAAACCACTCGACATGACCGCGTGCCTTGTCCCATTCCCTGCGATCACGGTAGATGCCGGCGATCTTGAGCCGAAGGGACGGCTCATATCCACCGAGTTCGGTGGCCCGTTCCCCGAGCAGCCCCTCGTACACCTCGGCCGCCTTCGCGAGGTATTCCTTGGCCTTCGCCTTCGACGCCGAGGCACCGCTTCCTTCGCCGGAGGCGAGGGCGTCGTACATGCTGGCCACCCACATCTGCGACGCGATCTTGTCGTCCCGCTTGGCCACCCGGTCGAGAAACATTTCGAATCCGGCCAGGACCGCTGCGGTGCGCTCGCCGGCGGAGGGATCCTTCGACCCGGCCAGGGCCTGCAACTGCTCCTGCAGATCCCGCCCCATGGAGAGATACATCGACGTGAGCCTGGCGGCGGCGGCTTCGCCCGAGCCCGCCCGCTCCTCGAGCAGGTTCATGGCCTGCTCCGCTTTCGGGATCTGCTGCGACGCGATGAAGTACCGCAGCGCGAGCGTCAGCACATTGCCGACCGCCGCATCGGACATTCCCTGGGGCAGCGTGCCCGTGACGGCCGTCCACGGCCCGTATGTCGGATGTTCGAGCAGCTTCGCCACGGTGGCATCGTCGCCATCCTCGATCGCCATCTGGCACCGCGACAGTGCCGCGGTCACGCTCAATGCGTCGGCCGGCCCACCCTTGGCCACCCGCGCGAGCCCCTCGTCGAGAGCCGACACGGCCCGTTTCCGCATCGCGGCGACGGCTTCGTCGGAGGATGGGTCCACACCGTCGCGACGTCGGGCCTCCTGGACCTCCCGCGAAAGCCCCATACCCGCCCGTAGGAGCACCTCCTCGCGGCGAGGCATCTGTGCTGGAATCATGTCGAGCACGGCCATGATGCGGTTCGGCGTATGGGCATCGACGGCCGCGGCGATCACCACGATGGCGGCATCAGCGGCCTCCTTGCTGTCGGGCCACCCGCGGACGATCGTCTCGGCCGCTGCGCCGCACTTGGCACGTGCGTCGGCCGACCAGTCCGAGTCGGCCTGTCGCTGCAACTGCTGCCACGACGCCATGGCGATCATCGCGGCCTGGCTGCTTCCGCGACTGCTCGGATAGCGGTCCGCGAGGAACCCTCCCAGGGTCGCAGCCTCGTGCCAGCGCTTGCCCTCGTAAAGCAGGAACGTCAGTAGCATGCGAGCCTGGTTGACATCCTCGAGTTCCTCGCCGCGAGAAAGTGACAACGACTTTACAACCACTGCCGTCGCCTGATCCCGGGCCTCCGTGGCAGCCCGCTCCGCCGCATGCTTTTCATCCTCCTTGCCCTCGGCGGCGGCCTCTCTCGCCTGAAGCTGCTTCTCCTGCATGGTGGTGATCGACAGCCGCGCCTGATCCATCATGGACGAGAAGGAAGCATCGTCGGCCGCCACCACGTCGAAGTCGCCCCCCAAGCGGGCCAGCAGATCGCGTGCTTCGATCGCATGGTCACGGCCGGCTTTTGCGACCTCGGTCGCAAGCTTCCTGGCATTCCGCTGCAGGAGGTCTCGCTTCGCCTTCTCCGAATCTGGGATCGCTGTCGCCCGGCGGTCGAGCATCAGGGCCGCGCGGTACTTCATGGCGAGTACGTCGGAGTCGACCTTGTCGTCCGGCACCGGAGCCATCGCGATCTTAAGCAGGGAGTCGGTCAGGGCGTCATAGTGTTCGGCCGTCAGCCAGCACTCGAGCGACGTGCCGAGGGCCCTGACGCGAAGCGTATCGACCAAGTCCCCGCTTCCCTCCATCGCCAGCGTGTCAGCCAGCGTCGTGAGCGCCTTCGTGCAGTCGCCGAGGGCCGCGTAGTTGCGCCCCTCGTTGCACCTCGCCAGCAGGCCGGCACCACGCGTCGGGTATTTTTTGAACAGGTCGGCGTATCGCTTGGTCGATTCGTCGAGGGCCGCCTTCCACGCGGGCGACTTCGGCTCGAGCGCCCGTGACGAATCGAAATAGGCGTCGGCGATCAGGAGCCGCACCTGCAGAAGTTGGCCCCGGAGCGTTTCGCGACCCTCCTCCATCCGCATGATGGATCGCATGTCGGTCTTCGGCATCGCAGGCCGCTTCGTGGGTGCCTTGGCTTCCTTGTCGCCATCGTCGCGAGATTGATCGCCGGCATCGGCGGTGTCTACTTGCGTCGAGGCCGCCTTGAGCGCCGCATCGACCTCGCGGAGTGCCTTGAGAACGGCGTTCTCAGCATTGTTCACGTCGGTGATCGTCTGATCCTGGGCGGGGGATGTCCCCTTCAACACGGCGATGGCCTGTTCGAAGAACGGACCCGCCGCCACTCGCAGCTTTTCGACGTCCGCCCCCGGCTGCCTTGACTTATCGAGCGTCATCCTGCCGCGCGCGACGAGCAGCGTGCCCTTTTGAATCAGTGCCTCGATCCGACGATCGAGAGGGGGGTCGGACTGGAGGAAGGCATCCATCGCCTTTTGTGCCTGGTCGAGCAGTCCGGCCCGCTTCTCGGGATCGGACTCCGATCTGGTCATCCCGACGAGTGCGGAAGCCCTCCTGAAGGCCACCTCCTGCTTCACCTCCTGGCCTGCCGCTGCGTCAGCGGCCACCCTATCGAGAACCCACAGCGCCACGTCGGGCATCCGTTGCTCATCGAGCGCCTTGAGCAGCTTGATGGCGGTCCTGTCGCCCAGTGCCGGCGGTGGCACGTCCGCAGCCACGCCGCCGGTTGACATGACGGCGAAGACGGCTGCGGCTCCCCACATGATCACCCGCGAATGATGATGGAGAGAAACGACGGTCATAGCCCAACAGCCAACGGATCGGACCGGTCGGCACACGCGGAAACCCGAACCGACATTCTGGTAGGCCGATAAAAGGCAGTCAAACCAGCGAAAGGCTTTTCCCCGCTGAATCAGCCGACCGAGGCGACACGATCCTTGGGCGCAGTCCTCGACGCGGCGCCGCTGGCGGCCAGCCACAATGGAAGCCTGCCTGCGGGCGGCAAAACGACTACCCGTGCCGACCGCACACCAGGACAGGCAGCGACCTCGGCTACGGCCTCCGCAGAGGGCTTCTGGTCGAGATTCAGCACGCCGATCGCGTCGCCGCCGGGAGCCGAGCGGCCGACGGTCATCTGGGCGATGTTCACCCCCATGCGGCCAAACGCGTTGCCGACGCGGCCGATGATGCCTGGCACGTCGCTGTGCGTGAACACCAGAAGCGTCCCGTCGAGATAGGCTTCGAGGCGATGCCCCTCGAGCTGCACCAGCCGCGGCATCGAATGGCCGAAGAGGGTGCCCGCGGCGCGATGCACCCGATCGCCCGACACCATGTCGACCGCCACGACGGAGCTGAACGCCCCCGGATCGGTGCGGCTCTGCTCAACGACATCGATGCCCCGGTCCCGCAGCAGCACTTCGGCGTTGACGATGTTCACGTCCTCGATGGCCGATTCGAGCAATCCGGCGGCGAACGCGGCGGTCACGAGTCGGGTGTTTCTCGAGGCGATCTCGCCGCGGTAGGCGATCGAGCAGGATCGCGGCGGGCCATCGTCGAGTTGGGAGAGCAGCAGGCCCAGTCGCCATGCGAGATCGAGAAAGCCCCGGACGCTCTCCAGAGCTGCCGGGTCGATCGAACTGGAATTGACGGCATGGCGGATGGCGCCGGTAGTCAGAAAATCGACGAGCAAGCCGACGCCCTCGACCGCCACCTGCGACTGGGCCTCCTCCGTGCTGGCCCCGAGATGCGGCGTCACGAGCACTCCCGGCATGCCAAAGAGCGGGCTGTCTGTGCATGGCTCCTTCTCGAAGACATCGAGCGCCACTCCTCCGATGACGCCGCTCGTGAGCCCATCGACGAGCGCCGCCTCGTCGTAGATGCCGCCGCGAGCGCAGTTGATGAGCCGAACGCCCTTCTTGAGTTTGGAAAGATCGGGCATCCCGATCAGGTGACGGGTGTCTTCCGTCAACGGCGTGTGCACCGTGATGTAATCGGCGTGGGGGAACAGGTCCGCGACCCCGGGGAACAATTCGATCCCGAGTTCAGCCGCCCGATCCGGCGAGAGGAACGGATCGTAACCGATGACCCTCATATCGAAGGCCCTCGCCCGAGCGGCCACGGCCTGGCCGATCCGCCCGAGGCCGACGATGGCGAGCGTCTTCCCGGCAAGTTGCACGCCCATGAACTTGTTGCGGTCCCACCGATGGTCACGGAGGCTCGCGTCGGCGGCGGCGATGTTCCTCGACAGCGCCAGGATCAGGGCAAACGCATGCTCGGCCGTGCTGACGGTATTGCCGGCCGGCGTATTCATCACGACGATGCCCTGCCGGGTCGCCGCATCCTTGTCGATGTTGTCGGTCCCCACGCCGGCACGAACGATCGCCTTGAGGCGTTGGTTTCCGGCGAGGGCGTCGGCGGTGATCTTCACACCACTGCGGCAAATCGCCCCATCGTGGGCCGCCAGCGCCTCCCGCAGCGCGGCTCCGGCGAGGCCGGTGACCACCTCGTAGGTGATGCCCTGGGAGGCGGCCCGATCGAGCAGGGCCAGTCCGTCCGGGCTCAGGGTGTAGAGAACGATGATCGATGGCATCTCGGTTCCTTCCGCAACGGGGACGAAGTGTGGGCTGGGCCGGAACGTCAGGACTGGCGGGACCGCTGGAAATCGACCATGTAATCCCGCAGTGCCTCCACACCCTCGGTCGGCATGGCATTGTAGATGCTCGCGCGGATTCCCCCCACGGAACGATGTCCCTTGAGGTCGATCAGCCCGTGGGCCGTCGCACCCGCGACGAATTCCTTTTCGAGGTTCTCCGCCGGCAATCGAAACGTCACGTTCATGTCGGAGCGACAATCGGGACGGGCATGGCCGGCATAGAAGCCGCCCGAGCCGTCGATCACGTCGTAGAGCAGCTTCGCCTTGGCGGCGTTGTGCTGCTGCATCGCCGCGAGGCCGCCCATCGTGTCGCGTGCCCATCGGCAGACGAGGCCAAGCACATAGACCGCGAACACCGGCGGCGTGTTGGCCCGCGAGCCATTCTTGGCATGGGTGCGGTAGTCGAGCATGGTCGGGAGGTCATCGCGGCTTCGACCGAGCAGATCCTTGCGGATGATCACCACGGTCACGCCGGCGATCCCGGCGTTCTTCTGGGCGCAGGCATAAATCAGCCCGTATTTTGAAACGTCGATCGGGCGGGAGAGAAAATCGCTCGAGCAGTCGCAGACCAGCGGTGCTCCCCCGACGGCCGGCTCCCGCTTCCACTGCACGCCCTGGATCGTCTCATTGCTGGTCACATGCACGTAGGCCGGCCCTTGGGAGCATGCGATCTCACCGTCGGAGGGCAGCCTGTCATAGCCGCTCGACGCCCCATCCCAGGCCACATGCACGGCCCCCTCACGCCGTGCTTCCTTCGCCCCGGTCACGCCCCAGGTGCCCGTCAGGATGTAGTCGGCGGAGGCCTTCTGGCCCCGAAGAAGGTTCATCGGCACCATGGAAAACTGGAGACTGGCGCCCCCCTGGAGCAAGAGCACCTCGTGATCGTTCCCGATCCCGACCAGATCCCGCAGATCGGCCATGGTGCGGTCGAGGATCGAATCGAACGCTGGGCTGCGATGGCTGATCTCGAGGATCGAGATACCCACTCCAGGCAGCGAGAGGAGCTCTTCCTGGGCCTGCTGCAAGACCGGCAACGGGAGGACGGCAGGGCCCGGTGAAAAATTGAATACCCGCTCCGTCACCGAGCCGACAACGCGCTCCGTCACTGCCTCACTCCCGAATGGGCACACGCCGCTTCGGTCGCTCCAGCGACCCCGTGAAGCGCCATGTTTTCGACGAGAATAGAACCCACCCGGGGCATGGTCAACGGGCGACGGTTCCGGAGGCGACCGGAGGCTGAGATGCCGTCGGGATCGCGGCTGACGGGACCGGAAAGCCCGTCGGAGGGGGCAGGGCTGCCATGCGGGCGGAGGAGAGTTCGGCGTTCAGGCTCGCCACTCGGGCGGCGACCGTCGGCTGCTTCGGGTCGATCGCCAGGGAGCGGGAATAGTCGGCCAGCGCCTGGGATGGGTCACCTGCAGATTCCCTCAATCGCCCGAGCGCCACCAAAGCTCGTGGATTGTTCGGGGCGATCGCCAACGCATCGACGAGATGATTTTCGGCCATCTTCGCATCGCCATGCTCCTCGCACAGACGCGCCAATTCGATCTGGGGTGTCGGATTCATCGGCTGCCGGCACGACCACGCCTCCATCTGCGCCATCGCCTCGTTGGTCCTGTTCTGCTCCGCAAGCAGTACGGCCATGGCCCGCTGACAGGCGGCATGATCGGGACTCCGCGCCAGGCAGAGGTGATAATACTGCTCTGCCGTCTTCAGATCCGATGGCCGATGAAAGAGCTTCGCCTGCTGGTGGTAGGTCGCCCCGAGGTTGTAGAAGCAGTCGGGGTTGCCGGGCTGGCGCGCCAGCGCACCCTGAAAGTGGTTGACCGCCCCGAGGTAATTCCCCTGCTGATAGAGTTTCACCCCTTCGGAATTCTCGCTCCGGGCGATCGCCCCGCAGCCACTCGCGGCAGCCATCAGGGCGCAGAGGGCCGCATGGAAGATGGCCGTCGCCATGGGCGGGGAGTCGGACTGGCATTCGGGCCGGATCATGGGGGCGAAACCGTACCTGCCGCGCGCGAACGACGGCAAGGCCGGCCAGCCTTCCCAGTCCGCCGGCCTTTCCCGGAGCATCTGCCGATGCCCCCGCTGGTGACGGCCTCACACGGCGTCCGACCGAACGTATCCGAGGGATCGCACCACTTCGAGAATCTCGCTGCAGGTTGGAAACATCCGGCCACTGGCCCGCTTGTAGGCCTCGAGCGCCCGCATGAATTCGAGTTCATCCGGCGCGTAGTCACGTTCGCAGGTGGCGGGGTCGATGTACCGCCGGCGGGCACCGCGAGACAGCGAAGTTCGGCGAAGGCTCATCGGACCCTTACGACATGCGAAACCGGCTTGAACGGCGGTGGCGGGCATGGGGGTATCTCCGGGTGGGTGTGTCAAACTCTGCTGAAAGTATTGCCGCTGACTGCGGCGAAGACCGTGCGGGTGGGCGAATCTCTGCCCGATTTCGGCATGGCGCGGATCGGGAAACCCGTGCTGCCCGCGTGACCGGCACGATCGGCACACGCGACACACTGAGGGGGGCTACCGATTGCCGAAGAGCTTCTTGAGCGCCTCGGCCGCGGCCTCGCGTGACGACGCTACCGTCTTCTTCGCTTCCTGCGGCAGCCCGCTCGGATGGGTCCGGGAGGCTTTCAGTTCGTCGATGTTGATGCGGGTGACGCCGGACCTGTCGGCCTCCGGCGATGCGTGGTCCGGACCGGACGGGTCGACTGGCGTCGGCACGGCGGAGGTCTGCGTGGTGTCGTGAATGATTCCCGACGCGGTGCTGTCGGCGAGCAGCCACCGCGACACCTCGTCTTCATCGTTCCACGACGCAGGCGAGGCCGCGGCTGGGGTTTCTTTCCGTTCGGTCCCCCCGGAGACCCTCAGCTCAAGGTTTCCCACCTTGATCACGTCGCCGTCAAACACTTTCGTCTTCTCGGTGATCTTGTTGCCGTTGACGAACGTGCCGTTGCGGCTTCCGAGGTCCTCCACCCACACGACGTCCGGCTCGATCCTGACCGCACAGTGCCGCCGGCTCACCTCGTCGCTCAGGGGTCGAACATCACACTCCTCCGCCCGCCCGACGAGGAGCTGATCCCGCTTGATGGCGATCGTTTTCCCGGCGCTCTTGCCCGACACAATGACAAGCTTCGTCGTCATGGTTCGCCGCTCCACCGCCGAAATCGATGACCGGTCTCTAGTACCCGTCGCGAACGCCGCAAAGCTCGGACGCTCTCCCCCGGGGAAACGAATTGTACTCACACCATGGCCTTCTTCCATATCCCCCTTCCGGCCACTCGCAAACAACCTCCTGAGACCATGCCCCAGGAATGACGCGGCATCACCGCCGCGACGTCCAGCGATCGGATGCAAACCGCTCCCGGGCTGCATTGAGCCCCGGCCACGCACCGGCACAAAACGGGCCATCCTGCCGGCTCAAAGGCTGCCCGAGGGCTGCCGCCACGCGGTGGAGCCATTCCTCCACGAGCCCCCTGGCACCTGCGTCATGCGACCAGTCGCCCCCCACGCACTCAGCCAGCCCCGGATGGCGGCCCGATGAACCGACATCAAGGTTGCGCCGCACGAGCAGGCTGCCGTGCTGGAGGACCGCAGCGGCCAGTCGCCGCTGTGCACTGCCCATGATTTTCGGCTCATGTGCCCCGGAGAGGGCCGGATGCTCCAACACCAGATCGCCCGGCGATCGCCTGTCGAAACAGAGAAACGGCTCCCCATCGGTCGATGGGGAATCCAACGCCGATGGCCGATCCTTCGATGCAAACAGGCTCGCATCGACCCCGCGTTCGCGAAGAACGCCGGCCATCGCACCGTGGAAGGCGTCGTAGAGCACCTGCGGCACCGCCCCCCACGGATGGCCCTTGGGCACGGCGGCGGCATAGGTGATGTCGGTGCCATGGACGATCGCGCCGCCGCCGCTCGGCCGCCGCACGATCGGCAGGCCCGCGATCGCTCCGCAGCGACGGGCGTCGGCGATCGACTGAAACGCTCCAAGCGAGATCGTCGTCGAGGACCAGCCGTAGACTCGAACGACCAGTCCGCCACGCGCCACCGCCTCGGCCGCGAGGCATTCGTCGGCGGCCATGTTTGTGGAGCCGTCGGACTCCCCATCCCACCAGACCGGGATTCCTGTCACGCGATCCTCCGGCCGATCGGCTCAGTGCGACTGTTTCGAGACAAGGGCATCATAGGCGGCTTGGTCGAGCAGCCGATCGAGGTCAGCGGTCACGTCGGGCCTGATCTTCACGATCCATCCGGCGCCGTAAGGATCCGTGCCGAGCGTTTCGAGTCGTTGCGGGAGGGCCGCGTTGACTTCCACGACCTCACCCGACACCGGAGCGTAGAGATCGCTGACCGCCTTGACACTCTCGATCTCGCCGAACGACTCACCCGCCTTCACCTTCCGTCCGACGTCTGGAAGCTGCATGAACACGAGGTCGGTGAGGGCTTCGACCGCGTAGGACGAGATGCCGATGGTCGCCGTGCCGTCGTCCTCGAGGCGAATCCATTCGTGCGATGGGGCGTAGCGGCGTGGGGCTGGCATGGGGAGTCTCCAGAGGAAGTGCAAAACGGGCAGGATACCGGATCGATCACGACACGTGTCATGTGCTTCATCGGTAGAAGGGAAGGGGGCCACGCGGGCCTGCTGACGGGAGTCACGGATCAGGACATCGACCGATGTGTCATCCGCGGCGACATCCCGATCGACACGGGCCATCGCAACCGCCGTTCCGATCGACGGAGCGAAGCTGCCAACGGGCCAGTGGAGTTTCGAGCAAGGTCGCTTTCATCGGCCTGGAATCCATCCCACATGGTGTTCGAGTGTCGATCCGTCCGGGACGCGGCGATTGTAGGATGCCATCGCGGCGACGCCAGCATCCCATCCCCGATCAGCGGCCCGAACCGCGGCCGCCACGCCGCTGCTTCCGGCCGCTGGGAGGCTTCCGATCGCGGCCCGCCGCCCGGCGCGGGTTCGGACCGCGGCCTGGAGGCCGGCCACGACGGCCCCGCTCGACAAGCCGAAGCTCGAGCAGGCGCCGGTCGAGATCGACGCGGGCGACGGCGACCCGCACCCGATCCCCAAGCCGGAAACTGTTGCCGGCCCGCCGCCCCGAGAGCACGTGGCTCGTGCGTTCGTATCGGTAGGTGTCGGTAGGTAAGGCCTCGACCGGCATGAGCCCATCCGCCGGGAGCTCGAGCCCCTGCACGAACAGGCCGAACGACTCGACGCCCGTCACGACCGCCTCCATCTCGCCGCCGATCCGACCGCTCAGAAAGAGGAGCAGCTTCAGCTTGACCAGCTCGCGCTCCGCCGCCTCGGCCCGCCGCTCCAGACGCGAGCATTCCTCCCCCAGCCCGGCCAGACCATCAAAGGGGGTACGACGGCCTGCCGCGAGCTGATCGAGGGCCCGGTGCACGGTGAGGTCCGGATACCGCCGGATCGGCGACGTGAAGTGACAGTAACAGTCGCTCGCGAGGGCGAAGTGGCCATCCTCCTGCGGCCCATAACAGGCGCGCGTGAGGCTGCGGAGCACGGCGTAATGCACGGCATGCTCCTCAGGCCGGCCACGGGCCATGTCGAGCAGCCGCTGCAGTTCGAACCGGCTTTCGAGCGAATCGACGTCGAACCCGAGTTCGGTGGCGAACTCGGTCAACTGACGCAGTTTCCGCATGTCGGGCGCCGCATGGATCCGCCTGAGAAACCCGGCGCCGGCCGCGGCGAGCGCCCGGGCGACCGCCTCGTTCGCCGCGAGCATGAATTCCTCG
>JBJTOU010000054.1:0-8017 GCA_046074725.1 Planctomycetia bacterium
GTGTTGAAGCCGGCGCGGATGCCCCACACTTTGGTGAGCCGGTAAATCGCCGTGATGTTGAGGTCAGCTACCATGGCGGCACTGGTGCCCGTGGTCGAAGTGCCATAGTCACGGAGAGGAATGCCCTCGTTGGATACGACCGGATCCTGATACTGCTCCGCGGCGTTACCAAGGATGGCAGCCTTGCCCCAGCCCTCGAGCGCCCAGCGTTGCCAATTCAGACGCGCCCGGCCGCCGATCTGGCCGCCAAACATGTTGTTGCGAGTGCCAACGCGGTAGGCGTAGGTGTCGAGGCCGCCGCAACAGGTGAGGTCAATGCGGGCCTTGTCCTCAACACCCACGTAGCGGAAGCCGGTGAGCCAATCGACCTCGAGCCACGCCTTGCGGTAGACGTTCCATCGCTCAAAGTGATGGAACATGTTGGCCTCCACGCTGTTGATAGTGGTGGTGTCGGTGACGGTGACTGTGTCACCCAGTTCGGCAAGATCAGGGCCAAAATTGTCCGGAAAGGCGTATATGCCGTCGCCAGGAGGAACCGATGCCGACGCCATCAGGTTGTAGAGGCCGAAGTAACCGATCTCCCAGCCCCTGCAGTCTGGGCCGAGGTAACCGTAGAACGTACGAAAGCCGCCTCCGTAGGGAAATTGCAGATCCTGGCTGCTCAAGGCAGGTGATTCGGCGAACGTTGATGGGTCCACCGCGACGACGAGCGGCCGATTGAAAGCCTGGTTGTCACGACCCATGATCAAGGCCTCCGCATACGCGTACCGGCTCCAATTGGGTGATGGCGGCAGGTTCGGGAGCCCCGCTTTGGAAATCTCCACGGGCTCGAGCACTTCGTGTGGCACCGCGACGATCGCCTCGGAGTTCACATTCACGGCGAATGCGGCTTTCCCGAGGGGGTGCATGAAGGCGATTGCGATCGCGACGATCGTCATGCATATCGAGCGAGAGGGTGTGTGGTGGTGTGCCATGATCTGTCTCCCCTGTTGATGACCCGTACGACGCATTCGATCGTCATTTTCGTCACGACGCATAAGCGCAGAAGGGTCACCCAAACGACGTCGGGCTGGGAATCGTGGAAACCTTGACGCATGGCGCAAGCCATACGGCCCTCGCCGAGAGGCCAGGGGAAGAGAGAGAAGGTGTGCGGCCGCGATCGGCAGCCGCTCCCCCCGCTCGGGCCCGATCGGCCACGAAATTACCTCGTTTCCGCCCGTTCGTGGACACCCGGGCGGACGGGAGGATAGGCTCTTTACGACATCGACATCATTTTTTGTTCAAGTCCCCCGCGACGGAAAGCGACCCACACGCATGGACCAGTTTCGAAGAATTCAGGCCGGAAAGGCCGGCGACGTGCACATGGTGCTCTTCAAGGACACCAAGATCCTCGACGACACGGTTCTCGACGAGATCAAGACCGAGCTCAACACGCTGATCGGCAAGGCCGCCGGCCCCGACGTGCTCCTCGATTTCGGGAACGTGCAATTCATGTCGAGCGCCATGCTCGGGCTCCTCGGGCAGCTGCACCGAAAGATCACGGCCGGCAAGGGACGGCTCAAGATGTGCAACATCCGCCCCGAGATCTTCCAGGTCTTCAAGCTCACGAGCCTCGACAAGCTCTTCAGCATCCACAAGGATGCCCCGACCGCCGTCGCCGCCTTCAAGTAACGAACCTTCGGGCAGGAAGGGCACCGCACCGTGGCGAATGACGCTGGGATCGCGGACACGGGCGTGGCGGCGGGCGGCAAGGATGTGCTGATCGCCGAGGACAGCCGCATCCAGGCCAAGATTCTCCAGAAGAGGCTCGCGGAGGCGGGGCACACCGTCCGTTGGGGCGAAAACGGGGCCGAGGCGCTGAAGCTCGCCAAGGAGCGTCGGCCCGACATCGTCATCTCCGACATCGAGATGCCGGTGATGACGGGCTATGAGTTCTGTAAGGCCGTGAAGGGTGACCCGGCGCTGCGGAGTGTGCCCTTCATCCTGCTTTCCACGCTCTCCGATCCGATCGACATCATCCGTGGCCTCGACGCCGGCGCCGACAACTACGTCACCAAGCCCTACGAGCCCGACTATCTGCTCGGCCGGATGAACTCGCTGCTCGCGTCACCGCTTGGCGATGTTTCGGAGCAGGCGATGTTGGAAGTGGCGATCGCCGGCCAGAAATTCCGCGTGCAGGCCGGCCGCCAACAGGTGCTCAATCTGCTCGTTTCGACGTTCGAAAACGCCGTCGCCAAGAACCAGGAACTGATCGCGACCAACGAGGATCTTTCGATCGCCCGAGAACGGCTCCAGAAGACCAACGCCGAATTGACCTCACTCAACGAGGAAATCTCTCGGAAAAATGCCCAAATGGTCCGGGATCTCGAGGCGGCCGCGAAGGTGCAGCGGTCGCTCCTGCCGACCGATACGGTCGCGCTGCCGGGTGCCGAGGTGGCCTGGCGCTACGTCCCATGCCAGGGGCTGGCCGGCGATTTCCTCAACGTCTTCCCGCTCGATGCCGAGCATGCCGGGCTGTTCGTCGTCGATGTGAGCGGTCACGGGGTTCCGTCGTCGTTGATGGCCGTCACGGTGGGCCGGTTTCTCGTGCCGAAGGTGAGCGACCAGTCGATCCTGGTGCGGCCCGGCGGCGACGGCAAGATCGTGATCGCCTCTCCCGCGGAAGTGGCCACGCAACTCAACCGACTCTTTCAGGCCGACGAATTCTCCGGGCTCTATTTCACGATCCTCTATGGCGTGCTTCACCTGCCGACCGGCCGACTCGACTATGTGTCGGGGGGGCATCCGGCGCTCGTGCGCGTGCCCGCGTCGGGGGCCGCCGAGTTCCATCCGGCCGAGGGCCTTCCGATCGGGTTCGTGCCCGACGTGGAATACGATCAGTGTTCGCTCCAGCTCGCGCCCGGCGACCGGATTTACTTCTACTCCGACGGTGTGCCCGAAGCGATGGACAAGGACCTGAATCCGCTCGGGGACAATGCCTTGGCGGAGCACGTGACAAAGAGCCGCTCGCAGCCTCTCGACACGAGCGTGGCCGGCCTGCTCGAGACCGTGCAGCAGTGGTGCCAGCCGAAGGGACCGCTCGACGACGTGTCGATCCTGGGGCTGGAGTGGAGAGGGGCGTAAGCCGCTCGCTCGACGCCCGTTCGTAGCCGTCGCCCACGGTTTTTTCCTGGGCGTTTGACTGCACGCATAGCATGCTTACGTCGCAGGGATGCGCGGTTCGCTGGCGGAGGCGGGCCGAATGACCGTGCGCTTCGTGGCAGGCATGCCGATCACGCTTGCCGCGAGGCCCCATGACACGTCCCGTCTCCTCACCCGATCTCTCCACGATCGCCTTCGTCGGAACCTACGTTCCACGATGCTGCGGCATCGCCACGTTCACCCGCGACCTGCGGTGCGCCGTCGCCGAAGAACTCCCCGAGGCGCGGTGCATCGTGGTGCCGATGAACGACGGGGGGCGGGCGTACGACTATCCGGTCGAGGCCCGCTTTGAATGCCCCGATGGCGATCGCCTGGCCTTCCAACGGGCCGCCGAGTTCCTCGACCTCGCCAACGTCGACGTCGTGTCGCTCCAGCATGAATTCGGGATCTTCGGAGGCGAGGCGGGGGAGCATGTCATCGACCTGCTCGAGCGGCTGCGGGCCCCCGTGCATACGACGCTCCACACGGTGCTCGCCGAACCGTCGCCCGCCCAGCGGAGGGTGATAAGCGAGATCATCCACCTCTCCGCGAGGTTGGCCGTGATGACCGAGCGGGGCCGGATGCTCTTGCGCGATGTCTATGGCGTGGCCGACGAGCGGATCGACGTCATTCCGCACGGCATCCCCGACATGCCGCTGACTGATCCGGATGATGCCAAGGGCCGATTCGGCCTGGAGGGCAGGCGGGTTCTTCTCACCTTCGGGCTGCTCTCCCCGAGCAAGGGGATCGAGCATGTCATCGAGGCGCTGCCGGAGATCGTGGAGAGCCATCCCGGCACTCGCTATCTCGTCGTGGGAGCGACCCATCCGCACCTGCTCCGCGAGCAGGGGGAGCGGTATCGCGATCACCTCGCGGCGCGCGCCGAGATGCTCGGTGTGGCCAAGCACGTCGAGTTTCACAACCGCTTCCTCGACATGCCCGACCTGCTCGCCTTTCTCGCCGCGGCCGATATCTACGTGACGCCATATCTCAATCGCGACCAGATCACCTCCGGCACCCTCGCCTACGCCTTCGGCTGTGGCAAGCCGGTTCTCTCGACTCCGTATTGGCACGCCGCCGAGTTGCTGGCCGACGGCCGCGGCGTGATCGTGCCCTTTCGCGATCCGAAGGCGATCGCCCGGGAGGTGAGCGGGCTCCTTGCCGATCACGCACGACGCGACGCCATGCGACGGCAGGCCCACGCGGCGGGTCGGGAGATGGTCTGGAACCGGGTCGCTGCCCGGTATGCCGAGGCCTTCTGTCGCACCCGAACCGCGACGATGGTGAAGCGGCGCGGGGCGGTGGCCGGTGCGCCGACCCGGCTTCCGAGCCGGGAGTTGCCGCGGCTTGTGTTCGACCATCTGTGGCGGCTCACCGACTCAACCGGCATCTTTCAGCATGCCACCTACGAACTGCCGAACCGCGCCGAGGGCTACTGCACCGACGACAACGCTCGCGCACTGGCGCTCATGGTCGTTCTCGAAGACATGGGTCTGGGAACGGCGCGCACCGCCGAGGCGGCGGCCACCTATGCGGCATTCGTGGGGCACGCCTTCGATCCGCGGACCGGGCGCTTCCGCAATTTCATGGGCTTCGATCGCCGCTGGCTCGACGATCACGGCACCGACGACTGCCTCGGCCGCTCGATCATCGCCATTGGCACCTGCATCGGTCGTTCCCGCAACCTCGGTCTGCAACGCTGGGCGATGCGTCATTTCGAGCCCGCGGTGAATGCCGTCGTCGGCTCGTCGAGCCCGCGGGCGTGGTCGCTTGCGATCGTCGGCATCCAGGAATACCTCCGCCGCATGCACGGCGACCGAATGGCAGCCGCCGCACGGGCCTCGCTGCTCGCTCGACTCGTCGAGCAGCAGCATCGCAATGCATCGCCCGAGTGGCCCTGGTTCGAGGATATCGTCGCCTATGAAAACGCCAGGCCCTGCCAGGCGCTGATCTGCGGTGGCCGCTGGACCGGTGACGATCGGGCGTTGGCGATGGGCCTGCGCATGCTCGAATGGCTCGTGGGAATCCAGCTCTCGCCGGCGGGCCGATTTTCTCCGGTGGGATGCAAGGGATTTTTTCCTCGGGGCGGCGAGGCGGCGGCGTTCGACCAGCAGCCGATCGAGGCCCAGGCGATGATCGCGGCCTGCATAGAGGCCTTTCACGCCACCGGCGACCAGCGATGGCGCGATCGCGCCTGGCATGCCTTCGATTGGTTCCGCGGCTACAACGTCCTCGGGACGGCGCTGTGTGATCCGCACACGGGCGGCTGCCGCGACGGCCTGCAGGAAGATCGGGCCAACGAGAACCAGGGGGCCGAGTCGACGCTCGCGTGGCTGACGGCGCTGACCGACATGAAAGCTCTGGAAACCGGTCTCGCCTGCCCGTCGCCGGTCGGCGTCCGTGGCCGGCGAGGCGCCGCGCCATGCAGGTGACCCGCACCGATGTTCTCCTGCGGCCGAACAGCGGCCGCGTGCTCTATCGCCCCTTCGAGCCGACCCAGTCCCAGCGGGCGATGAAGATCATCAGTCGCGTGATGGAACTTCCCGAGGAGGAGGTCGAGTCGCTTCTGGCGGACGTGCTCTCCGAGTTTCATGGACGCCATCAGAAACTGCGAGACTTCTTCCGGGAGCGGTACGCCGCGGTGCGGCATCACCTGCTCACCGACCGTCCGCTCACGGAATCCCGTGAACTGCTCATCGGCTCCTACTTCACGCAGGAATACGCATTGGAAAGCGCCGCGCTGTTCAACCCGTCGCTCGTCTGGCATCCGGACCAGCGGGGCGTTTCGTCTGGTTCGCGACGGTTCGTGCTGAGCCTGCGGGCCACGGGCGAGGGGCATGTGTCGAGCGTCGGCTTTCGGGCCGGCACCGTCGATGCGACGGGCCGCATCACGGTGGCGGCTCCGACGGGCTACGTGACCGCACCGCACGTGCTGGCCAACTCCTGCTACGAGAAGACGCTCTTCATCAAGAAGCTGGTCGAACTGGGGATCACCGACGGATTCGTCGATCTCGTCTTCGGAGCCCTCGACGACCAGTTCACGCTCGGGGATCTGGAGTCGTCGCTGGCCCACACGTCGCGGCAGCATCGCACGCGGCGTCGGGAATGGGAGCCGTTCGCCTCGGCGATCCTCGCGCTGGCACGGGCGAACTACGAGATCGAATGCGATCCCGGCTCCGACATTTCCGAGCGGGTGATCTTCCCCTATTCACCGGCCGAGACCAACGGCATCGAGGATGCCCGCTTCGTGCGGTTCGTGGAGGATGACGGCTCCATCCGCTACTACGCCACCTACACGGCCTTCGACGGCAGCGTGATGCTGCCGCAGTTCGTCGAAACCGACGACTTCGTGCGGTTCCGCGTCAGCACGCTCAACGGGCCCGAGATCGCCAACAAGGGCATGGCCCTCTTCCCGCGGCGGATCAACGGGGCCTATGCGATGCTCTCGCGACAGGATGGCGAGAACATCTACGTGATGGAATCGGACATGCTCCACTTTTGGTACGCCAAGCGGCTCGTCCTGCGACCGACCTATTCCTGGGAGTTCGTTCAGATCGGCAACTGTGGCTCACCGATCGAGACGCCGGCCGGCTGGCTCGTGCTCACGCACGGCGTGGGGCCAATGCGGAAATACGCGATCGGCGCGGTGCTCCTGGCCCTCGACGACCCGACGCGGGTCATCGGCAGGCTCGCATCGCCGATCCTTTCGCCGAACGAGAATGAACGGGCCGGCTACGTGCCCAACGTCGTCTACAGTTGTGGCGGCGCGGTGCACGGCGGAGTGCTCGTGATCCCCTACTCGATGAGCGACTATACGACCACGTTCGCCACGGTGCCGCTGGCGGAACTGCTCGGGGCGCTGACCGCGTAGGAGCGTGCGTCACGCGTTGGCGAATCGCGTGGCGACGTCATCCCAGTTCACCAGCTTCCACCAGGCCTTGATGTAGTCGGGCCGACGGTTCTGGTAGTTGAGGTAGT
This sequence comes from Planctomycetia bacterium, assembly GCA_046074725.1. Lineage (GTDB taxonomy): Bacteria > Planctomycetota > Planctomycetia > Pirellulales > UBA1268 > CACORA01. Next base: position 7,159 of record JBJTOU010000054.1, read on the forward strand.
AGGCATGCTCCCAGACATCGATGCCGAGAATCGGCTTTGTGCCCTGCGATATCGGTGAATCCTGGTTTGGCGTGGCCATCACCTCGAGCGCGGACGGCCCCTTCACGAGCCACGCCCATCCGCTGCCGAACTGTCCGGCAGCAGTCGCCGAAAAGGTCTCCTGGAACTTCTCGAATGACCCGAACGTGGACGCGATCGCGGCCGCGAGAGGGCCAGCGGGGGCGTTGGCGTCACGGGGCGGCCGCATCACCGTCCAGAAGAGGCTGTGGTTGGCGTGGCCTCCGCCGTGGTTGCGGATCGCCGTGCGGACGGCCTCGGGAATCGCGGAGAGATCGGCGAGCAGCTGCTCGACCGTCTTGCCGGCCAGCGAGGGCTCGGCGGCCACTGCGGCGTTGAGCTTGTCGAGGTAGGTCTGGTGATGCTTGGTGTGGTGGATCGTCATCGTCCGCTCGTCGATGACGGGGGCGAGGGCGTCGGTCGGATAGGGAAGCGGAGGCAGCGAGAATGGAGCCTTGGTCTCCGCCGCCACCGCAGGGCGCCCCAGGGCGACGGCACCGCTCAGGGCGGCGCTCGCCTGAAGAAAGCGGCGGCGCGTGGTCGCAGCGGGGATGGTACGAGGCGGAATCATGGGGGAACTCCTGTCAGGCTGAAGAAGGAATCCGAAACCGGGGCACGTCGATCCGAATTTTCCGTGATTCGCGAAGCATTGTCCATGCCCGATGCGCGAGCCTCGGTGGAGATGTGTCGGCGACGGAGAGCCCTCTCGCGACGGCGGCGGATCTCGCCCGACACGCCGAGGTCAACAGTCGCACGCTGCTTCCCGCTTTGCAGGCCGCTACCGAAGGCACTTCGGCGAATT
>JBJTOU010000055.1:0-11152 GCA_046074725.1 Planctomycetia bacterium
GTGGGATGCGTCGCACCAATCCCCCCACTCGTTTTCACAGCGTGTCCTTCAGGAAGGAACTAGCAGCCGCAGCGACGGCAGCCCTTGCGACGGCAGCCCTTCTTCGCACCGCCGCAGTCGCCACAGGCGGCCGCACCGGCATCGCCGCAGCCACCGCAGGCACCGGCCGAGCCGGCATCACCGCAGCCACCGGCCGCAACCTCGACGGCGACCATCACGCACTTCTTGACGGGCACTTCCTTCGTCACCTGGACGGGAACGCGAACCGTGTAGCTCGCGGTCTTCGTCTCGGGCACGCAGTCGTGCACCGTCACGGAGTAGGACTCTTCCTTCTGCTGGGGAACCATGACCGTGTAGGAAACTTCCTTGGTCATCGTCTCCGGCACGCACTTGGTGACCTGGTACTCGCGGGTGCGAGTCTCGGTCTTGCACTTGGTGACGTTGACCGTGCGGGTCTTCGTCTCGGGAACGCACTTCGTCACCGTGTAGGTGCGGGTCCGCTCCTCGGCCTTGCACTTCTGCACCTTCACCGTGCGGGTCCGCTCTTCGGGCACGCACTTGGTGACGGTGTAGGTGCGGGTCCGCTGCTCGGGCACGCTCTTGGTGACCGTGTAGGTACGGGTCCGCTCCTCGTCACGGCACTTGCTGACCGTGACCGTCCGGGTCCGCTCCTCGGGACGGCACTTCGTGACCGTCACGGTGTGGGGCACCTCCTCGGTGACACACTGGTAGGTCGTGCAGGCGACTTCCTTCGTCTCACACGTCGGAACCCAAACCCGCTTGCAGCACATCTTCGGGGGGCAGGGGCAGCCACAGGCGTCGGTGCCGCCGCCCACTTCGACCATCTGGGTATCCCAGTGGCCGCCGCGGACCTGCACCGTCTTCATCGACTGCACCGGCACCCGCTTCTGCACCTTGTGGGTGTGGGTGACCTGCTCGGTGTAGGGCACCATCGCGGTGTACTTCTGCTCAACCTGCTCCGTGTAGGGAACCTTCACGGTGTAGGTCGCAGTCTTCTCTTCCTTCACGGGCACCATCACGGTGTAGGTGGCGGTCTTCTCTTCCTTGACCGGCACCATCGCCGTGTACTTCTGCTCCACCTCTTCGGTGTAGGGAACCATGACGGTGTAGGTGGAGGTCTTCTCCTCCTTCACCGGCACCATCACCGTGTAGGTCTGCTCGACCGACTCGGTGTACGGGACCTGGACGGTGTACTCGGCCGTCTTGGTCTCCGTCACGTTCTTGTTGACCGTGTAGTTCACGGTCTTGGTCCGAGTCTCGGGCACATGCACGGTGACCGTGCGGGTCCGCTCCTCGGTCCGCGGAACGCGCTTGTTGACCGTGTAGGTCCGCTCGCGAGTTTCCGTCTTGTACTCCGTGCAGGTGACCGTCTTCATCTCGGTCACGTACTGCCGCTGATACACCGTGCGAGTGCCGCAGGCACCGGCATCACCACAACCACCACAGCTGCTGACCGCGGCACCACAGCCACCGGCACAGCCCTCACTGCAGGCGCCACAGTCCTTCGCCCACGTGCTGGTGCACATGGCGACGACGGCAACGGCCGGCAGGAGGTACGTCATCACTTTGCGAATCACGCGAACCTCCGGGGAAAGAAACAAAAGGGGAACCAACTCGAGCAGGTTTTTTCCGAACGCGCCCGAACTTTCGGTCGGTCGAAGAGACCTCTTCCGCACGACCGAACAGCTCGGCCGTCTGTTAAGGTGGATAGATTACGCAGAGATGGAGGGGTTTCAAGCGTCCGGTCCCGAATTTCTTGATCCCATGCTCGAGGGATCAAATCACACGGAAAAATCAAAGAAAAATTCGTTTTTGGCGTGTTTTCAGCACTGTCAATTCCGGATTGGGTTGCCCCTGACGGCCCCTCGGGCGCGACCACCGGGGCCGGACAGTCGCGAAAATCGCCACGATGCGATCCCTGGGATATCCTGTCGCCGCGACGAAAAGCCTCGCCAGGGTGGCGTTCCTTCTCCTGATCAGGAGTCCTTCGATGAACCGGGTCCTCTGCCGCCTGTGTCTCGTGCTTGCGTGGATCGCGAGCCCCGCCGCGCTCGCCGACGTGTCCCTCAACAACATGTTCGGCGACCACATGGTGCTGCAGCAGGGCATCACGAACAAAGTTTGGGGCAAGGCCGATCCGGGCGAGCAGGTGACAGTGACGCTCGCCGGCCAATCGCACGCGACCTCAGCCGGGACGGACGGCACATGGCAGGTATTTCTCGATCCCATCCAGGAATATGGAGGCCCTCACGCGATCACAGTGCAGGGAAAGAACACGCTCACGTTCACGGATGTCCTCATCGGAGAGGTCTGGGTGTGCGCCGGTCAGTCGAACATGCAGTGGAGCGTGAACCAGTCGAACGACCCCGATCTCGAAAAGGCGGCCGCGACGTTTCCCAACATCCGGCTCATCTCCGTGCCGCAGGTGGGCACGCAGGAACCGCAGTGGAACTTCAGGGGCTCGTGGCAGGCCTGCTCACCGCAGACCGTCGGCGACTTCTCGGCGGTGGGCTACTTCTTCGGACGGCAGCTCCATCAGACGCTCGGCGTGCCGGTCGGCCTCATCAACAATGCGTGGGGCGGCAGCGCCGCCGAGGCCTGGGTGAAGCGCGAGAAGATCGCATCACACCCGACCCTGAAAGCGATCCACGATCGCTGGGTGACGATGGAATCGGCGGAGAAGCCCGACGAGGGCCAGATGACGGGCAACGCCCGTCCCGGCAACATCCATTCCGGCGTGCTGACGCCCTCGATCGGCTACGGCATCCGTGGTGCCATCTGGTATCAGGGCGAAAGCAACGCGGGCCGAGCCTACCAGTACCGCGTGCTCTTCCCGTTCATGATCACGTCGTGGCGGGAGGAGTGGGGCCTCGGTGATTTCCCGTTCTACTGGGTGCAACTTGCCGACTTCAAAGACGAAAAGCCCGAGCCCACGGAGAGCGATTGGGCCGAACTCCGCGAAGCCCAAACAATGACGATGAAGGCTCTGCCTGCCACCGGTGAGGCCGTCATCATCGACATCGGCGAAGGGAAGGACATCCATCCGAAGAACAAGCAGGATGTCGCCAAGCGGTTGTCCCGCTGGGCCCTCGCGGAAACCTACAAGGTTCCCGGCATCGCCTGCCGCAGCCCGCTCTTCAAGGCCGCGGAAATCCAGGGATCGAAGATGGTGCTGTCGTTCGACAACGTGGGCACGAAGGCGGCCGACTGGCGGCCATTCGACGTGAACCAGCCGATCGGCTTCACGATCGCCGGAGCAGACAAGACGTTCGTGTTGGCGAAGGCCACGATCCTGCCCGACGGTCGGATCGAGGTGTGGAGCGAGGCGGTGACCGAGCCCGTCGCGGTTCGCTACGGCTGGGCCGACAATCCACGGTGCAACCTGTATTCCGCGGCCGGCCTCCCGCTCACCCCCTTCCGCACCGACGAGTTTCCCGGCGTCACGATCGACAAGCAGTAGGCGGTGCCGACATCGCCGCGAGACTCCCCTTCGTGATTCCCCTGCGTGATTCCCCTTGTTGTGACGGGGCTGGCAACGATAGTCTTCTCATTCGCGAGTGACTGGCTTTCAACACGGAGGTGTGCCATGAAGCGTCGTCGATACGGCCTGTGGGCATCTGTCGCCGGCGTCGTCGCCCTGGCCATGCTGGGCATGGTGAATCGCGACCCGTCTGCGGCGCCATCGACCAGGCCGATCCCCGAGGTCATCTCCAAGCCGCGTCGGTTTCAGATGGCCGACGCGCCGGATGATGCCCCGATCTTCATGGAACGGCCGACGGATCTGGCACATGGCCCGATCCGAGTGATCGCGACGACCGACCTCCCCGTCACTCGGACGCTTTCCTTTCCGGCCAGCCCGTTCACGACCACCCCCGGCGGCCCGACGCAATCCTCGGGCCCGGCGGCATCCGAGATCCGCGACATGATGCGGAGCTACCTGCGGGCATTCAATCGCCACGACACCGCAGCCCTGGCATCACACTGGAGCGCCACGGGAGAAAGCATCGATCTCGATTCGGGTGACTCGACGAAGGGCCGCGATGCCGTCGCCGGCGTCTTCGCATCGCTCTTCGAACGAGATGCCGATGCGACGATCGACATCGAGATCGAGTCGATCAAGCTCGTGCGATCCGACGTCGCAGTCGTCGATGGCGTGTCGATGCTCTCCTTCAACGATGCCACGCGGGCCGGAAGCCGCTTCTCCGCGGTCGTCGTCCGTGAGCAGGATACCTGGGTGCTGTCGAGCGTGCGCGAGACGGCCGTCCCCGTTCCGGCGGCTGCCGGTCACCCGCTCGAGCAACTCGATTGGTTGGCCGGGTCATGGGAAGACCTCGGCGACGAACTGGCTGCGACCACGCACTGCTCGTGGAACGCGAGCCGATCGTTCCTCACGCGGAGTCATGTCGTCGCCGTCGATGCCCGCACGGAGCGATCCTCGGACGGCATCCCGTCGCTCCTGCCGGCCGGCGACGCCGGGCCGCGCGAGATCTCCGAGATCATCGGCTGGGATCCCGGGCTGCGGCAGATCCGCTCGTGGGTGTTCACGTCCGACGGACGCTTTGCCGAGGGCTCGTGGAGCCGCGACGGCGAGGCATGGCGGGTTCGCTACGAGGGCCGCGGCGCCGACGCAGGAGCCACGTGCGACGTCACGATCGAGCGACCCGGCCCCGACGAACTGGTGATCCGGTGCCAGTCGTCGCAGTTGGGCGACGTCATTCCGCCAGTCACCGATTTCGTGCGCACCGCCTACCTCGGCCGGTGATCCAGGCGAACCGGCGGCGTCGTCCGCGATCAGCGGCGCGACTTCGTCGGGGTCGGCTTCTGCTGGGTCGCCACCTGCGACCGCTTCACGAAGTAGACCCGCGGATCATCGACCACCCACGGCGTACTCCACGTCTTGCCGTCGTCCTGGGTGCAGACATTGTAGAAGAACGTCTTCACCCATTCGGTGCGGTAGCCGTATGGATGCTGCGAGGTGATGTGGTCGTCCATCGTGAGATCATCGACGCCCGGGCTGGCGAAATAGTGCACCATCCCATCGGGTGTGAATGACATCCCGAGCGTCCACCAGCCAAGCTCCTCGATCTTCGGCCCCTGGATCTCGCCTCCCCGCCGTCCGGCGCGGACCCGAATGAAGGCCGAATCCTCTTCGATCTTCCGCTTCGGGTTCTTGGGCTCGAAGCAGATGAACATGCCGGGCCAGTACTCCTCGAGCCCGTATCGTCCCTCGTCGGGATGATCATCGGCGGTGATGATCGCATGGGTGAAGCAGCCGGCACGGAATCCGAACGACGGACCGCTGCGCCGCTCCCACTGCTCGAACGGCGGCACGTAGACCCGCGTGACGATGCTCGGGCTGTCGAGCGCCGAGAGGCCTCGTCCGGCGGCCTTCGCCATGCTGAAAATCAGGTCGTCCTGCTGCATTTGGTAGGTGGTGCGTCCTGGGATGCCGGCATGGAGCGTGGCCATCAGCATGCCATGGTCGCTCCCTTCGACGCCCGGGGCCGGGAGCGGCACCCGCTTGACGACGTCCGGCACGCCCCGCTTCGGTCCCTCGAACCACATGCCATTGGTGCTCCGGCCCAGCGGGCTGCGCAGCCGCTTGTCCTGCTCCTCCGAACTCTTCGGGAGCCGGTAGTTCATCGACCACTTCTCATCCTCGAAGTCGTCGGTGGCATTCTTGACCGGGGTGCCGGTGCCAGGCACGAGCACGGGCCGCTTCGGCGCCTCGGGCTGCTGCGACGCGGTCTTCTTGGCGATGCGGCTCGATCCCTGCGGCGAGTCACTCGCCTCGTCGGCCGCGCGGGCCGCCGACAAGCCACATGCCATGATCACACCCAGCACCAAAGCCCAGCGCACCATAATGACCCCCGGCACCGTGAACGAGCGGATCCAACTCCACTCCGCGTGGGGTATCGAGCCGACAGTCTCCGGCCATTCAGTCGAAAACCGGACGACTGGCGCATGCACCGCCGGGTCGCGCGGCCTCCCACCTTGCCACGCTTGCCGAAGCGGCAGGGTCGCCTCGCCCGTGGGGCTCCTGTTTCAACTACCAGCCGACCTGGATCGTGTTGTTCGACCAGCCGCCGCCGGTCGACCGCGACGAGGGCACGGACGGCATCCGAATGCCTCCGCCACCGGCGCCGATCGACCGCCAAGGATCGGGGCCTGTGAAGGTGCCACCGGGCAACTGGATCACCCACGGCCCGAAGCCCCGCGACATCCGCGTGAAGGCCTCTTCCATCTGCCGCCGCTGAATCTCCATCTGCCGCCGCTGCCGCCGACGGTCGGCTTCGGCCGTGGCCGCAGTGTAGGCCTCCTTTGCCATCCGGGAAGCCTCGGCAGCCGTCTTGATCGAATCCTCGTAGCGCTGTTGCGCGAGCAGCGCTTTCGCCGTTTCAAGCGACGAAGCGGCCGCATGCACGTCGGCCGACACCCCTTCGGCATACCACGCCGCCACCCGCCGCAGCAGGCCATCGGTTTCCTCCAGATCGGCGAAGGCCTGCCGCGCGAGCCGTTCATCCTCGGCGGCCAGATCGCCGGCCCGAGCCGCGGAGGCGTCGGCGGCATCGAGCACCTGCGAGATCTGACGAAGATCGGGCCGCTCCGCGGCCAGACCACGGCCAGCCGCCTCGACGAGCCTTTCCGCCTCTCGGCACCGTTCGTTGGCCCGCACCCGATCAGTCCGCTGCCGCGCGAGCTGCCGTTCGAGGTCGGCGACCCGGGTCTGCACGGCGTCAAAGCGAGGCGGGAGCGATGCTCGCAGCTGGTCGAGTTCCGCACGGCGATCGACAGCGGCCTGATAGCAGTGCTCGGCCCACTCCTCCTGCCGCACGGCCTCTTCCACGAGGGCCACGGCACGGAAGAAGTGCTGACGCGACCAGTCGGAGGCGGCCTGCGCCTCGGCAACGAGCGACTTCACGCGATCGACACCCTCATCGGCCTTATCGACGTTGCCCGCCACATCGGCCCACGACGACTCGGCATACGATTCCGCGAGATGCGCGACCGCCCGCACGGCCGCTGCTCGGCGATCGGCAAGGGCACCGAGCCTGGCGATGCACCCAGGCAGCAGTTCTTCTACCTTGGCCCTGGCCGCGACGATGCTCTCCACCAGCGCTCGCACCTCGGCGTTCGACCGTTCGGCGTTCTCGACATGCCCGCGTCCGCCCTCGAGTTCGCCGGCGTCGAGCAGCTGCGCTGCCAGGACGATCTCCGCCCGCGCCGTCTCGAGCAGGGGTTCAGGCACCGCCCCTGGTTCCGCGAGTAGCCAGCCTTCCGCCCGCTTGCCGCGGATCTCTTCCTCGATCGCATCGGATTCACGGCCGGCCTGAAGCCGGCGGTCGTCGATCGCCTCGAATGCATCGACCCGCTCCAGCATGGACGCCACCGTGGAAGCGGAGGCCTCGAGGCGGCCTCGGGCAGACACCGGATCGCTCTCCACGTCATGCCGCGCCAGCGAGAGGCCGCGGGATGCCTCCGCGAGCGGTCGCTGGAAGGAGGCGTTGGATCGGCCGCGGCCGGCGAGCCTTTCCAGCCTCTTGGAGGCGGCGGCGATCTCCGTATCGAGACGTTCGGCGAGCGACCTCGCCGCCTCGTGAGCCTGCTCGAGGGCGTCCAGCGGCGCTCGGCATTCTCCCGCCACCGCGTCGAGCGGCGGCCGCGATTCGGCCGAATCGAGCATCGCGATCGCCCGATCGGCGGCAGAGGTGCCGAGGAACCACTCGGAGTCGATTTGTCCCTGCGCCTTCTCCCACACATCCATCAGCCCGAGCCATCGCTCCCGATACCGGCGGATCGCCCCCTGCACGCCGTCGTAGGTCGATCGCGTGAGGCCCTGCATCGGGGTCGTGAAATCGGGATCGGTATGCGGCAGCATCCTGTGCCGCTCCTGCTGGGCGTCGAGCAGGTCGGAGAGGGCGACCACCTCGCCCTTGAAGTCGGCGAGTTTTTTTCGGGCCTCGTGCATTTTCCGGTCGTGCCTCGCCCGTTGTAGTGCGAGCGCCACAAGCGCGCCGAGCCCGGCGAGGGCCGCCAGTCCGATCGGCAGCGTGCGGGTGCGAAACACGCGGGACGCCTCAGCCCTCGCCTGCTTTCGCGCCGCGCGATCCTTCACCCACCGTTCCGTCGCGGCGACGAGCGTGGCGAGGCCATCGTCGTAGAGGTCGTCCTTGGCCTTGGGAACGAAAGCCTTTTCGATCAGTTCGGTCTTGATCGTCTGCGGGTCGAGCCCGCTGGACACCTCGAGCCCCCACGGCGCCCGCATCGCGATCTGGCGGCCCTTCACATCGAGCACGATCGTGACGTCCTTCGCGGGATCGAAGCCGGCCTGCGTGCCTTCATCTCCGCCGAGCCCCGCCGACTCGCGCCGCCAGCGATCGATGAGGTTCTCGAGCAGTTTCGTGGCGGCATCCCCGCCCCCGGCATCCCCCACCACGACAACTCGATAGTTGCGGCCGCTCTCTGCAGCCGCCTTCTCGACCGCCGCCCGCACGGCATCGAACCGCTCCTCGATGCCCGACACGAAGACCCGCTCGGCCTCGTCCGCCGATACCAGCGGCATCGGCTCGTCCGCGACCACCGCGGAGGCCATGCCTGCCAGCAGGCACACGGCGGCCAACCCCACCAGAGCGCGGATCGATCTGGTATGTCCACCAGGCACGGGTGTTTGCACACGATGCTCCTTCACGAAGGGTCGCGGAGCGATCGATGCCCGCGTCGGCGACCATTGTAAGGGCGTTTTTCCGCCGCTGCACCGAACGGGCAGTCCGGTCATCCGACCGGCGCGGTCATCCACCGGCCCACGGGCGGGCGACCAAGGGAATGGCAACCCGCGACGCAGCCCGATCGCACGCGGCGATGACCGCTTCATCCCCGATGGCTGCGATCGTCTTGGCGCCCAGGCTTCGAGCTTCCGCGGCGATCGCCTCGATCTCGTGGGCGGTCGCCTCGCCACCGAACGATCGCACGCGGTAGAGCCAGCCGGCTTCGTCGAACGAATGCATCCAGGCTATGGCGAGCCTCGCAACAGCGGTCGTCTCGGCGATGACGAGCACGGGCGGCTCGTGTCCGGCGGCCGCGATGGCAGCGGCGATCTGTCGCCCGGCGGAATCCTCGTGTGCAGGCTCGTTCATGAGTAGGCCATCGCCGACGCGATCCGCATCGATGCCGCCGCGGTGTCTCCGCCGCACTCTTCAATCATCCGGGCGGCGACGTGGCAATGGACCAGATGATCACCCACGGTGGTCGCAGGAGGATCGACCTGGCGGCAGACCGATTCCGCCAGCGGGCACCGCGGATGGAACCGACAGCCGGACGGAGGCCGCGCAGGGCTCGGCACGTCGCCGGTGAGCACGATCCGCTTTCGGCGCCGTGCGGGCTCGACGGACGGCACGGCCGAGAAGAGGGCGTGCGTGTAGGGATGGAGGGCTGCAGCGGCCAGTTTCCGCGAGGTTCCCTGTTCGACGATCCGTCCGAGGTACATGACAGCCACGTCGTCGGCGATGTACTCCACGACGGAGAGATCATGCGAGATGAAGAGATAGGTGAGCCCGAAGTCCCGACGGAGGTCGACGAGAAGATTCACCACCTGGGCCTGGATCGAGACATCGAGGGCCGAGATCGGCTCGTCGAGGACGACGAACTCCGGCTCGAGCACAAGCGCCCTGGCGATCGCGATCCGCTGCCGTTGCCCCCCCGAAAACTCGTGCGGGTAGCGTTCCAGCGCCGCGGCGCCGAGCCCCGTCCGCTCGAGCGCCTGCACCATCCGCTCGCGTCGCCGGGCCGCGTCGCCCATACCGTGGATGACGAGCCCCTCGTCGAGAATGCTCCGCACCTGCATGCGCGGGTTCAGCGAGCCGTAGGGATCCTGAAAGACGATCTGCATCCGCCGCCTGAGCCCGCGAAGCCGACCGCCCGACAGTCTGCGCACGTCCTCCCCGCCGAACCGCACGCAGCCGGCCGTCGGCTCCACGAGCCGGAGCATGCTGCGGCCCACGGTCGTCTTGCCGCAGCCGCTCTCGCCGACGAGACCGAGCGTGCGGCCCCGGTCGATCGTGAAGTTCACGCCATCGACCGCCCGCACGGCGCCGACCATCCGCCGCAAGAGGCCTTTCCGGATCGGGAAGTGGGTTTCAAGGCCACTGACTTCGACGAGCGGAGATGTCGGGGAATTCGGCGATGTCATGGTGTCAGCGATTCGGCGTAGTGGCAGCGGACGAAATGGCCGGGGGCCACTTCGCGGAGTTCCGGAGGCTCCTCGCCGCAGTGGGGAAGCCGGGCATGCTCGCACCGCGGATGAAACCGGCAGCCGGTGGGAAACCGGCTCGGGGGTGGCACCATGCCGGGAATCGTGTGGAGGGGGCCATCGCCCCGCCCCGCCGCCTCGGGCCGCGATCGCAGCAGGCCGATCGTGTAGGGGTGCATCGGCCGCGCGAAAAGCTCCGCCGCGGGGGCCCGCTCCACGATCCTGCCGGCGTACATCACGGCGACGTCGTCGCAGGTCTCGGCGACCACGCCGAGGTCGTGCGTGATCAGGAGGATGGCCGTGCCGAGCCGACGCCGCAGGTCGGCGAGCAGTTCGAGAATCTGCGCCTGGATCGTGACGTCGAGCGCGGTCGTCGGCTCGTCGGCGATGACGAGATCGGGCTCACAGGCCAGCGCCATCGCGATCATCACACGCTGCCGCATCCCTCCGGAAAGCTGGTGCGGATACTCATCGAGCCGCCGCTCCGGGTCGGCGACGCGCACCAGCGTGAGCATCTCGAGCGCCCGTGCCCTGGCCGCCTCGTGCGACAGGGTGCCGTGCAAGCGGACCACCTCGGCGATCTGGCTCCCGATCGTGAAGACCGGATTGAGGCTCGTCATCGGCTCCTGGAAGATCATGCCGATTCGGCCGCCACGGATCTTTCTCAGCTCCGGCTCCGGCAGCGAGACCAGATCGATCGCAGTCGTAGGTTCCGCCCCACGTCCCAGCGAGAGCAGGATCTGACCCTGCTCGACCCTGCCAGGCGCGGCCACCAGCCGCAGGATCGACATCGCTGTCACGCTCTCCCCGCAGCCGCTCTCGCCGACGAGGCCGAGCGTGCGACCCCGCTCGATCGAGAGCGACACGCCATCCACCGCCGGCACA
>JBJTOU010000056.1:0-64006 GCA_046074725.1 Planctomycetia bacterium
AACCTTCGGCACGAATCGCGTCCGGCGCGAGCAGATCCTCTGCCCATTCTCGCAGCGGCCCTGAAAGCCAGTGCTCGATCGGCACGCCGAAGCCCATCTTGGGCCGGTCGATGAGCGTCCTGGGCACATGCCGATAGAGCAACTGTCTGAGTGCCCATTTCGTCTGCCCATCCCGTAGCTTCATGTGCAACGGCAGGCTCCAGACGAACTCCATCAGCGTATGATCCAGGAATGGCACGCGGGCTTCGAGGCTTACGGCCATGGACGCACGGTCCACCTTGGTCAGGATGTCTCCGGGCAGGTAGGTGAGCGTGTCGAGATACATCATCGTCTCGCGGAAATCTTCCAATGACGGCCAGGAAGCCGCGTCGGATAGCACGTTGTAGGGTTCGTGCGCGCCGGGGACCAGCATTTCCGGTCGCTCAAACTGCGAAACCAGCGCACGGTAGAAGGCGGTCCCTTCGGCCTGATCCAGCACGCCGCCCAGTTTCACGAGCCGGTCTCCCAGCGCGGGAAAGCGGGCACGCGGCGGCAGGTACTGCATCATGCGGTCGATGGCGTTTGCTGGTGCTACCTTCAACGCCTTGGCCAGGCCGCGACGCAGAAAGCCGGGCAAGCGGGACAACCGTCGATGCAGGCTGTTGCACAAGCCGTAACGGTTGTATCCGCAAAACAGCTCGTCTCCCGCATCGCCGGACAGGGCAGCTGACACCTCCCCACGCGTCAACCTGCAAAGCAGCAGTGTCGGGATCTGGGACGAGTCGGCGAATGGTTCGTCCCAGATTACCGGCAGATCGGGCACCGTCGCCAGAGTCTCTTCAGCGTTGACATACAGTTCGGTATGCGTCGTCCCCAGGTGCCTCGCCACGGCAGCGGCATGTTCGGCCTCGTTGTATCCAGGCACATCGAAACCGATGGTGAAGGTCCGTACCGGTGCAGAGGACTGCGCCTGCATCAGTGCGACGACGGTCGAACTGTCGATCCCTCCCGAGAGAAACGCCCCGAGCGGCACATCGGCCTCCGTGCGCAGGGCGACCGCGACACGCAGCCGGCGCTCGAGCTCGTCGAGCAACGGACCTTCTTCCTCGTTCCGCCGCGGCGTTGTTACCACTTGATCCAGGTGCCAGTAGCGTTTCGGGTCGCGCGGCTGACCCTCGACGATTTCGACCCAATGGGCGGGCGGCAGCTTGTGCATTCCTGCGTAAATGCAATACGGATCGGGCACATAAGCATGACGCAGATACAGTGCCAGTACGTTGCGATCGATTCTACCTTGCCAGTCGGGATGAACCGTCAGGGCCGTGAGTTCCGATCCGAACAAAAAGCTTGCGCCCGCCACGCCGTAGAAAAGAGGTTTCTCGCCTGCGCGGTCACGCGCCAGCGTCAGCCGTCGGTCACGACGGTTCCATAGGGCAAAGGCAAACATGCCGTTCAACTTCGAGAGCGTGTCGGGCACGCCCCAGAGCTGCAACGCGGCCAGCAAGGTCTCCGTGTCTGAATGGCCGCGCCACCCCGAATTCCACCCCGCGGACTCGACGTCATCGCGCAATTCGCGGTGGTTGTAGATCTCCCCGTTGAAAATCAGAACGAGCCGACCATCCGCCGAGACCATTGGCTGTGCCCCGGCCGCCGACAGATCAAGGATCGACAATCGTCGATGCGCCAAGGCCAGTCCCGACGTGTCGTCGATCCATATTCCATTGGCATCGGGCCCGCGATGTGCGATGCGCCGCGCCATCGCCCGGACGGTCCCGGCGCTGCCGCCGGCCTTAGGCGACCAATATCCGACGATGCCGCACATTCAAGGGCGCTCCGCGAGCGGGCTGTGATAAAGCGCGACGTAACCCCCAACGATGGCGGCGATGGAAAACTCGTTCTGGATTCGGAGTCGTGCGGCATGTCCGCGGGATTTCAGCTCCCCGACCGGAGCGTCGCGCGCGCTGCTGAGTGTCTGCGCGAGTGCGGGTCTATCGCGAGGCGGCACGACCGAGTCCGGGGCTCTGCCGATCGCACTGGCATCCCCGACGCCCGTCGTCCCGCAGGGTACGCCTGTAGCCATCGCTTCGCCCAAGACGTTCGGGAATCCCTCAGCGCGAGAGGAGAGACAAAGGAGATCGAAAGTCCGCACGATCCTCAGGACACTCATGCTTTGGCCAAGCGGAATAAACCGGTGAGCTGGGGGCCAAACCGATCGAGGTCTCGGGCTTCGCCGATGCGAACCGCCTCGGCGTACTGAGAGGAAACCTTCATCACTGGCGCAAACAGATTTGGACGAACGGTTTCTCTTGATTTCCGTGCCCAACAGAACCGATTGCCCGGAACCACTCCGGCTCCCGGGCCCGGTTGCTCTAGCATAAGAATAAGCAGGAGTCATACATCACATCGCCTACGAGATCCCCGCATCATCGGGGCCGTGATGGTTGAGCCGATCCGCCATGGCCAAGTCGACTGACTCATGGGCGGGCTGGGCAAGATAAAATAAGAGATTCCGCACATCAGCGTGTTTTCTCGCCGTGGCAGATGGCTTCGCGATAGACGCGATCAAAACCCGATGCGCATTTGACCATCGAAAATTCATCCCGTAACCGCTCCTGTGCGGCGCGACCCATCTCGCGGCGCATGTTCGATGGCAGTTCGAGCATTCGCAACAGCCCTTCGGCAAGCGCGGTGGGTTTTTCCGGTGCGACCACGAACCCATGCTCCCCGATCAGGCAGGCTGCATCGCCCACGCGGGTGACGACACAGGGCGTGCCGACGGCCATTGCCTCGCCCACGACGTTCGGGAAACCCTCCGAGCGGGACGGCATGCAATAGACGTCCAGCGCGGACAGGCACGCGGGCACATCATCGCGCTCGCCGAGCAAGTGAAATCGCTCCGCGCAGCCCGTGGCTGCAATCAGCGAGGCGAGCACCGGGTTTTTGAAATCCATGCCCCGTCCAGCCAGAAGAAAATGGACACCAGGGTGCTTTGCGGCGATCAGGCCGGCAGCGGTGACAAAAATATCAATACCCTTCACACGATTGAAACGGCCCACCGTGCCCACGAGAACGGTGCCGGCTTCAAGGCCCAGACCTCGGCGGACATCTTCTGCCTCGTGGGGCTTTGCCTGCAGGGCCGGGAAATCAAACCCGTTTGGAATGACGGTCATCGCGTTAGGATGATAACCCAAGGCAAGATGCACTCGGCGAGATTCCTCCGCTGCGCACACGATTGACCGTGGAATGTAACGCGACACCCGCGCACAGGCCCACCGTACCAGACGCGTCACCGGGCTGCCGCCTTTGCGAATGTCGGTGCTGCGGATGCCCCAGATCACCGTGCGAATCCCGGCGAGACGTGCGGTGACACCGCCAAGCAGATCCGCGTGATACATCCACGTTTGAACGACGTCCGGTTGTGTCCGTTTCAGCAATCGGTAGAGGCGATAAAGCACGATCGGCGCGCTCGCGGGCTGGCGGAGCCCAAGACCCAGCACCATCACGCCGTCCTCGGCCAACTGCTTGCCGATGGTGCCGACATCGGTCAAGGAAATCACCAAATGCTGCCCGCCGAATGTAGTGCCATGCTGCAAGACAAGCCGCCGAAGCATGAGCTCAGCGCCACCGACATTCAGCCCTGCGATGATGTGCGCAACTTTCACGAAGGTATCCGTTCAGGTGGGCTATTGAAGGGAGCGTTTCGGTGCGAGCTCGATCAGATACAGCGAGCGAACGCCGTCTGCCCCCTCGGCTCGCTGCAGGGTTTTACCAAGGCGGCTGTAGACGGCGTCGTCGTGGTAATATGAATAGCCTAGGGTGCCGGCGTGAATGCCATCGATCAAAAGGTATTTCAGGCCGACGGAATCACTCAACTGAGTGACACCATCGATCAGCGCTTCCTCGGCAACACTGTGCGGCCAATTCACCATCACCATCAGCGTGCTGCCACCACCGTGCTTGAAGGAAGCACTGATGCGCGCCGTATCGCCCAGGCCCGCCAGCGAGAAATGGCAATGCTTGCCGTGAAGATGCCGAGCTGCAGCGATTGCGCCCTCGTCAATATCGAAGCCATGACGATAAGGCGCGCGGATCCGGGCTAGGATTTCGCCCAAGCCACAACCAAGGTCGATGACCGCGTCAGGCCTCACTCCATTCGCCATCTCTACCACCTGCCTCTTGTAGGGCCTGCACGCGAAGGGCGCGGAAGTGTGCCAGGGGTCAAAGTCGAATCGTCTAGCCAATCGCGATAAAATGAGTTTCTGCAAGGCGCAGCGCAAACATCCGAGCGGGCCTAGCGTAGCCAAAACCTTCAGCATTGCGCACTCCGCTTCGAAACTCGCGCGCGTATTCCGCGAGCCATCTTCCGATAGCCAGCGAGGGCGTATCGAACAGTCACTCGGGTCAGCTGGGGCAATACCCCGCTGCGAGCATCCGCTGCAACAACTTCTTTGAAGTCGATAAACCGATCCCGATTGCGCATTGCAAACGCGAGCAACCGTTCGATGTGTACTGGCGTCATGGCGTTGACGTGAACGCAGATGGTGCAATAGCCGAAACCGATATTGAACGCAGAAGAGGTCAGCTGGGGGATGAATTTGATATTGCGGTACTCATACGGGAATAACCCGTAGCCATCGGTCAGTGCGACAAAGCCCAGGGATTTGAGGGCGTCTACGGTGATGTCATCGAACGAATGTCCCGGTGCCATAAAATAAGGCTCCCAGACACCCTCACTGTCGAGAATTGTTTTGCCCGTGAGCAGCAGAGTGCGCTGGGTGTCGTAATCCAGGCCAGCAAACTCGGAGCGCCGATTAATGCCGAGCAAGCCGGGCTCGGACGTGGTGTAGCGGTGGAAGGTGCCATGCTGCGCGATCGTGTCACCGTGAGCGCGGTAGCGTCGGATCAAATCAAAAAACTCGGATCGCGGCGGCTCGACTTGCAGGCTCGTATCGCGGCACGCGGGCACCACTCCCAGAATGGTTTTGATCCCCACAGCTTCTATCGCGGTTTTGAGCGGCTCGAATCCAGACCACGCCATTCCCGGCGTGATGTCATCAAAGCGCAGCAATAACTTTGTATGCATCAGCAGTGAAAATGAACGGCCAGATAATTCCCGAGAAAGCGGGCCTAGGTCAGCGGGGCGCGGTTGCCCCTGCTGGCATCGAGGTAGAGCTTGTCCACTTTGGCTGCCCAGCACTCGACCGAGTATTCGTTAGCGATTTTGTTCCGAGCATTGCGGGACATTTCAATAAGCGCATCCATCGGAGTGTTGAGTGCTTGCAGCAGCGTATGGCGGAAGGACGCGAAGGTACAGTCGCTAACAAAACCGCTAACACCATCCTCGATGACTCTCTCCACGCTGTCTGAGCGTGTGACCACTGGTATGGCTCCGCTGGCCATGGCCTCCAAAAGCGAGTAATTGCCGAAAACGATGTCAGCCGGAAGCAGAAAAAATCGGGCGTGGTTAAATATGTCCGCCAGATCGACATGCCCGAGAACCTCCACCTTGGCCGGAAGCGTCACTGGGTCATCTTTTTCAACGCCAGCGAATACCGCCCGGGAGTATTGGTCTTCCATGTCGTTGAGGAATTGAACGACCCATTCCCAGTGACGTTGTTTGATCAAACGGTTTGCCCACACCAGATCGATTGATCGCTCAGCGAAATGCGTCGCGGCCTTTGGGCAGGGAACGCCGTTTGGTATGAAAACTAGCGGTGCAGCGGTGCGCGCCCGCAGAAGCGGTTGCATATACGGCTCTTTGTACCAGACGTAAGTCGCCATCCGGTAAGCAACCTCCAGTGAGAAGCGAATCGCGCGGGGATACGCCTCGATCACGCCGATGTCACCGCGTTCGATGACGACGCGTGGCACCCTGAAAAGTCGGCTGATCATCGAGTAGAAGAATCCGAGCCTCCCTGCCGGGTAAATCTCGACGTGACAGAATGTTTCCGTAAGCAGCAAGGACACCGTCTTCGCCAGCCTGCCCACGATGGACGCGGACTCATAGATGCGCACGTTATTTAGCCCTGTTGCCCCGCTCTTTCTGAAGTTGGACTTTCCGCTGCTGATGATGAAATACCGGTAACCTCGGCCCTGCATCGCCTCGAACTGGTACAGGTTTTTCTTTGCGACCGTGTCCAGGCCGAGTATCAAAATGTATTTCTGGACAGCCAATCCAGTTCGGGTTTCGCGGCAGTGGGTCAAGGCAGGGATCCCGATGGTGTGATAGGCGGTACATTCATGGGCGTTACGCCGAGCGGGTCTTGCTGAGATTCGTAGAGCGGACTCATGTAGCTCGCGCGGGCAGTTGGACAAACTCTTTGAACTCGTTACGCCAGGTTGTGCCGCGTCCATGAAATGCTCATAGCACAGTCAAGTGTGACCAGATACTAGAGGCGAGATGGGCGAGTTTCCCAATGTAGATGTGACAGGGTAGTGAAACCGCTTCTAAGGACGTCGAGTTCCGCGAATAAGACGTGTGACATGTTGGTATCGCAATGTGGAACGGTATGGACAATCACTGCATGGATGTCGCGGTGAGCAGGCAGAGCACGCATTACAGTGGCGGCTGTTACAAACTGAAGGGGGGTGCCGACGACGATGAGAAGTGTCATGCACAGATGAACCAGATATGGTAAGGGTTGAGGGCGAAGCGACCGCTGTGGACCGTGGTGTAGCGCCGGCGCAAACGCCGGACGATGGCGGCGCGACTGCAGTCGGACGAATGGCCCACCACCCAGAAATGCGGACCGCCGGCGATCGGGCGTTTCCACGGGATGTCGAAGTTTAGATCGAGGAGGCGTCCTCCGAGCTTGGGCAGGAACGCGAACCCCGAAAAGCCCCAAGTTCTATGCGAATTCGGCAGGGTTAGAAACAGCCGCTCGCCTAAGTCGCGGAGGTGGTTGAGATTGACGTTGAGCGCGTCCAGCGGCATATGTTCCAGCACCTCGCAGCAGATGACAAGATCCTGCGGCTGGTCCAGATGGGCGCGGACTTCGGCAAGCGGCGCGCAAATGTCTGGACCCAGCGCAGGGTTAATGTCTGCGGTGATCACCGGCACTCCGGCGCGGCGCAGATACGTCGAGACGAAGCCATTGCCCAGCCCGATCTCGATGGCCGATGTCGGGCGCATGGCGTGGATCAAGTTGAGCTGGTGTGCGAAGCTGCACAGTTGCGGCATGGAGAAGTAGAAGTCGGAAAAATAGACGTCGCGAGCCAGATCACGTTCGCGATCGCTTCCTCGGTCAGTGGCATTCATCGTCGTATCCTTCTTGTTAAGTCAGCAGGTGAACCGCAGCCGCCAGTCCCACAGGGGCGAGAACACGCCAGTCGAGGAAGACCGCCGGGAGAGTAACTGCCTGCCGCGGCCCGATGCCGGCCGCATTCAACACGAAGGCTAGAACTGCGAGATAGTAGAGAACACTGCCCACCGCGAATGCCATGACCGCGCTACGATCGGCCAGGCTCACGGCGATCCAGACAAAACCTACTCGCAACACGAGCCCCAGCATGGTCAGCGCCAGCATCGCCCGCTGGCGGCCGACGACGAACATCACCATCGATATGGGTGAGGCGACGAACTGCAGCACCATCCACGGCACCAGCCAAGCCACGATTTCCCCCGCCCGTGCCCAGTGGGCGCCGAACAGCATGGGAAAGATGGACGGTGCCAGCGCCCCAGCCAGTACGAGCGGCCCCGTGCCCACCAATGCCAGCCTCCGCATGATCGCCAGCGTGAAGGGTGCCAACCTCCCCTCGCGGAACTCCTGCGGGGCGCGTGACACATAGACCTGTGAGATGGAACTGCCAAGCAGCGTCATGGGCGCGGTCATCACCTGCATCGCGAGCAGCAGGAACCCCGCCTCGGCCCCAGCATGGGCTGCGATCAGAAATACGGGCACCTGCGCACCGGCGACGTTGAGCAGTGCCTCAGGCGTCGATATCAGCGGAAAGCGGTAATTCTGCCACAGAACCTGCCAGAGATGCCGCGACCGCAGTCCACGCAGTCGCGGCGCGTCGTGACGCCAGGTTCCGGCGGCCAGGCTGATCCCGCCGGCTCCGATGTTGAGCACGTTGCCCAGCAGCAGGCCCAGCGGCGTTACCCCGGCCCAGCCCAGCGCTAGTATCGTCGCAACTCCGCTGACTGCCTGCCCGACACGGGTTCGTGCGATATCGCCAAAACGCCGCGCGCGGGTGGACCAAAACTGCAGCGCCGAATAGCTCCCGGCAAGCCACACCCCCAGCGGCGCAAGCCACAGCCAGGGGGCGATGCCGGGACATCCCAGCCCGGCGGCAATATGACCCGGCATCAGCACGACCAAGGCGGCCATCGCGATGGTGACGATAACCAGCGCGATCAGCGACAAAGCCAGCAGCGCAACGGCGGATTCGTCGGTTTCGGCCAGCGGGATCGCGATCTCCAGGCGCAGGCAGGCGACCACCGCCAGCGTACTGACGAGCGCCAGGTAGACCGCCAGGAGCGCGAAATCATCGGGGGAGTAGAGACGCGTCAACAGTGGCATGGCGGCCAATGTGATCAGCCGCCCGGCCAGGGTCCCGAAGGACAGCTTCAGTACATCGCCGACGAATGTGCTGCCGACCCGGTCTCGCAGAAGCCGCCATCTGGTAACAGCGACTCGGCGGATTCCAGCGCATGGGGAATCGGCTTCGGGGACGGACGCGCACATTGGCGACCCCCTCACCTGCTCGACTGCGATAATTCCATAGGCTTGGGTTGTCTGCATGAGGAAAGTGCGCTTCGAGACCGGGAAGTGGCGGTTGTTAAGCACTCCTCCCTGTATCGATGCCGGTATGTGCTCTAGGCAGCGGAAGGCGTGTATATGTCCACTGTGAAAGCAGCCTGGCGGCCGATCACCTCTGCGACCCGAAGGATCACTTCCTCGGGCATCCCCGGGTACATCGGCAGGCTCAGTACGCGCGCGGCGGCCGCTTCGGCTTTGGGGAGATCACCACGCCGGTAGTTGAGCTGGGCATGTACAGGCTGAAGGTGAAGCGGCGTCGGGTAATACACGGCCGTGCCGATGCCGGCAGTCCGAAGAGCGTCGCTTGCCGCATCACGATCATCGATCGCGATCGTGTATTGGTGAAACACATGACCCAAGGCTGGGTCGGGCGGCAGTGGCAACTGAATCCGGGCCAGGCCGTTCAGCGATCTGCCATACGCCGTCGCGGTACGCCGGCGGGCAGCATTCCATCTGTCGAGATGCGGCAGTTTGACGCGCAGGATCGCCGCCTGGAGCTCGTCGAGACGGCTGTTCATACCGAGTTCCTCATGGTGGTATTTGACTCGGCCACCGTGCCGGCGAAGCATCTCGACGCGCTCAAATACGGCGGCGTCATTGGTGAGCACCATGCCCCCATCCCCCATGCACCCGAGGTTCTTGCTCGGGAAGAAGCTCAGGCAGCCGACGTCACCGAAGGTGCCGATCTTGCGGCCGCGGTAGGTGGCTCCCAAGGCTTGCGCACAGTCCTCGACCACTTTCAGCCCATGCCTATGAGCGATGGCCATGATCTCGTCCATCGCGCAGGGACGGCCATAGAGATGGACGGGCAGAATGGCCTTCGTCCTTGGTGTGATCGCTTCCTCGATCAGCCGATGATCGATGTTGAACGTCCGCAGATCTATATCGACGAAGACCGGCGTCGCTCCGACCATCAGGATAGCCTCGGTCGTGGCCACGAAGGTGAAGGGCGTCGTAATGACCTCATCCCCCGGTCCGATCGACAGGGCGCGAAGGGCAAGATGCAGTGCGTCCGTGCCATTGGCGACCCCAACAGCATGGGAACATCCGCAATAGGCTGCCATCTCCTGTTCAAAGGCCTTGACATTGGGCCCCAGAATGAAGTTGCCGGCTGCTGCGACATCTTTCATTACCGCATCGATTTCGTCCTTCAGTTGGGCATACTGTGGGCGAACATCGCATACCGGGATGTCGTGATGTGGAGGGGTGGCGTGGGTATTGAAAACCACCGAGGAACATGCCTTTTCACACGGTTCACATGATTGGGCTGACAGGCGGTACGTGCGGCCACATTCAGCACACGCAACCTCTTCACCCGCTGCGTCGTCCAGCACGGCACCGCAGACGCAGGCCCATCCGTGCTGTCGCGCAGGGTTGCCGTATACCACCGCGTGGGCCGGCACGTCGCGGGTGATGACGGCGCCTGCGCCTACCAAGGCGTGCTCACCGATCGTACATCCACAGATGACCGTGGCATTTGCACCGATGCTCGCGCCACGGCAGACGCGCGTGGGCAGATTGTCCTCTGGCCGATTTCTTGGGAATGCCGACCTGGGAGTCGCAATGTTGGTAAACACCATGCTCGGCCCACAGAAGACATCGTCCTCGAGCGTAACCCCCTCGTAGACGGAAACGTTGTTCTGAATTTTGACATTGTTCCCGATTGTCACGCGAGGACCGATGACCACGTTTTGCCCGATGCGACACCGGTCGCCGACGTGTGAGTCGGGCAGGACGTGGCTGAAGTGCCAGATGCATGTGCCCGCCCCGATCGTCACATCCTGATCTACATAGGCTGATTCATGGATGGAAGCCGTGTCATCGACAATGGCGTGCGGATCGATTCGGAGGTGGCCAGCATGATGGTCCTCCGCGATTCCGGCGGCGACTGTCTTCGCAGGCATGGCGGGATCCTTGTGGCAGTGCGTATTACGCTGCCTGTGGCGCACTCGCGACAGCGTGGCCATGCTCGTGACTCCAAAGGCTCTCGCGGCCGGGAATAACTTCGGCACGGTTCACTGCATGAACCAGCTCGATTGCCGGCCGCGCCTCCGCGATGCCAAAGCCGCGTCCGGCGAGAATCTCCGCGTAGGCTCGCGTGTGGAGGTCCGTGAAGCCATCCGAAAACTCGATCTCCTCGCCGTCGAGCGTCAGCGAACGGAATGCAAATTTGCCTTGGCTGCGTGTGGCGGCGGGAAGGTCGTCGCCGTTGACCGACAGAAACCAGCGCACCCGCGCCCGCTCCATCTCGAGCGTTCCGGCCATTCGTCTCGAGGACCGGTGGTGGACCTCCAGATTTTCCACGCCTCCGAAAATCCAGAGCAGCAGGTCGAAGAAGTGAACGCCGATATTCATTGCGATGCCACCCGACTTCGACTGGTCGCCTTTCCAGGACACGTCGTACCACGCCCCTCGGCGGGTGACGTATATCAAGCAGACCTCCGCCTTGGTGCTGGAAGAGGAATTCGCGACTGTGTCGCGAAGGGCGATCAGGCGGTCGATCAGCCGAAGCTGGAGTACGTTGTAGACACGCGAGCCGTACTCCTCCTCGAGCGTGGCAAGTGCGTCGAGATTCCAGGGACTCACGACGAGCGGCTTCTCGCAGATCACGTCGGCGTGAACCCGCAGGGCGAGGCGCACGTGGGCGTCGTGGAGGTAGTTCGGCGTACAGACACTGACATAGTGGACGCGATCCGAATCGGGTCCGCGGCGCAATTTTTCCAAATGCCGATCGAACCGCTCGATTTCCGTGAAGAACCTTGTTTCTGGGAAATATGAGTCGAGTCGCCCCACGCAATCGTGAGGGTCGACAGCGGCGACCAGCCGATTCCCGGTGTCCTGTATCGCTTGCATGTGACGCGGGGCTATGAAGCCTGCGGCGCCGATCAGAGCGAAGTTTTTCATGGGCAGCGGTGGTGCGAGGGGAAATGTTCCCGCGATGAAATCAGGCGGCGTAATACCGCGGCGGCCGTTGAGTAGCGGCATTGCGGCAATCCACCAGCGGTACGCCGAGTGACGGGAAGTCGATCGACGCATACTCCTTGTGATTTGTGCAGAGCACGATCACGTCATAGTCCGCTGTGATCGGCACGCACGCTCGACCGGCAACCCAGTGATTGCTTCGGCCTTCGCGGATCACCGGGACATGGGGATCGTTGTAGGCAACGATCGCTCCGCGCTTTTCAAGCGACTGCATGATCGCGTAGCTCGGGCTCTCGCGGTCGTCATCAACGTCGGCCTTATAGGCGATGCCGAGTACCAGCACGCGGGAGCCCTTGACAGGTTTGCCGATGTCGTTGAGCGCGTCGATGACCCGTGATACGACGTAGTCGGGCATCGCCGTGTTGATCTCCCCGGCGAGTTCGATGAGCCGGGTGTGATGTCCGTGCTCAAGGGCCTTCCAGGTGAGATAGAACGGGTCGATGGGGATGCAGTGCCCCCCGAGCCCTGGGCCCGGATAAAACGGCATGTAGCCAAAGGGCTTGGTCGAGGCCGCGCGAATCACTTCCCACACGTCGATGCCCATTGCGGCATAGATCACCTTGAGCTCATTGACGAGCGCGATGTTGACCGACCGGAAGATGTTCTCCATGAGTTTCGTGGCCTCGGCGGCCCTGCAGCTCGACACGGGAACGACTTCCTTGACGATCCTGCCGTACAACGTGACCGCGCGGTCGCGGCAGGCTTCCGTGAGGCCGCCGACCACCTTCGGAATGTCGCGGAGCCGGCTCTTCGGATTCCCGGGATCCTCGCGCTCGGGCGAGTACGCCAGAAAAAAATCCTTCCCCGCACGCAACCCGCTTCCCTCCTCGAGAATGGGGCGGGCGATCTCGTCGGTCGTGCCCGGATAGGTGGTCGATTCGAGCACCACGAGCTGCCCGGGCTGAAGGTGCGGCGCGATCGAACGACACGTGGACTCCACGAACGAAAGATCCGGAACCCGGTTGGGCGTGAGCGGTGTGGGCACGCAGATGAGGATCGCATCAGCGCCCGCAAGCGCCGCGAAGTCGTCAGTGGCGGTAAGCGTTTTCGCATCCACGGCTGCGGCGACGTCGGTATCCGCGATGTGCTTGATGTAGGAGGTTCCCGAGGAAAGCTTCTTCGCCTTCGTCGGATCCGTGTCGACGCCGAGCACGTTGGCGCCGGACTTCGCGAAGGCCAGGCAGAGCGGCAGGCCCACGTACCCCAAGCCGATCACGGCGACGTCGTGTGTGCCGCGGGCGGCACCACCATCGTCCCGACCATGGAGCCGCAGCCACCGCGCAGGTGTCGCTTCGGCAAAGGCGACGCGTTCCTTTAGAGATGGTGATGAGGCGCGAGCATGGGCTGCCATAAGAGTTCTCCTTACCAAGACGGTGGCCGACGTGTCTTCGGGAAATATCTGTTTGTTTTCGAAAGCGACGATAGCGACATTGATCGTGAATTCAGGCGGCCCGTCGCCAGGATGCCTTTTCGTTCTCGATGTTGTGATACCGGCGATACCAGTCGATGAATTGGGCGATGCCAACCTCTATCGATGTGGCCGGCGCAAAATCGACAGCCTCGGCCAGTGCCTCGACGTCGGCATACGTCGCCGGCACGTCGCCCGGCTGGATCGGTACGAGGTGTCGGATCGCCGTCTTGCCGAGGTTCTGCTCGAGGAGCGAGACCACGTGCAGCAATTCGACCGGCGAATGGTTGCCGATGTTGTAGACCCGCCAGGGGGCGTTGCTTGTCGCCGGATCAGGCGAATGGCCTGACCATTGTGGATTGGCCGTCGCGGGCTTCTCCGTCAGCCGCACGATCGACTCGACGACGTCGTCGACGTATGTGAAGTCGCGGCGCATCGAGCCATGGTTGTAGAGTTCGATCGGGCGTCCTGCGAGAATGGCCTCCGTGAATTTCCACATGGCCATGTCGGGCCGGCCCCACGGGCCGTACACGGTGAAAAACCGAAGGCCCGTCGTCGGCAGCCGGTAGAGATGGCTGTAGGTATGGGCCATCAATTCGTTGGCCTTCTTCGTGGCCGCATAGAGGCTCACCGGATGATCGACCGTGTCTTCGACCGCAAACGGCAGTTTCGTGTTGGAGCCGTAGACGCTGCTCGAGGAGGCATAGACGAGGTGGCCGACCTCGTTGTGCCGGCACGCTTCCAAAATCGAGAGGAAGCCGACAAGGTTTGAATCGACGTAGGCCCAAGGATTGGTGATCGACCAGCGGACGCCGGCTTGAGCCGCCAGATGGATGACGCAGTCGGGCCGCACGCGGTTCACGAGATCCGCAACGGCATCTTTTTCGACCAGATCGATCTTGTGAAACGCGAAGCGATCGCTTTCACTCAAGAGGGCGAGCCGATCCTGCTTCAACTGCGGCGAGTAGTACGCGTTGAGATTGTCGAGACCGACGACGGTCGCGCCGCTAGCCAGCAGCCGCTGGGCCGTGTGAAAACCGATGAAGCCGGCACAGCCGGTGACGAGGATGCAGGCTGACATGAAATCCTTTGCAGATATCCACTGCCACATCGTGCCGGGCATCGACGACGGCGCTTCGGACTTGGCCGAGTCGATCGCAATGGCCCGCATGGCAGCGGCGGACGGTACGAAATCGCTCGTGGCGACTCCACATCAGTTGGGCGGCAACAGCCATGTGAGTGCCGAGGCGATCCGCAAGGGGGTCGCGAGCCTCCAAGCCGCTCTTGCGGCGGAAAACATCGAGGTTTCCGTCCTCCCCGGGGCCGATGTGCGGATCGAGCCTGAACTGCCGAAACTGCTCAAGCAGGGCAAAGTGCTCACTCTGGCGGACCGGGGCAAGCATGTGCTTCTCGAGTTGCCCCATGACACCTATATCCCGCTCGAGCAGCTTTTTGCCTCGCTCGACAAGCAGGGGCTCGTCGGCATCCTCTCCCACCCCGAGCGAAACCGCGGGATCATCCGCTCGCCCGATGTGATGAAAGACGTCGTCGCCGCCGGCGGACTCCTGCAGATCACCGCCGGCAGCCTTACTGGGGCCTTCGGTTCCTCGCCCCGGCGAATCGCCGAATACGCCATCAAACACCGAGTCGCGCATTTCATCGCCAGCGACGCACACGACACCACTCGCAGGCCATTCGGGCTTAGCGATGCCTTTGCGACTGTGGCCTCCCTGGCAGACGAGACCTACGCAACCTTGCTGTGCTGTGGCAACCCAGCGAAGGTGGTGAATGGAGACGATGTGGTAGGGGGCGTCGTGCGCGGGGAGCGACGAAAGAAGACGTTTGGCTCAGGGTGGTTTAGGAAGAGGTAATTTTGCTCATGCGTTGTGACGGTCGTTCCGATAAGAACGATTGCGTCGAAAGAAATTTCTCCTTTCCGCGCCCGGGAGATGCCCAGATGAAATCAGCCCTTCGATATGCCGCGATCCTCGTCGCTGTCTGCATCGGCAGCATGGCGGTTGCGGACCGCACGGCTCATGCTCAAGGCTCGGGTGCCCGGAACTTCGTCCTTGACGAAGGGGGCGTGATGAATGGCGAAGTCCGCAGTTCCTCGGGGCAGCCCCTCAGCAACGCACGTGTCTCGATTTTGCAAGGCGGCCGGCAGGTGGCCGTGACCCAAACCAACGCCGAGGGCATGTTCAGCATCGGTGGGCTTCGGGAAGGCGAGCATGTGCTGCAGGCGGCCAACCAGTCGCTCGTCTATCGTTTTTGGCAGCCCGGCAGTGCGCCACCGAACTCGGAAAACTTCGCATCGATCGTGTACCGGCCCGAGGAGGTCGCGTATTCGCAGCCGGCGCCCTCCCGCCCCGGGCCCGCGCCGCGGCGTGGTTTCCTCCGCCGATCGTTCGCCAATTACCCCGTCCTGACGACCGCCGCGCTCCTTGGAGCCGGTATCGGGTCGGGCATCGCGATCGGATCATCTGGCGGCGGCAGCACGCCGGCGAGCCCTTGATCAAGACACGATAGGCTGGAGTGACCAGCCGGATCACGCAAACCAAACGCCCTCGGCACCATGTGCCGGGGGTTTTTTGTTGATGCGTGAGAGAAGAAAAGATGGCGATGCTGGGTAGGCGCAGCGTGGGGCAACTCCTGTGGCGTGAGCGACGCGGATTCGATACATCCCGCCTTTCCATGCAACGACTCACCATTTCGATGCGACCGGGGCTCCGGTGCGCGATCGCCGTGTCAGCCCTCGTCGCCCTGACGGGCTGCCATGGACGCGTCATCCAGGCGACGCGGATGCCGTCCCGTTACCAGGCGGCGGTGGTGACCAACGCCAAAATCGCGGACTTGAGCCGGCTCTCGATACCCACCACATCCAGCAGCATGATCGAGCCGGAGGATGTCATCGATGTCGCCATATCAAGTGGCCTCGAGGATGCAGCGAGGGTCGCCCCCATCGCGGTTCGCGTTGATGACGAGGGCGTGGCGAACATCGCACTGGTGGGCCCGATTCCGCTGGCCGGCATGGAGCCATTTGCCGCCGAACAACTGATCGCCGAGACGGCCGTGGAGCGTGGTCTGTATCGGCAACCGCAGGTCACGGTGACGATGAAGAAGAAGGCTGTCAACCGAGTGACTGTCATCGGGGCGGTCGAAAAGCAGGGCGTGCAGGAACTGCCGCGCGGCCAGAGCACGCTGCTGGCGGCGCTGGTTGCCGCGGGATCGCTCAACGAAAGGGCGGGCACGACCATCGAAGTCCGCCGGCATGAAGCCGCCATGCCAGCCATGGCCCGCACCAAAGAAGCCTCATCGAGCGCGGTGCAGGTGGCGTCTGCCGAGACACTGGCAGGGGGCGATGTTCTCACGCCAGTGCCAGAAGAGCACGACGAGAACGAAAGCGCGCCGGCTGAGCCTCGCGTCATGAAGATCGACCTCACCACGGTCGACGCCTCCGGCAGCAACGACGTGCAGCTCAAGGATGGCGACATCATCCGGGTCGAAACCCGCGATCCGAACCCGATCAGCGTGATTGGCCTCGTGCGGAAGCCGGGGCAGTATGAGATGCCCGTGAACCAACCGATGCACGTGCTCGATGCCCTCGCGCTCGCCGGCGAGCGAAGCAACTCCTGGGCCGACAAGGTCATCATCACACGCCACGTCCGTGGCCGGCGCGAGCCGGTCGTGATCCAGACGAGCGTGATGCAATGCCAGCATGACGACACCGCCAACATTCGCTTGTCGCCCGGCGACGTGGTGAGCGTGGAGCAGACGCCGGCGACCGTCGTGAACACGGTGCTGGGAAACATCATTCGCTTCAGCTTCGTCGCCGGTGGGCGGGTCGCAGTGTTCTAGGAACTCCGCGCTGGAACGCATGAGCATGCTCAATACCGACGACCCCCAGATCGACTCCACCGCCCAGACGATCCGGCAGGCGATCCGCTTCCTGCGGGTGATCTGGCACCGACGGCTGATCGTGATCGGATCGCTCGTAGTCTGCGGCATGCTCGGCGGCCTTTACTACGCGACGGCACCGCGGATCTTCGAGGCCGACGGCCAGGTGCTCGTCGTCGATACCACCCGCGAGGCGATGAGCACCTCGCTCACGATGGGCAACGACGTGGCATCGATGGCCACCTACGAAAAACTCGTCGTGAGCCCGCTCGTGCTCCAGGCGGCCGCCCGCCAACTCGACGGCCCAACCAGGGCGGTGTTCGGCTCGCAGGATCCCGAACTCGTGGCCACCGAGATCGCCACGTCGCTCAAGGCCAAGGGACTGCGGCAGACGAACCTGCTTGAACTCAAGTTTCGGGCGCCTGAGGCCACGGTCGCTGCGACGGTGACGGCCGCGATCATCAAGTCCTACGCCGACTTCATGCAGGAATCCCACCGCGGCACCGCGGGCACGCTCGTCGATACGCTCACCCGCGAGAAGCAGCAGGTGGATGCCAAGCTCGAGGCCAAGCAGCAAGAGTATCTCGCGATCCGCAAGCGGGTGGGCGACCTCGGCATCAAGGCTGACGGGAAGGTGATGCATCCGCTCGTGGAGCGGGCCATCCAGCTCAATGCCGCCCTCATCGACACCCAGAAGAAGCGGCTCTTCCTCCAGGCCTCCCACCAGTCGCTGGCCACCGCGATGAAGCAGGGGCACAACATCCGCCAGAGCCTGCTTGCCATCGAGGAAACGCTCGGCAAGGAGGTGTTTCTTGACTCGATGGGCCTCGGCCAGCGCGACAAGGAGACCCGCGTCGCCCTCGAAAAGCAGCTCCTTGAGGATCGGGCCCAGCTCGACACGCTCCTCCAGTATTACGGCGACAATCATCCCAAGGTGATCGAGCGGCGGAAGAAGATCGAGCAGGTAGAGGGCTACCTCGCTCAGTTCGACACGCTCGGCTCGATGCGGACGTTCGGGGGCGACGATGCCAAGCTCGCCGCCACGGTGGCCCAGATTCTGAAGCAGCGGCTCGATGCCGCCACCCAGCATGAGCAGTGGCTGCAACAAAGCTTCGAGCAGGCCAAGCAGGACTCGATCGGCCTGACGAGCGACATGTCGCAGCTTGATCTGGTGGACCACGACATCAAGTGGCTCCGCGAACTCCGCAACACGCTGCTCAACCAGATCGCGAGCATCGATCTTCGCCAGGACAACGGCGGCGTGCGGACGACCGTGGTGCGGGAGCCTGTCGTGGCGGAAAAGCCCGTCTCTCCCAAGCTGGCCCTGACCGTGCTCGCCGTGCTCGTGGGCGGCCTGGGCATCGGCGTTGCGATCACGTTTGTTATCGACGTGCTCGACGACCGGATGCGAACGCCCGAAGACCTGCAGGCGGAACTCGGCCTGCCGCTCTTGGCCACGATCGGCTCGATGGAAGCCGCCGAGCATGCGGAGCACGACGAGGCTGCGGGAATGGAAACGGTCCACATGTGGAACGAGGCTGACGACGCCGCCAGCGAGAGCTTCCGCACGATCCGCACCGTACTCGTCATGGGCACTGCCGATTCGCAGCGGATTGCCGTATCGAGTTCCGAGCCGGGCGACGGCAAGACGACGATCGCCACGAACCTCGCTGTCGCCTACCAGCAGGCGGGCAAGCGGGTGCTCATCATCGATGCCGACATGCGGAAGCCAGGCCTCACCAAGCTCATTGACGGCAAGTCGCTGCCGGGCCTCTCTGATATCCTCCGAAGCGACGATCCGATCGCGGGAGCCGCACTGGCGACGGTGCGGCAGTCGGGGCAGGTGCCGATCGACATCATCCCAGCCGGCCGGAGACCTGCGAACCCTGGTGAACTCCTCCTGGGCGGGCGGTTTGCGGAACTGCTCTCTTGGGCCGAAACCACCTACGATCAGATCATCGTGGACGCCCCGCCGGTCCTCGCCGGCACCGATGCGGCGGCGGTTGGCCGCGCATGCGACGGCCTCGTGATGGTGATTCGGCCGGAGAAGAACCGCCGCCGTGTGATTCACCGGGCCGTGGAGACGCTTCGCACGCTTGGCGTGACGATCGCCGGAACGGTCGTCAATGCGGTCGGCATCGAGGAGCAGGGCTACGGCTATGGCTATGGCTATGGCTACGGGTATGGATACGGGTATGGCGAGCCGTATGGCGACCTGGACGACGAGGTCGAGGGGGGGCTGGAGGACGACGTGCCGACGGATGACGAGTCCGACGAACACCAACCCATCCGAGGCTGGTTCGGGTCGAGGGCCGCATGAACGACACCATAACTCGTTCCCATCACCATCGACGTCGTCGCACTCGGACGAGGCCGCCCACCGCAGGTGAGCGGCTGGAGCGGCACTGCTTCGATGCCGCGCTCCTGGCGGCGCTCATCGCCACGCCGATCGCGATGGGGGGCCGCCATCCGCTCGGCCAAGCCATCCTGACTCTGGCCGCTGGGCTCGCCACCATCTCATGGCTCCTGCGAGCGTGGGGGCAAGGCAAGACCGAATGGCGATGGAGCGTGGTGGACCTTCTCTTTGCGATGGGCCTCGCCGTCGGCATCGTGCAGCTCGTACCGTTGCCGGCCGACGTTCTCGCAGCCATCTCGCCGAGCCTCTCGAATCTCCTTCCCTGCTGGAGCGACGGGCCACTCACGCTCGGTCGCTGGACCACGCTCTCCCTCACGCCCGGCGAGACACTCACCGGTATCCAGATCCTCTTCGCGCAGGCGATCCTCGTCGCCATCCTGTTTCAGCGGGTGCGGCAGGGAGGCCCGCCGGAGGCGGAGCGGGTGCTCACCGTCGTGGCCGGAGCCACGGGACTTTTGGCGATGCTCGGCGTGGTGCAATACCTCGCCGGCAACGGGAAATACCTTTGGGTGTATGAGTTCGTCCACAACGACTCCGGAGGCATGGTCAAAGGCACGTTCACCAACCGCAATCACTACGCGAGCTTTCTGGCAGTGGGTGCGGGGGCGGTGGCCTGGTGGTCGCTCTTCAGCCAGCCGACCCGGCAGCCGAAGCGACGACGCTTCCGGCAGGCCGAGCCACTGACGGACTCATGGCGGCTGGCCTGCGGCATGCTCGGCCTCGCGGTGGTGGCGTTTGCAACGCTCTCCTCGCTCTCGCGGGGTGGCACGCTCGCGCTGGCTGCGGCCGCAGCCGTTTGCATCGCGATGCTCTTGCGGGCTCGCGCAATCCAGCCGCTGGCGGGCTTGGGCATCGCCGCCGCTGCAGGCGGCGTCTTCCTCGCGCTCCAGATCCACGGAATCGACCGCGTCGAAAACCGACTCGATACGCTCTTCGATGGGCATCATCAGGAGACGGGCTTCGGCCGTCTCGAGGTATGGCGGGCGGCGACTCGTGCGATCGCCGACTTTCCATGGCTTGGCGCCGGCGTGGGCAGCCATGCCGACATTTCGCAGCGGTACATGCCTCCGACCGACACGACCGTCTTCACGCACGCTGAAAACAGCTACCTCAACCTCGGGGTCGAGGCTGGCGGAATCGGTCTCGGCGTGGCCGTCCTGGCGATCATTGTCGCCATCGCGGCATGTGGGATCGCGTTCCGCGGCGGCGACGAGCGGCAGCGAGGCATCGCCGCGGCGATCGCGGCGGCCCTCGCCGCGGGCATCGTGCATGCCGGCACCGACTTCATCTGGTATGTGCCGGCGATCTCGACACTGCTGGCAGTCGTGGCAGCCTGCGGCATGGCGCTCGCATCACGACAGGGCGGCTGGGCACCATCGGGTGCATTGTCGCTGGGGCGACCGGCCGTGGCCGCGGTCTCGTGCGGAGCGTGTGCCCTGCTCGTGGTATCTGGAGCCCGCCAACTTTCAGCTGCCACCGCCGAGCCGGCATGGGAAGAATCGATCCGCCAGGCGCGCGTTCTTGCCCGTGACGCGACGGACTGGCTCAGGGAACAAAGCCCTGACCGGGAGGCTGAGCGACCGGCGCAGATTCTGGCCACGCTCGACGCGCGGATCGCCGCACTTGAAAAAGTGACGGCGCTGCGGCCAGACCATCCGCGGGCCTGGGGTGCCCTGGCCGTCGCACGTCTGGAGCGATTCGGCTTGGCGAGGCGAATGGCCGGCTCAGGCATCGGCCTTGCCGATCTGAGGCAGGTGGCCGTGGAGGGCGGCTTTGCGACACCCGAAGACATGCGGACCTGGGCGCGGAACACGCTTGGGCCTGAGTACGATCAGCTCGAACAAGCCGCTGCCGCAGCAGGCCGTGCGGTGACCCTCGCCCCGCTCGATGGAGAGGCTTGGTGCGCCCTCGGCAGCATCGCATTCCTGACATGCGCGGATCCCGCGCTGCGCACGCGATGCATCGATCAGGCCCTGCTCGTGCGTCCGAAGAATTCACTCGTGCTCTTCGAGGCGGCGACCCAGGCGGCCCTCGACGGCGACGAGCCACGGGCGATCGACCTCTGGCGGACGAGCTTCGCGGTGTCGAGCGGCCAGCGGACACGGATTCTCTCGATCCTGCTGCCGCTCGTGCCCGCGACAGAGGCTGCGGCGATGCTTACCCCCGATTTGGCCGGGCTCCGCGCCATCGATGCGATGTGGTCGCGGAAATCGAACGCAGAGGAAATGCGGCCGATCCGCGAGCAACGGCTCGAGGCCGTCCTCATTGCCGCGGCGGAAGAGCAGAGGGCCGGGCCACAGTCCGCTCTGCTCATGGAGGCCGCCGGGCTCCATCGGACGCTTGGCGACGTCGAGGCTGCGCTGGCCGCGCTGCAATCGGCGATTGCGGTCCAGCCGTCCAACTATCAGACCCACCTCACGCTCGCCGACGTCGCGATGCAGTGTGGCGAGTACGACCAGACCGAACGCGAACTCGAGTGGTGCCGGCTACGCCGCCCCGACAGCGATGCCGTCCGCACCCGGCAGGCCACGCTCGCCCGCCTGCGGGCTGAACGAGTCACCACCGTGTCGCACGAACAACCCTAGGCACGTTCCCCACCATGCGATTCGACCCCCGCCTCCGCCGTGGCCTTCTGCTTGCCGCCGTGAATGGCTGCGTACTCATGGCGGCCAGTGTGCTCGCCTACCTCGTGCGGTTCGAGGGGGTGATCGGTCCGCGCGAACTGCAGAGCCTCGTCCGCTGCCTCACAGTGATCGTGCCCTTGCAGATGGCGATGCTCTTCATCGCCGACTGGTATCGCCGGAGCGTTCGAGGGCTCTCCACGCACGATCTCTGGCGGCTCGTGCTCGCGGTCACGGCCGGGAGCGGCGTTGCCTGGCTCGGTGTCTCGGCGATCGACCCGTCTCCAGGCCTGATCCTGCCGGTGCCCGGTGCGCGGGCGATCGAGGTTGCCGAGTCGGACCCACCGTCGCCCGTGCTGATGGCCTCGCACGAGGACGCGCCGCCCGCGCCACAGCCACTGCCGCCGCTCTCGGACACGATGCGGGACATGAACTCGATGCCCGTGAACGTGCCTCGGAGCATTTGGGTGGCCGAATGGTTCTTTGCGATCTGCCTGCTCGGGGGACTCCAGGCGACCGTCCACGAGATGCACAGGCACCTCCAGCGACGGGCGATGGGCAACGCCTCGCGGGTGTTGCTGGTCGGAACCTGCCCATCGAGTGATGCCGTCGTGCGGGCGATCCAGTCGCTGCCGCATGCCCGCAAGCAGATCGTGGGGATCGTCGCCCGGCCCGGCGATGAAGGCTTGATCGGCCGTGCGATCGGCGGAGTGCCCGTGCTGGCCACGGCCGACGGCATCGAACGGCTCCTCGGTCCCCATCGAATCGACGAAGTGATGCTCATGTCCGACACGCTCGTGGGGGCGGAGGTGCGGCGGCTGCAGGAACGATGCGCCGCCGCCGGATGCACGGTGCGGGTGATTCCGATGATCGAGAACCTGCTCAGCGGCAGCGTGCAGGTGCAGCCGCGGCCGGTCGATATCGCAGATCTGCTCAAGCGGAAGAGCGTCGAGATCGACCTGGCCGGCATCTGGAAGTGGATCGATCGGGAGACCGTACTCGTGACCGGCGCGGTCGGCAGCATCGGCTCCGAAATCTGCCGCCAGCTCATCAAGCACGGGCCGGCCCGACTGGTGCTTCTCGACCGCTGCGAGACGGGCCTCTTTTGGATGGAGCGGGAACTGCGCGCGACCGGCGCCGATGTGGAGATCGTTCCCTGCATCGCCGACATCACTGATCGCGGACGGATCGACGCGGTGCTCGCCGAGCACCGGCCGGCGATCGTCTTTCATGCGGCTGCCTACAAGCATGTGCCACTGATGGAGCAGCATCCGGGCGAGGCTGTGAAGAACATCACGCTCGCGACGGCGACGCTCGCCGAAGCGGCCGCCGCGCACGAGGTCCGTTCGTTCGTGCTCATTTCGACCGACAAGGCCGTGAACCCGACGAGCGTGATGGGCTGCTGCAAGCGGCTGGCGGAACTGGTCGTCTCCTCGCTCGACCGCGAGTCGGCGACGGAGTATGTGACCGTGCGATTCGGCAACGTGCTCGACTCGGCCGGGAGCGTGGTTCCCATCTTCCGCGAGCAGATCCTGCGGGGCGGGCCGGTGACGGTGACGCACCCCGACATCGAACGCTACTTCATGACGATCCCCGAGGCGGCGACGCTCGTGGTCCAGGCCGGCGCCATGGGGCAGGGGGGCGAGGTGTTCGTGCTCGACATGGGGGAGCCTGTGCGGATCGCCGACCTCGCCCGCGACATGATCCGCCTGTCCAATCTCAAGGAAGGTCGCGACATCGAGATCCGATTCACCGGCCTGCGACCGGGCGAAAAACTCTTCGAGGAACTTTTCACGGGCGAAGAGTCGCTCCGAGAAACGCTCCATCCGAAAATCCGAGCCGCACGACTGGACCCGGCCACGAACGCCAGCACCGAGCACATCCTTCACAGGCTCCGACATGCCTGCACGCGGTCACCCGCTGACGTGCGGGCGATTCTCCATGAACTCGTGCCCGAATATTCGGGGCACGAAGAAGATCTGCCGCAGGGCGTTGTCGCCGGCCGCATCGATCTGGCCCGCCGCGCGGCATGAGGCTAGCTATCCGTGGAAAAAGTCATCCATGACCTTTTTCGACGTGGTTGATCGCGGGAAACACCGAGGGTTTCCCGGATCAAGGGCCATCGCATCCTGCTCGGGCAGACTTGTTCCACAGTCTGTTACCAGCGTGCCGCGCCATGCCCCAGTTCTCTCACCGGCACCGGGCCAAGCCGCCGGACCAGTTCCGCGATGCCGTCGCGCGCGATCCCGGCCTCGCTCGTCGGATCGTCGTGTGACCCTTGAAGCGGCTGAACATGCGAGATCACGACAGCCGCCACGTCGAGGCCCTCGGCACGCGCAGCCCGCACGGTCGCCAGCGTGCGGCCGATCATCCCCAGCCTCGCCACATCGACGACGATGATCGGAAGCCCGAGATCCCGGGCGAGATCGACATTCAGCGTGTGGTCGCCCAGCGGTGAAAAGAGCCCGCCCGCTCCCTCGACGATCACCAGGTCGCAGACCGCGCTCCATGGACTGAATCCGTCGCGAAGCAATCGCTCATCGACCGTCTTTCCTTCGACCGCTGCCGCCTGCACCGGGGCGATCGCAGCCGCGAAGGGTTGCGGGCAGACGCGGGCGAGGGACAGCGGCCGGCCGGCCGCCTCCCAGAGTCGCTCGACATCACTCGACCCGTCGAGCGCGACGCCGCTGGCCACCGGTTTGTAGACACCGACGTATTTTCCGGCGGCCAGCCGCTCCGCGGCGAGTGCGATAGCCACCGCGGTTTTGCCGACGCCTGTGTCGGTGCCGGTGATGAACAGGCCGCTGCTCGCCATGCGTTTGCTCCGTGCGAGAGAGGGTTTTACACTAGAACACGCTGTTGAGAACGAGTATCAGTTCCTGCGGCACGCCGAAAACCTTTCCGCCTCCCATGCCCATGTCTCTCGACTCCATTCCTGTCGGCTCGTCGGCCCGTGTAGCCGCGGTACGCGGCGACGACGCGACGTCGCTTCGGCTTTTGGAAATGGGGATCACTCCGGGAATCGCCGTGCAGGTGGTGGGCACTGCGCCGCTCGGATGCCCGATCGAGCTCGAGGTTCGCGGCTATCACTTGTCGATCCGCCGCAGCGAAGCGGCCCGGATCGCCGTCTCCGCCTGACCAACCCCATGCCAGATCACGCCGCCCTCCGCCCGTCGGCGGCAAGCGACCCACCGCTCACGGTCGCCCTCATCGGCAACCCCAACACCGGCAAGAGCACGCTCTTCACGGCGCTGGCTGGCATCCCGACGCGGGTCGGGAACTATCCGGGCGTCACCGTCGAGGAGAAGCTCGGCCGATTCCGCCACCGCGGCCGGACGATCGAACTGATCGACCTCCCAGGCACCTACAGCCTCGTGCCTAAAAGCCCCGATGAACAGGTGGCAGTCGATGTGCTGCATGGCCGGATGCGGGGCGTGAACCGTCCCGATGTGGTCGTCGTCGTGGCCGACGCCACGAATCTCGTCCGAAATCTCTACCTCGCAAGCCAGGTGCTCGAGGCGGGCCTGCCGACGATCCTGGCCCTCACGCTCTCCGACATCGCCGACCGCAAAGGTCTCTCGATCGACACGGGTCTGCTCGCCACACGGCTCGGGTGCCCGGTCGTGCGGGTGGTGGCGCCATCCCGCGAAGGGATCGACGAACTCGGCGAGGCGATTCTTGCCGCCCCGGGCACCGCGCGAGCCCAAAGGCCCGACCTCTCACCGCATCTCGCCGCGGTCGAGGGCTCCTATCCACCGGCGGCTCGCGAGGCGATCGCACGCTATGCCTGGATCGACTCGATCGTCGATGGCGTGATCACCCGGCGGGAGGCCAGCCGGTCGGTCAACGAACGCATCGATGCGGTGTTGACGCACCGGCTGTGGGGCACATTGATCTTCGCCCTGACGATGCTCGCCATTTTCACGTCGATCTTCTGGCTGGCCGCACCGCTGATGGACCTGATGTCCGGGGGAGTCGATGCCGTGGCCGGCATGGTCGAGAAGGTGGTGCCGGAGGGCGCGGTCCGCTCGCTCGTGGTCGATGGAATCCTCGCAGGCTTCGGGGGAGTGGTCGTGTTCCTGCCGCAGATCGCCATGCTCTTCCT
Source organism: Planctomycetia bacterium (assembly GCA_046074725.1). Taxonomy (GTDB): domain Bacteria; phylum Planctomycetota; class Planctomycetia; order Pirellulales; family UBA1268; genus CACORA01. Next base: position 26,168 of record JBJTOU010000056.1, read on the forward strand.
CTTCATCGCGATCCTCGAAGGCTGCGGCTATCTCGCCCGCGCCGCGTATCTCATGGACCGGCTGCTGGTCGGCGTGGGCCTCTCAGGCAAGTCGTTCATTCCGCTGCTCTCGAGTTTTGCCTGCGCGATTCCCGGCATCATGGCGGCCCGAACGATCGAGAACCGCCGTGACCGGCTGCTCACGATCCTCGTCGCCCCGCTCATGAGTTGCTCGGCGCGGCTGCCGGTCTATCTGCTGCTCACGGCTGCCTTCGTGCCCAACGTGGCCGTCGGCGTGCCGTGGCTGCGGCTGCCGGCGGTGGTGCTCGCGGCGATGTATGCCATCGGAGTGGTCGTGGCGGCCGTCGTCGCCCTCATCCTGTCGCGGACCGTGTTTCGCGGGCCCCCGCAGCCCTTCGTGCTGGAACTGCCCGGCTGGCGGTGGCCGCAGCCGGCGGTCGTGCTCGAGCGTGTTCGCGAAGCGGCGGTGTCGTTCCTCAAGAACGCCGGCACGCTGATCGTGGCGGTGAGCATCGTCGTCTGGGCGCTGGGCAGTTATCCGAAGGTGCCGCCTCCGGAGGGACTGAACGTCACCGAGGCCGACGTGCGAGGCGAGGCGCTGCGGCAGAGCTTTCTCGGTCGGGCGGGGCGATTGATCGAGCCGATCGTCAGGCCGCTCGGCTGGGACTGGCGGATCGGCTGCGCGGCGATCGCGAGCTTTCCCGCGCGGGAGGTCGTCCTCGGCACGCTCGGCGTGATCTACAACCTCGGCGACGTCGATCCGGGCGAGGAGGAGGGGGCGACGGAACTGATCCGGCTCCTCAAGGCCGCGACCTGGGACGGCAGCGACCGGAAGGTGTTCACGCTGCCGGTGGCCCTCTCGATCATGGTGTTCTTCGCGCTGTGTGCGCAGTGCGCGAGCACGCTTGTGATCATCGGCAAGGAGACGAACAGCTGGATCTGGCCCGTGGTCACCTTCGCCTACATGACGGTGCTGGCATGGCTCGGCGCCTTTGCGACCTACCAGATCGGGACGATGATCCTCGGGTGAGGGGAATGCCGTGCAGGACATGATCGCGATCGCCGTGTCGCTCGCGGCCGCCGCATGGCTGGCCCGCTCCCTCTGGAAAGGGTTCTTCGCGCCGCCCTGCCGGCCCCCGGCGGCCGTCCGTGCCGGTAGCGACGGCTTCATCCCGATCGAGACGCTCACGCCTCCCCCGCCGCGGCCATCCGCCTCGCCGAGTCCTCCGGCGAGAGCGTCGTGATGTGGCAGCCGGTCGCAAGCTCGAAGCCGGCGAACGGCGCGAGCCGCGGGAGGATTTCGAGGTGCCAGTGCCAGCCGCCGACGGCTCGGCCACCGCATGGCGCCTGGTGGAGCCACCAGTTGTAGTCGGCCCCCGGCGCGGCCCGATCGATCGTGGCCACGATGCGCCGGGTGAGATCGGCCAACGCGGCGACCCGCTCATGCGATGTGGCATGGAAGTGCGGCTCGGGCTCGCGCGGCAGGATCCATGTCTCGAGCGGCTGGCGCGGCGCGGGGGGGATCATCGCGACCAGGTCGGCCGCTTCCGCGACGACGCATCCATGGGCTTCGGCCCAGCGGATGAGATCCCCGAACGAGTGCCCCGGTTCAAGGAATGCGGCCAGTTCCGTTTCCATCACCGGGGGCACGAAATCGAGACCGATGAGCTGGCTGTGCACGTGCTCGAGCGATGCCCCGGCGGCCGGTCCTGAGTTTTTGAATACCGTGGCCCACGCGATGCGGTCGGCCCCGTCGAGCATCGCCAGCCTCCGGCGCACCAGCGACCAGACCTCTCGCCATCGTGTCGCGTCGATGTCGAGGATCGATCGGTGATGGTCGGCCGACTCGATGACCACGTCGTGGATGCCGTGCGCCGGTCGGACCGACGGATCATTTCCGGCACGGTCGCCGAGCCGTTCCACGATCGGGTAGCGGTTGGGGATGATCCGCGCATGCCACGGGGAGTCCGCCGTCTCCGGGGCATGAAGCAGGGCGGGCGGCGTGAGGGATTCGTGGCCCGCGCAAAACGGGCAGCCCTCTGCCGGAGTGCCGGAAGGCTTCTCGAGATCATTCGGACGATCGGCCCGCTTGGGGGCGACGACGACGGTCCGTGCAGCCAGAATGTGGCGGTGAATGCGGGGATCGCCTGACATGGAACGCTCGGGTGCGGGACGGATGGATGCGCGATGGCATCAGTATCGCATGAACCACGGCCGGCCATGTTGAACGCCCCCGAACGCACCCGTACACTCACGCACTCGTTTGTGCCCAATCGTTTCAGGAGACCAGCATCATGCTCACCGTCGGCGACGCCTTTCCCAGGTTTTCCTGCCAGGCCTGCGTGGGGACCGAGAAGGACGACATCAAGCTCCTCACGAGCGACGACTACGCCGGCAAGTGGGTGGTCTACTTCTTCTACCCGAAGGATTTCACGTTCGTCTGCCCGACGGAACTGGCCGAATTCAACAAGCAGCTCAAGGCCTTCGCCGATCGTGACACGAGCGTGGTCGGCGGGAGCACCGACAACGAGTGGTCCCACATGATGTGGCGGCGGTCGCACGCCGATCTCAAGGGCCTCGGCTACCCGCTGATCGCGGCGCAGAAAGTGGCGCCCGATCTCGGCATCCTCGAGAAGTCGGAGGGATATTGCCTGCGGGCCACGTTCATCGTCGATCCCCATGGGATCATCCAGTGGGTCGATGTGAATCAGGGCCGCGTGGGACGCAACGTGGCCGAGGTGCTCCGCGTGCTCGATGCGTTGCAAAGCGACGAACTGTGCCCCTGCAACTGGAAGAAGGGCGATCCCTACGTGAAGGTGGGGTGAGCCTCGCCCATGTGGTCATCCCGTCGCTCATGGCGGCATAAGTTCGGCGACGCGTTCCGTGGGCTGCGGCGGGCGATCCGCAGCCAGACGAGCTTCGCCGTCCATCTCTGGGTGGCGGTGACGGTGGTCGTCGCGGCCGGCGTGCTGAAAGTGTCGCTGGTCGAATGGTGTTTGCTCGTGGGGGCGATCGGCTTCGTGCTCGTGGCGGAAGTGTTCAACACCGCGATCGAATCGCTGGCGAGGTCGCTCGACGTCGGCCGTCATCCCCGAATCCGGGACGCCCTCGACATGGCCAGCGCCGCGGTGCTGGTCAGCGGGATCACCGCCGCCTTGATCGGGGCGATCATTTTCGGAATGCGGGCCGTTGCATGGCTCAGGGCGTGGTAGCGCGGGCCTGACCCTTCCTGCCTCTATCTGGCCCGCACGTCATAGCAGAGGATCGCGTCTCCCTCGCGGAGGTAGAGCATTCCGTCGAGGATGACCATGTGGGCCCAGCTTGGACGGTCGCCGCTGCCGGGAGTCTTGAACGACGATACTTCCCGATACGCGGCTGGGTCTGCCCGCACGAGCGAGACCGTGCCGTCGGCATAGCGGACGTAGACGTGGCCGTCGGCGGCGACCACGGTGGCCGAGCCCTTGCCGCTGCCCCGCTCCTTCCAGACGATTTTGCCCGTCTGCAGTTCGGCACAGACCAGGATCGGCTGATCGTCGGCACACCCGTAGAGATGATCTCCCACCAGGACGATGCCGCCATGCTTGTTGGCGAGTTCCTGCTTGAGTCCGTAGACCTCCTCGAATCGCACCGCTCCGCCCGGCCCCGCCACCTGCCGCACGAGCGCACCGCCCCGCTTGTAGCCGGCCGAGAAGAAGACGAGGTCGTCCTTGACGATCGGCGTCGGAATGACGGCCGTCGTCTGATCGATCGGATAGGCCCACAGGAAGCGGCCGGTCTGGGCCTCCACGGCGAACGCGCCGCTGGCGGTCGTCTGCACGTAGACCCGGGTGCCCTGCACCGTGCTCGTGACGATCGACGCATGGCCGGCACCCCGGTCGAGCTTCATCGGGCAGGTCCAGATCGTGCGGCCGGTCTTCTTGTCGAGGGCCACCATCGACGCCTTCTCGCCGCCGGGCGTGCATACGAGCCGGTCGCCGTCGATCGTCACCGACTCGCTGTAGCCCCACGAATCCCCCTTCGTGCCGCCGAACTGTGCCTTGAGATCGATGCGGAACAGTTCCGTGCCATTGTCTGTGCGGCAGGCGACGAGCTGGCCATGAGGCGTGATCACGTAGACCCTCTCGCCATCGACGGTCGGCGTGCTGCGGGAGCTTTGCCATGACTCCTGACCATCGGTCCACGGTTGACCGGTCTTCGTCTTCCAGATCTGCTTGCCGGTGGCCCGGTCGAAACAGGTGAGGTATTCGTCCGTGTCGGATGCGGTCGAGAGGCCGTCGCCGAGCGTGTATATCCGATCCCCGGCGATGGCGAGGCTCGCATAGCCGCGGCCGGCACCGGCCGCCTGCCAGCCAAGCGCGGGCCCGTCGGCCGGCCAGGATTCGAGCAGGTCGGTGTCGGGCGCGACGGCCGAGCGGTCGGCGCCCCGGAATGTCGGCCAGTCGGATGCGATGCTCGTCGAGACACAGGCGGCCGCCGCCGCGGTCAGCAGGTGGAAGAGTATCGGTCCCGTGGCATCTGACCTCATCGCGGCGACTCCACAAAAGGGGTCAAAACAAGCGTAAGACGGCGGCCGAGCCTACGGCCGGGAAAGCCGAACGGTCAATGACCAGGTTGAATTTGCAGGCTACACTTGAGGGACTTCACGACGCCAAAACCTGTGGCCCTGCGGTGTTGATCGAGGAGAGTTGCCCGTGACCGATTCCCCGGTGTCCGATTCGTTGTTTGGCCGGCGAACGACTGTCGAGCAGGTCGAGGAGGGCCACGACCTCGCTCCGAAATTCGATGCCGCCGGACTGATCCCCTGCGTCACGACCGACATCGCGTCGGGCGAGGTGTTGATGGTGGCGGTGATGAACCGCGAGGCCCTCGCGAAGACGATCGAGACGGGCGAGGCGCACTACTGGAGCCGCAGCCGTCAGCAACTCTGGCACAAGGGTGCCACCAGCGGCCTGATCCAAAAGGTGGTCGAGATGCGGATCGACGACGACCAGGACTGTGTCTGGCTCCGCGTGGAGATCGCCGGCGGTGCCAGCTGCCACGTCGGCTACCGCTCCTGCTTCTACCGGAAGGTGCCCGTCGGGGCCGAGCGGAAGCAGGGAACGGCACTGGAGTTTCTCGAGCACGAGAAGGCCTTCGATCCGAAGGCCGTCTACGGCGATGCTCCGAATCCGACACAACTGTGATCCGGCCTGGCTCGCCGCGATCCGCCTGACCCGGGCCCACGCATGCACGACTCCACCGAACTCTCGCTCGTCCGACAGCTGAAATTCTGCGCGGGCCATCGCCTGTATCGGCACGAGGGCAAGTGCGCCTTTTTGCATGGCCACAACTATCGGGTCGATATCGAGGTGGCGGCCGTGGCCGGAGGCTCCACGGTCGATGCCGTGGGCCGTGTCGTCGATTTTTCGCAGATCAAGAACAGGATGCTCGGCTGGCTCGACGCCAACTGGGATCATGCCTTCATCGTGTTCGCCGACGACGCAAACGCGCTGGAGGCCGTCCGCGCCGCCCGGCCGACGAAATACTTCGTGCTTCCCTGGAACCCGACGGCCGAGAACATGGCCCGCTACCTGCTCGAGGTGGTGGCCCCGAGCGTGCTCGGCGGCCTGGGCGTGGAGGCCCGGCGCGTGTGCGTGTGGGAGACCGACGAATCGTGCGCCGTCGCGACCAGGGGTGCCCGAGCCGCATCGGTAGCCACGATGGCCGTGCATTCGGCCGTCGTCATCGATGACCGCACGGAGGCTGGCGCCGGCCAGCCGCGCCCATGAACCCGGCCTTTCCCGCGACCCGCCTGCGGCGCACCCGCCAGTATGAATGGATTCGCCGCGCCGTCGCCGAGACATCCCTCTCACCGGCCGACCTGGTCTGGCCGCTGTTCGTGCACGACCATGAGGCAAGCCTGCCGGTGTCGAGCATGCCCGGTGTCGAGCGGCTCTCGATCGATGGCGTGGTGAAGGCGGCCGACGATGCCAAGCGGCTCGGTATCCCGGCCATCGCGCTGTTTCCAGTGGTGGAGCCGAAGCACAAGTCGGACGACGCCCGGCATGCATTCGACCCCGACAACCTCGTCTGCCGCACCGTTCGCGCTGTCCGCGACCGGCTCGGCGACGAGGTGGGCTTGATCTGCGATGTCGCCCTCGACCCCTACACGAGCCACGGCCACGACGGACTGCTCGAGCATGGTCGGATCCTCAATGACGAGACGGTCGCCGTGCTCTGCAAGCAGGCCCTCGTGCTCGCGCAGTCGGGCTGCCACGTCGTGGCCCCCTCCGACATGATGGACGGCCGCGTGGGGGCGATCCGCACGGCGCTCGACGGGGCAGGGCGGCAGGACATCTGCATCCTTTCCTACGCCGCCAAATACGCATCGGCCTTCTACGGCCCCTTCCGCGATGCCCTCGGCAGCGGTGGAGCGCTCGCGACCGCGGGGGCGCTCGGGTTGGGCGACAAGAAGACCTACCAGATGGATCCGGCCAACACCGACGAGGCGATCCGCGAGGTGGCGCTCGATCTCGGCGAAGGGGCCGACATGGTGATGGTGAAGCCGGCGATGACGTCGCTCGACATCATCCACCGCGTGAAACGGGAGTTTGGCGTGCCGACCCTCGCCTACCAGGTGAGTGGCGAATACGCGATGATCCGCGCGGCCGCCGACAACGGCTGGATCGACGGGGCCAAAGCCGCACTCGAAAGCCTGCTCGTGATCAAGCGGGCCGGTGCCGACGCGATCCTCAGTTATTTCGCCCCCGAGATCGCCCGCAGCCTGTAGCGACCGGCCGGGGCTACTCGTCCTCGTCGATCCGGCCTTCGATCGCGCTGCCGGAACGGCCATCGAGGCTCCATGGACCCGGCCCGTTGCCGATCAGGAACACCATCGTGCCCATGAGCGCCAGATTTTTCATGAACTGGATCATCTGGGGGCCGAATTCCGGGTCGTCCGGCGCGATTTTCCAGAAGTCGTGAAAGTAGTAGGTGGCCGCGGCCAAAAAGATAAGCAGCAACAACGCCCCGGTCTTGGCCCGGTAGCCCAGCACGATCGACAGGCCGCCGAGCACCAGAAACGCGATCGCCCCGGCGAGAAGGATCTTCGGCTGGGGCACGCCCTCGTTGGTCATGGCCTGAACCACCTGCTGAAACTTCGGGATCTTGTTGCCGAAGGCACTCATCAGAAAGATCGCCGCGATCATGAGCCGGCCGAGCACGGCCAAAATGCCATTGATGAACCACATGGGAAGACATCTCCTTCGAGGTGCCGGGAAGGCTACCCTTTCGGCCGGAATGACACGAGGCGAGTTGGGTCGGTTTCCAGCCGGGGTGGGTGCGGGTCGCCGGTGTGGATGAGGTCGATGCAGTAGGGAATCGCCGGAAACACGGCGTCGAGGCACTCGCGGATGCTCTTGGGCCTCCCCGGCAGGTTGACGACGAGGGCCCCGCCGCAGACACCGGCCGTCTGTCGCGAGAGGATCGCCGTGGGGACGTAGTTCAGCGATATCTGCCGCATCAGTTCGCCGAACCCGGGCAGCATCTTCGTGCAGACCCGCTCCGTCGCCTCGGGCGTGACATCGCGGGGCGCCGGGCCGGTGCCGCCGGTGGTGACGACCAGGCAGCAGCCGCCGTCGGCCATCGCGCGGATCGCACCGGCGATCGTGTCGAGGTCGTCGGGCACGATCCGCTCACGGGCTTCCCACGGGGTCGTCAGCACCTCGGAGAGGTAGCCGCGGATCGCCGGCCCGCCCTCGTCGGCATACTCGCCGCCGCTGGCCCGGTCGGACACGGTGAGGATGCCGATGATGGCTGGAGTATGAGACATGTGACTCACAACGCGTTGCCGCCGGGGCGGTACGAGTTCCCTCGCGGTGTCTCTCGCTTCGCTCGATCCAAATGCTCGGAATCCTCGCACCGACCCCGGCGTTCACCTGTCCGATGGACCTCAGATGATCTCGTGTTGCTCCAAGAGCGAGATCACCGCGTCGACGCACCGGCCGACCGGCCATTCGTGGGTCGGGATCACGAGGTCGGGATTCGATGGCGGCTCGTAGGGGGCCGAGACGCCGGGAAAGTTGGCCAATTCGCCGGCATCAGCCAGTGCGTAGTGGCCGTCGGTGTCGCGTTGGCGGCAGACCTCGACGGGCGCCGAGAGGTGCACCACGAGGAGCCGGTCGCGGCCGAGCCGGTCGGCCGCCTTCTGCCGCACCGCTTCGTCGGGGGCCACGAAGGCACCGAGGCAGAGGATGCCGGCGTCGTTGAAGAGCTTCGCCACTTCGACGCTGCGGCGGAGGTTTTCGCTCCGCTCGTCGGCCGTAAAGCCGAGGTCGCGGCTGATCCCCAGCCGCATCGACTGGCCGTCGAGCACGACGACCGCGCGGCCCATGTCGAAGAGCCTTCGCTCGACCAGCCGGGCGATCGTCGACTTGCCCGATCCGGTGAGCCCCGTCAGGAGCACCGTGGCCGGCTTCTGTCCGAACCGCGCCTCCCGCTCGGCGGCCGTCACGCCGCTTGCCGTTTCGTGCAGGTGGCCGGCGGCGGGCTCGTCGTCCCAGTGGTCCTTGCGACCATCCTCCGGCTCACGGTCGAGGATCATGCCGGCGCCGACCGTCGCGTTGCTGACGCGGTCGATCATGATGAAGGCGCCCGTCGAACGGTTGCGACGGTAGGCGTCGTAGGCGATCGGGCTCGTGAGCGTGATGCCGCAGCGGCCGATCTCGTTGAGCGCGAGGGTCGGGGCCGGCTGGCGGTGAAGCGTGTTGATATCGACCCTGTAGCGGAGCGTGCCGACCGCGCCGGGCGTCAGCTTGCTCGTCTGCTTGAAGAGGTACTGCTTGCCCGGCACGAGCGGCTCCTCGCTCATCCAGACGACCATGGCGTCGAACTTCTGATCGACCTTCGGCACGTTGCCGGGCCGCACGAGCATGTCGCCACGGCTGGAGTCGATCTCGTCCTCGAGCGTGAGCGTGACCGACTGTGACGAGAACGCCTCTTCCAGTTCACCGTCGAAGGTCACGATCGACTTCACGCGGCTCCTCTTCCGCGACGGCAGCGACATCACCTCATCGCCCTTGCGGATGATGCCGGAGGCGATCGTGCCGGCGAATCCACGGAAATCGAGGTTGGGTCGCAGCACGAGCTGCACCGGGAACCGGAAGTCCTCCATGTTGCGGTCGGAGCCGATGTAGACATTCTCAAGAAGCGGCATCAGCGGCGAGCCCGTGTACCACGGCATGTTCGGGCTCGGCGCGACGACGTTGTCCCCTTTGAGCGCGGAGATCGGCATGAAATGGACGTCGGGAAGCTCCAGCCGCGACGCGAAGTCGATGGAATCGGCCTTGATCCTCTCGAACACGTCCTGGTCGTAGCCGACGATGTCCATCTTGTTGACGGCCACGACGATGTGCTTGATCCCCAGGAGCGACACGATGAACGAGTGCCGCTTTGTCTGCGGGAGCACACCATGGCGGGCGTCGATCAGGATGATCGCCAGATCGGCGGTCGAGGCGCCCGTCGCCATGTTCCGCGTGTACTGCTCGTGGCCGGGCGTGTCGGCGATGATGAACTTCCGCTTGTCGGTCGAGAAGTAGCGGTAGGCGACGTCGATCGTGATCCCCTGCTGGCGCTCGTCTTCGAGGCCGTCGGTGAAGAGGGCCAGGTCGACCTCCTCGCCCGTCGTGCCATACCGCGACGTATCCTTCTTGATCGCGGCGAGCTGATCTTCGTAGATCATCTTCGACTCGTAGAAGAGCCGGCCGATGAGCGTGCTTTTGCCGTCGTCCACGCTCCCGCAGGTGATGAACCGCAGCAGCTCCTTGCGCTCGTGCTGCGCGAGGTATTCGTCGATGTTCGAGGCGATCAGTGCCGATTGGTGGGACATAAGTAGTGTGAAATCCTGAAGCAAGCCACATTGCCGCCGGGGCGGTACGAGTTCCCTCGCGGTGTCTCTCGCTGCGATCGATCCACATGCTCAGGATCCTCGCACCGACCCCGGCGTTCAGCATCTGGATGTGTGTCACGCATGAGATGTATCGTCGTCGTTGGATCCGACCCACGCGGAAAAAGGCCAGGGACGGCTTTTTCCGCGTATGGTTAGAAGTAGCCCTCTTTTTTCTTCTTTTCCATGCTGCCCGCCTCGTCGGAGTCGATCAGGCGACCTTGGCGCTCCGAGAACGTCGTGAGCAGCATCTCCTGGATGATTTCGGGGAGTGTCGTCGCGGTGGAGTCGACTGCCCCGGAGAGAGGGTAGCAGCCGAGCGTGCGGAACCGCACGCGGCGCATCTCCGGCTCTTCGCCCGGCTTCAGCGGGAGGCGGTCGTCGTCGACCATGAGCATCACGCCGTCGCGCCAGACGATCGGCCTCTCGGCCGCGAAGTAGAGGGGCACGATCGGGATCTTCTCGAGGTGGATGTACTGCCAGACGTCGAGCTCGGTCCAGTTGGAGAGCGGGAACACCCGGATGCTCTCGTTCTTCCTCACCTTCGTGTTGTAGAGGTTCCAGAGTTCCGGTCGCTGGTTCTTCGGATCCCAGCGGTGGAACTCGTCGCGAAACGAGAACACCCGCTCCTTGGCCCGCGACTTCTCCTCGTCGCGACGGGCCCCGCCGAAGGCGGCGTCGAAGCGGTGCTTGTCGAGCGCCTGCCGCAGGGCCTGCGTCTTCATGATGTCGGTGTGGACCTTGCTGCCGTGCGTGATCGGGTTGATGCCCGCGGCCCGGCCTTCCTCGTTGACATGGACGATCAGCTTGAGGCCCAGATCCGTGGCGACGTACCCGTCGCGAAGCCTGTACATCTCGCGAAACTTCCACGTCGTGTCGATGTGCATCAACGGGAAGGGGGGCTTCGCCGGATGAAAGGCCTTCTCGGCGAGGCGGACCATGACGGCCGAATCCTTGCCGATCGAGTAGAGCATCACCGGGTTTTCAAACTCGGCGGCCACCTCGCGGATGATGTGGATGCTTTCGGCTTCGAGCTGGCGGAGGTGCGTGAGGTTGTAGGCGGTCATCAACGGCTCGAGGCAAAATCGCGGAACCGGGTTAATTTAGGCAATTTCGTCGGTGTTCGCCAATTCGGATTCGGTCGTTCGCGACTGGTTCTTTTCGTGGAGGTCCCGGATACTGTGGTCCGGTTCGTCCACCGTCACGCGGAGGTTTCCCTCATGGCACCTCGGTCATCCTGTTGGCTGGCTCTCGCCGCCTCGGCCCTCGCGGCATGGTCGCAGGAGTCGGTCGCGAACCCCCGCACGGAGCGATTGATCGATCGCCGGCTCGACCGCATCGAGGCGATCGAGCGGCGGGCGGAGGCCGAGGCGCGGATGCCGCCGCGTCCGGCCGATGTCCGACGTGCGATCCGCCGAGGTGAGCCGCTGCCTGGTGCCGAGGCCAAGGCCGCCCGACCGGCTCCGACACCCCGCGGCACGCCCAACGCTCAGCCGCGGCCGGCAACGGCTCGCACGGCGCCAGCGCCCGCGCGGACCGCGCCCGCGCCATCACTCGCACGGCCGACGCCAGCGCCACTCCAGCCATCGCCTGCGGTCCCGATTGAGGAGCCGCCGGCCCCCGTCAGCCAGGCAACGGCCATCGACGACGGCACCCGCAGCGTACTCATCCGTGAGCCAAAGCCGGCCGCTGCGGCAGAACTGCTGCCGACGCCGTCGCCCAAGTAACGTCGGCGGCCCACGCGGCGCTATTCCGCCCGCAGAGAATCAGCCTGGCGGCGGATCGCTCTGAGTTCGGCGGCATCCTTGCGGGCGAGGTTTTTGAGCTGCATGCCCATGCGCTGGTTTTTCGCGAGCAGCTTCTGGTGCCGTGCGAGGAAATCCCAGTAGAGCGTCGTGAACGGGCAGGCATCGGGGCCTGTGGCCGCCTTCGGTTCATAGCGGCAGCCCGCGCAGGCGTTGCTCATGCGATCGATGTAGGCGCCGCTGGCGCAATACGGCTTCGACGCCATGATGCCGCCATCGGCGAACTGGCTCATGCCGAGCGTGTTGGGCAGTTCGACCCACTCGACCGCATCGACATAGACGGCCAGATACCACTCGTGCACCCGCCGCGGGTCCACGCCAAAGAGCAGTGCGAAGAGGCCCGTCACCATCAGCCGCTGGATGTGATGCGCGTAGCCGTATTGCAGCGTCTGACCGATCGCGTCGCGGAGGCAGTTCATCTCCGTCGCCGCGGTCCAATAGAAGTTCGGGAGCGGGAGATCGGCGCCGAGAGTGTTGCGATCGATGTACTCCGGCATGAAATGCCAATAGACGCCGCGGACATATTCCCTCCAGCCGATCACCTGGCGGATGAAGCCTTCCGTCGCCTCCAGAGGTGCCCGACCTGTGCGCCAGGCCTCCTCGGCGGCGGCGACGACATCCCGCGGGTCGAGGAGTTTCATGTTCATCGCCTGCGCAAGCCGCGCGTGGTAGAGCCACGGCTCGCCCGTCCACATCGCGTCCTGGTAGCGGCCGAAGTTCACCAGGCGGTGTGCGAGAAAATCGTCGAGGGCCGCACGGGCGTCGGCCGGAGTCACCGGCCAGTCGAAGTCGTCGAGTCGTCCCGGATGCGAGGCGAACCGTGTATGGACCAGATCGATCACGCCGCGGGTCATGGCATCGGGCGAACATCGGAGCGGCGATGGCAGGCTCCCGGGGCCACCCTTCGGGAATGCGCCGCGGTTTTCGACGTCGTAGTTCCACTGGCCGCCGGCCGGCTCGCCATTGTCCATGAGCACGCCGAATTTCTCCCGCAGCGGCCGATAGAAGTATTCCAGCCGCAGCTGCTTGCGGCCCTCGGCATGGGCGGCGAACTCGTCCCGCGACGAGAAGAAATGCCGGTCAGTCCGGACCTCGATCGGAATCCCCGCCGTCGTCGCGGCGGCCTCGAGGGCCTTCCGCACCCGCCACTCACCCGGTTCGACGACGATCAGTTTCTGCGGCAGCCTCTTGTCCTTGCGAGCCCGTTCGAGAAAGCCGAGCAGTGCATCGGCGAGCGAGGTCGGCTCCGAGGGTGATTTCCGCGGCGCCAGTTCCGTGTAGACGACGTCGATCCGTTCCTTCGTGAGCGCATCTCGAAAGTGCCGCATCGCCGAGAGGAAAACGGTGATCCGGGCCTTGTGGCTCCAGACATGCGTCGATTCCTCGGCCACCTCGGCCATCCAGACGCGGTCGTGGCGGCGGTCGAAGCCGTCGAAGGCGGCGCTCGACCGATCGAGCTGGTCGCCGAGCACGAGAATGAGGTTTCCCGACATCGACGCCACCTTACCGCATCGGAGAGGATCCCACGGAGGCGTGGCAGGGCCACCCTCGACCACCCCCCCACACGGAATTCCAGACGAGCCCCGTGTTTTTCGGCTGTTAGGACTTTCCGGGGCGTGCGGTTTCTCCGGTGGGGCTAAGCCGCTTCCCGGGCGGCCCTGCCCCCCTCGAATGGCCGGTCAGATTCGACCCTCAGGAGGGATGCCGTGATCGCGCATGCAGAGCGTTTGAACAGCCGGATCGGCAGTCGCGACACGGTCGTGACCAAGCGGGCCCCGCCGCGACAAGCCAAGGCCGACAGGGCCTCGTTCCTGCGGGAGCGGCGGGCACGTCTCTTCGATCGAGAGATCGACTACATCCCGTGCCGACAGTTTCTGAAGGCCGATGCCGAGCGGCTCGCGAGCGTGCCTCCTGCCGATGCCGCGATGCCACTCGAACGACGGCTGCCCGAGGCCTCCATCCCGTCGGGGCTCACTCCCTACCTCGCCAGCCTCTACCAGACCCGCCTGCTCTCGAAGGACGAGGAACAGTTCTATTTCAGAAGGATGAACTGGCTGAAATTCCGCGCCGCCACCGTCCGCGGGCGGCTCGATCGGAAGCGGGCGACGATCCGCCAGATCGACGAGATCGAAGGCTGGCTCGCCGAGGCCGAGACGTCCAAGTCGATCCTGATCACTTCGAATCTCCGGCTCGTCGTCTCGATCGCCAAAAAGTTCAGCGACCCTGGGACGTCGTTCGAGGAACTCGTGAGCGAGGGGAACCTTGCCCTGATGCGGGCCGTGGAAAAGTTCAACTTCGCGCTTGGCAACCGGTTCAGCACCTACGCAACCTATGCCATCCAGCGGCATTTCTTCCGGGTCTCCCACAAGTCCCGGCAGTCCCGGAGCCGCTTCGTGACGGCCGACGAATCGCTCAAGGATCGTGTCGCCGAGTCCGATTCCGCTGAGTACTGCTCGTTCGAGCAGGTCGCGGAACTGAACCAGCTCTTCACGAAATTCCTCGGCGATCTCGAGCCTCGGGAGAAGGAGATCGTCGTCGCCCGCTTCGGGTTCGACGGCAAGCCTCCCCGAACCTTCCGTGAACTCGGAGACGAGATGGGCGTGTGCAAGGAACGGATCCGTCAGATCCAGACCCGGGCCATGAACAAGCTCCGAGGCATGGCCGCCGAGGTGAGGCTCGAGCAACGCGTGGGCGACTGGCTGTAGGCTCTCCGCCCGACGGGGGATGCCGGCCGAACGGGGCTTTCCGGCGGCTGAAAACGCCTTGCGGCGTGCGGCCCATGCCCCCTATCTTCCCGGCCCCGCGGAGTGCGGGCCGTTCTGAGGAGACATGCCGATGTCGATCACGCTGCACGCGCTCGCTAGCCACGTGGGTGGCACAGCCACCGGCGACGCCACGATGTCGATCACCGGTGCCGCCACGCTCGAACTGGCCGGTCCCACCGAGATCACGCTCGTCGATGCGGCCGACAAGCTCCACCTGTTGTCGAAGAGCAAGGCCGGCGCCGTGATCGTGCCGGTGGGAAGCGGGCCGCTCGACCGTCCCTCGATCGAGGTCGCCGACGTGCATGCGGCATTCGCCGGCGCGATCACCCACTTCCGTCCACCGCGGCTCGCGTCACGATGCGGCGTGAGCCCGCAGGCCGTGATCGCACCATCGGCGCGGATCGCTGCGGACGTCGACATCCATCCGCTGGCGACGGTTGGCGCCGACGTCGAGATCGGCCGGGGCGCGACGATCCACTCGGGCGCCCGGGTCATGGACGGATGCCGGATCGGCGAGGGCACGGAGATCTTCCCCAACGCCGTGCTCTACCCGGGCACGGTCGTGGGAGCCCGCTGCATCATCCATGCCGCCGCGGTGCTCGGATCCCATGGTTTCGGCTACAAGGTGCATGGTGATGCCTACGTTCTCTCGGCCCAGCTCGGCTGGGTGGAGCTGGCGGACGACGTCGAGATCGGGGCCGGCACCACGATCGACCGCGGCACCTACGGCCCCACCCTGATCGGCCGGGGCACGAAGATCGACAACCAAGTGCAGATCGCCCACAACTGCCGGATCGGACCCACCAACATGATCTGTTCACAGGTCGGCGTGGCGGGAAGCACGAGCACCGGCAACTGGGTGGTGATGGCCGGGCAGTGCGGTGTGCGGGACCATGTGCACATCGGCGATGGCGCCGTGCTCGGCGCCCGCTCCGGCGTGTCGAACGACATCGCCGCCGGCATCACCGTCTTGGGCGAGCCCGCCATCGAACTGCGTGATCGGAAGCTGCAACTGGCCGCCATAAGCAAACTGCCCGAGATGCGGAAGGATCTCAAGAAGTTCGCCGCCCGCCTCGACGCCCTCGAGCAGGCCGGTAGACAGGCTCTCGATGGCCACGGCCGTTCGGGAACCGCGGAGGCGGCATGACGATGTCTGGCGACATGCATTCGCTCGACGGGGAGACGGTCGGCATCCTCGCCGGCTGGGGACGTTTTCCGGTTGCGGTGGCCGAGGCTGTCCGCCGTCGGGGCGGCAAGACCGCGATCCTCGCGATCCGCGATCATGCCGATGCGGTGCTCGAGCACCTGGCCGACCATCTCGGCGACGTGGGAGTGGCCGAGATCGGCACGGCCATCGATTTCTTCAGGCGGCACGGCTGCCGTCGGGCCACGATGGCTGGCAAGGTCCACAAGACGAAGCTCTTCACCAAGCATGCGGTGCTGCGGCACCTGCCCGACTGGACCGGCCTGAAGACCTTCTGGCCGCACTTCGTGAGCCGCCGCCGCGACAACCGCGACGATTCGTTGCTCGGGGCGATCGCGGCCGCCTTTGACACCGGCGGCGTGAGGATGGTGCCGGCGACAGACGTGGCGCCTGAACTGCTCGCCTCCGGAGGCGTGCTCGCCGGTCGGCCGCTCTCGGCGCGGAAACTCGCCGACGTCGCCTTCGGCTGGCGGCTCGCCAAGGAACTCGGCCGGCTCGACATCGGTCAGAGCGTGGTCGTGAAGAATCGCGCGCCGATCGCCCTGGAGGCGATCGAGGGCACAGACGAATGCATCCGCCGTGCCGGGCGACTCTGCCCTGCGGGGGGCATGGTGGTAGTGAAGGTGGCCAAGCCGCAGCAGGATCTGCGTTTCGACATGCCGACGATCGGTGTCGGCACGCTGCAGGCGCTGCGTGCTGCCGGCGCGACCGTGCTGGCGGTCGAGGCGGGGAGGACGATCATCGTCGATGCTGACCGACTCGCCGACTTCGCCGTGCGGAGCGGGATCACCGTCGTCAGTTGCTACGACGACGCCGGCCAGCCGGCCCTCGACACCGTGGCCGACGCTGCGTAGCCGCCGTCCAACGCCTATACTCACGGGCATCATGCCGCGGCATCGGATTGTTCTCGTGGTGGTGCTGCTGGCCGGAACGGTCGGACCGGCCCGTGCCCAGGCTCCGGCGGTGCGGCCGCCGCCGATCGATTTCGGGATCGACCACTCCGTCGAGGTGCCGCCGGCCCAGCCCATCTACATGGGGCGAGAGATCGCCCAGACGATGCACTACACGGGGGCGCCGTGGCTGGTTCGCGAGAGCCGGCAGCGGGAGGAGGACTGTCGGCTCCTCGTGGAGGCGCTGGCGATCCGGCCGGGGCAGACACTGTGCGACATGGGCTGCGGCAACGGCTTCTACACCTTGGAAATGGCACGGCTCGCGGGGCCGACCGGCACCGTCTACGCCGTCGATATCCAGCCGCCGATGCTCAAGATGCTCGCCGGCCGTGCGGCGGAGTTCGGTGTCACGACGATCAAGCCGGTGCTCGGCACGGCAGCCGATCCGCGGCTCCCGGTCGGTGCGATCGACCTGATGCTCTGCGTCGATGTCTATCACGAGTTTTCACATCCGTCGGAGATGCTCGCGAAGATCCGCGAGAGCCTGTCGGAAGATGGGCAGCTCGTACTTGCGGAGTTTCGTGCGGAAGACCCGGCCGTGCCGATCAAGCCGCTGCACAAGATGACGAAGGCACAGGTTCGGCTCGAACTGGAGGGCAACGGCTTCGAACTGGTCCGCGAGTTCGACCGCCTGCCGTGGCAGCATCTGATGTTTTTCAGATGCGATGAGAAGGCGACCGCCGACGAGTGACTGCCACGAGTGAAGTGTTGAATGCCGCGGCCTTGGTCCTCCGGTGGGCCCGATGGTGGCCCCAGCGAGTGGGGGCCGGCATCTATTGAAACCCGCTCGAGCGTGGCACGTCTTGCGAGAGGACGTACGCGAGCAGGTCGAGGCGAGGAGGGGCATGCGAGGCATCCTCGCCAGAAGACCGTGCCCTACGATTATTTTTCAGATGCGTGGGGCAGCCGGCAGCCGCCGTCACCGCACGCACCCGCGATCCAGAGCCGATGGCGGGCGACGAATGCGTAGAGCCGCTTCCAAAGCGGCAGCGAGCCTGGAATGTGCAGCAGGAGTGCCAGTGGCCACAAGAGCGGGAGCCGCCGCGAGAGATACCGAACCGCCTCCGCGCCGCCCCGCGCCCGGCCCTGCGGATCGACGACATACATCTGCGAGAGCAGATCGTCGTGGGAGAGTTCCGGAAACCGCTCGGCCACGCTCGGGTCGTGGAGCGAGAAGAAGTCGGGCCGCCTGCAGGGAGAGAGAGCCCGCAGCATGGCGATCTGGCTCCGACAAAACCGGCAGTGGCCGTCGTAGAGAACCGTATCGCGGTCGGGCTTGACGTGCGTGGTGATCATCACCGTCTCCAAAATAAGTCTAGGCCCGTGCCAGGCACAGGGAAGCGCACGAGCCGCCGTCGGGCTTGAGGCCCGGCCCATCTTTGGCCGCAGCGACCGGTGGTCGCGGAGGCCGAAGCACGCCGAGGCCACGATGGCGAGGCGTGCGCTACTCTCGAATCAGCGTCTTGGGCAGCGTGGCGAAGTGGAGGATCGTGACGGCTCCGGCCGAGATCAGCGTCCACGGGGCCCAATCGGGAGCCGTGAAGACGCGCGGCCCGCCGCGGCCGTCGAGGGGCAGGATCGTGGCCGAATCGATCATCAAAAGCTCGATGCCAAGGGCGCAGGCAAAGAGCCCCGACGCCAGAAAAAAATTTTTCCACATGACGGTGCATGCCACGGCCCGCGGCCGCGGCCCTTCTCACGATGGGAACTCCCCGGCCACGAGGAGCCCGTGTCGGTGATCGACGCGACAAGGGCTCGTCCTTCAGCCGCGGCGAGGCCGCATCGACCATGACGGTCGTGCCGATCTCGCGGCCTCCGGTCAGGCACCGCCGGCTTCGGATTGGCCCGGAGCCGCCTCGGAGGCGTCGGTCGGGGCGGGCCGGCCGACGCGTCGCTCGGATGCCGTCCCCGGGACGATCTGCGGGGCGCCGACCGATTGTTCGATGATCGATTTGAGTTCGTCGCCGTCGATCACCTCGCACTCGATCAGCCGACCGGTGATCGCCTCGAGCGCCGCCCGACGGGTTTCGAGGATTCGACGCACCTGTTCGATGGCGCGATCGACGATTCGCTTCACCTCCTCGTCGATCTCACGAGCCGTCTCCTCGCTATGGGATCGCGCATGGGCCAGGTCGCCGCCGGCGGCGGCCAGGAAGGGAGACCGCTGGCTTTCGCGGTAGGTCACCCGCCCCAAGCGGCTCATGCCGTAGTCCATCACCATCGCCCTGGCGATCTCGCTCACCCGCTCGAGGTCGTTTTGGGCGCCGGTGGAAACGTCACTGTAGACCATCTCCTCGGCGATCGTGCCTGCCAGCAGCACCTCGATGCGGCTTTCGAGCTCCGACTGCGTGAGCAGGTAGCGGTCGTCCTCCGGCCGCTGCATCGTGTAGCCCAATGCCGCCAGCCCACGCGGGATGATCGAGACCTTGTGGACTGGGTCGGTGTTGGGCAGCGAGAAGGCGACCAGCGCATGGGCCGCCTCGTGGTAGGCCACCCGCTTCTTCTCGTCTTCGTGGATCACCCGCTTCTTCTTTTCGAGCCCCGCCGTGACCCGCTCCACTCCCTCGTTGAATTCCGCCATGCCGACGGCCGACTTGTCGTTGCGGGCGGCCAGGAGCGCCGCCTCGTTGACGAGGTTCGCAAGGTCGGCGCCGACGAAGCCCGAGGTGATCCGGGCGATCTGGGCGATATCGACCTCGGGGTCGAGCTTCACGTTGAGCACGTGCACGCGGAGGATCGCCTCGCGGCCGCGGACATCGGGCCGATCGACGAGTACGTGCCGGT
Source organism: Planctomycetia bacterium (assembly GCA_046074725.1). Lineage (GTDB taxonomy): Bacteria > Planctomycetota > Planctomycetia > Pirellulales > UBA1268 > CACORA01. Next base: position 45,598 of record JBJTOU010000056.1, read on the forward strand.
CGAAGCGACCGGGGCGCAGCAGCGCCGGATCGAGCGTCTCGGGGCGATTCGTCGCGGCCAGCACGATCACGCCCGAGTTGCTGCCGAAGCCGTCCATCTCCACGAGCAGGGCGTTGAGCGTCTGCTCCCGTTCGTCATGGCCTCCGACTACGCTCGTGCCGCGGGTTTTGCCGAGCGCGTCGAGTTCGTCGATGAAGATGATGCAGGGGGCCTTCGCGGCCGCCTGCTGAAACATGTCGCGGACCCGCGCGGCGCCGACACCGACGAACATCTCCACGAAGTCGCTGCCCGAGAGGCCGAAGAACGGCACGCCCGCCTCGCCGGCGATCGCCTTGGCCAGGAGTGTCTTGCCGGTTCCCGGCGGGCCGACGAGGAGCACGCCCTTGGGAATGTGGCCGCCGAGCACCTGGTACTTTTCCGGGCTCCTCAGAAACTCGACCACCTCGCGCAGTTCCTCGACCGCCTCGTCGATCCCGGCGACGTCGTCGAAGGTGATGCCGAGATCCTCCTGGGCATACATCTTGCCGCGGCTGCGGCCAAAGGCCATCGGGCTGCCGGCGCCGCCGATGCGGCGGAGCATCAGCCAGAAGACGAGCCCGAAGAGGCCCGTGATGAAGAGCATCGGCATCCAGTTGCGCCAGGGGCTCGGGGCCTCCTCATAGCGGAAGGGGACACCGTTCTCGGCGAGCAATTTCGAGAGCTGACCCTCCGAATTTTCGCTCGGGAGCTTCGCGGTGCGGAACCTCCGCAGGACGCCCGTCGGCGCGAGACGATCGCCCCGCTGGCCGCCATCCGTGCCCGAGAGCGGCAGTTCGCGCACCGTGCCGGCCACCTGGAAAGCACCGATCGAGACATCGTCGAGGTCGGCATAGCGGCCCACCTGTCCCGTGGCGTCACCGCGGCGGGTCACTTCGATGAACCGCGGACCACCGGCCTGATCGGACTCGCCGAGGCCGGTGACCCGGATGAGCTTCTCCAGGTCGCTGTAGGAGAGCTCGACCTCGGGAGTCGTGCCGAGCAGGCTCATCGCGAAGAGGCCGGCGACGGCCGCCGCGATCAGCGACCAGACGAGATTCGATCCACCCATCGACGAGCGGCGTTCAGTGCCGCGCTTGCCCGAGCTGTCGCGTTTCTTCGCCATGCGGTGCGTGGAGCCCTCGCGTTCGAAAGGGTTGGGGTGCAAGAAGAATAGGAGCGTCGAGGGGATGACGACCTATCCAGCATCCTACGCCCCGAAAAACCCATCGACAAACGGTCGGAGGGCGATTTTCAAAGTGGAAGTTTCATGCGGTGCGCCCTACACTTTCCGTTCGGACCGCCATCGTCTCAAACGCCCCGCGCCGTCCCCAGAAAGGCCCTGCCGGGGCTCCGTCGACGTGCCAGCACCCGCCCCCATCACCGACGCGTACGCCGATCGCGACGCGCCGTTGCGGGTGGCCGTGGTCGGATCGACCGGGAGCATCGGCACGAGCACGCTCGACGTCATCGCGGCCTCCGGCGGACGCTTCTCGGCCTGGCTCCTGGCCGCCCACCGCAGCGTCGAACAGCTCGTCGCGCAGGCCAGGGCCGTCCGGCCTGCGTGGATCGTCGTGATCGATCCTGCCGCGGCAGCCGGCCTCGATCCTGGATCGCTGCCTGCCGGCACTCGGCTGGCCGTCGGCCCCGACGCCCTCGACGACCTCGTGCAAGCCTCCGAGATCGACCGCGTGGTATCGGCGATCGTGGGGTCCGCAGGTCTACGCAGCACCTGGTCGGCCCTCGAGTCGGGCAAGACCGTCGCCCTGGCCAACAAGGAAACGCTCGTCATGGCCGGCCCGCTCGTCATGCGGCTGGCCGAACGCTGCGGTGGGCGGATCGTGCCGGTCGATAGCGAGCATTCCGCCATCCACCAGGCCCTCCGCAGCGGCATGCCCGGCGAGGTGGCCCGCATCGTGCTCACCGCCAGCGGCGGGCCCTTCCGTCGCCGCCCCGTCGAGACGCTCGCCGACGCCACTCCTGAGGAGGCGCTGCGTCACCCGACCTGGTCGATGGGGCCGAAGATCACGATCGACTCGGCCACGATGATGAACAAGGCGTTGGAGTTGATCGAAGCCCGCTGGCTCTTCGGCCTCCCGGGTGAGAAGCTCGATGTCGTCGTCCACCCGCAGTCGATCGTCCACTCGATGGTCGAGTTCGTCGATGGGTCGGTGGTGGCGCAGCTGAGCCCCCCCGACATGCGTCTGCCGATCCAATACGCGCTCTCCTTCCCCGAGCGGTTCTCGTGCCCGGCGCGACGCTTCGACTTCGCGCGGAATGTGGCGCTGGAGTTCGAGCCGCCCGATCCGGATCGGTTTCCGGCGGTTCGGCTGGGGCACGAGGCCGCCACCCGTGGCGGCACGTGTGGCGCCGTGCTCAATGCGGCCAATGAGGAGGCGGTCCGCGGGTTTCTCGAAGGGGCGATGCGGTTCACCGACATCGCCGAGGTATGCAGGAGGGTGCTCGACGAGCATCCGTTTCAGCCCGAGCCGTCGCTCGACGAAGTCCGTCGACTCGACGCCTGGGCCAGGCAGGAGGTCATGAAGTGGGCATGTGTCTGATGACGGGCGGAATACCGCTCCTTGCGGCCGAGGCGGGGCTGCCATGGATTCTGCAGCCATCGAACTGGTGGGTCATCCTGCAGGTCGCCGGCGGCCTGGGTTTCGTGATCTTCGTGCACGAACTGGGTCACTTCCTCGTCGCGAAGGCCTGCGGCGTGAAGTGCGAGAAGTTTTATCTCGGCTTCGACATCGCGGGATTGAAGCTCGCGAAGTTCCAGTGGGGCGAGACGGAATACGGGATCGGCGCGCTCCCCCTGGGGGGCTACGTGAAGATGCTCGGCCAGGATGACAACCCTGCCGCGGCGGCTCGCGAGGCGCAGCGGGCCAAGCACGCACAGTACGCCGGCGACCTCCCTCCCGAGCCGACGAGCGATCCACATCCCGCCTGGGATCCGCGGAGTTATCCCGCGCAGAGCGTTCCCAAGCGGATGGCGACCATTTCGGCGGGCGTGGTCATGAACGTGATCTTCGCGATCCTCATGGCGTCGCTCGCCTTCCACCGAGGCGTCGAGGAGATGACCTGCGAGATCTCGAGCGTCCGTCCGGGCGGCGCGGCATGGCGGGCGGGCCTGCGCACCGGCGACGAGATCACCGCCATCGGCAGCCGTACCAACCCGATCTTTTCCGACCTTCGCAACGGCGTGACGCTCGGCGACGTGGAGCGCGGCGTGCCCTTCACGATCCGGCGGCCGAGCGATGCCACCACGCGATCGGTGGTGCTCCATCCCGACACCGATCTCGGCGTGCCCACCGTCGGCGTCACGAGCCCCTTCTCGCTGGCGCTGCCCGACGACATCTCGCCCCGGCTGCCTGGCGCGGCGGCCGAAGCCCGTCCGGCGTTCATGGCCGGCGACACGATCCGGGCGGTCGATGGGTCCCCCGTGGCCAACTATGCCGAACTGATCGCGGCGCTTTCCCAGGCTCCCAACAAGCCGGTGGCTCTCACCGTCGAGCGTGCCGAGCACGGCGACGGTGAGAGTGTGGGCGAGCTGAAGATTGAACTGCCGCCGCAGCGCCGGCGGACGCTCGGCATCGTGATGGCGGCGGGCCCGGTGCGGGCCTTGCAGGCCGATTCGCCCGCCGAGGCTGCGGGCATCCGCCCCGGCGACCGCATCGTGGCGATCGCCGGTGAGCCGGTCGGCGACCCGCTCTCGCTCGATGCCCGGCTTCGCGGCAGGGAGGGAGAGGCGATCACGGTCGAACTGATCCACGAATCGACCGAGCGCACCGCGGTCACGCTGACCCCTCGCGCGGTGACATGGATCGAGGAGCCGCGATGGCCGGCCAGCCAGGTGGCGATCTCCTCGCTCGGCATCGCGTTGGCCGTCGGCACCGTCGTCGATTCCATCGAGCCTGGAAGTCCGGCCGAAGCGGCGGGCGTGAAGCCGGGCGAACGGCTGCGCCGGGCCCGGTTCGTCGAGCGAGACTCGACCGATCCCGCCGATGCGGGCCTAGAGCTTTCCGAGCAATCCCCGAGCTGGCCCTATGTGATGGCGGTGCTGCAGCAGACGGCCCCCGACACGCGGGTGCAGTTGGTCGTGGAGGGCTCCGACGGACTGGCCCGCGATGTCGAACTCGATCCGTCGGAGATGATCGACCGGTTCGTCCTGGATCGCGGCCTCGTCTTCAAGCCGGTCTACCGGCTGATGAAGGCTGGCTCGTGGGCGGCGGCGCTGGCCGGAGGCGGCCGCAAGGCGATGGAGGATCTCTCGCTCGTCTACCGGTTCCTCGGCAAGCTCACCAGCAGCCAGATCAGCCCGCGGCTCCTGGGGGGGCCGATCGAGATCGCCAAGCAGGCGGGACGCTCCGCGCAGGAAGGTTTCAGCCGGCTGCTGTTGTTCCTCACGATGCTCAGCGCGAACCTGGCGGTCGTCAATTTCCTGCCGATTCCGGTGCTCGACGGCGGGCACATGGTCTTCCTGCTCTACGAACTCGTTCGTGGCAAGCCGCCGAGCGAGAACGTCGTCGCCGCGCTCTCATATCTCGGCCTCGCGATCATTCTCACGTTGATGATGTTCGTGTTCGGGCTCGATCTCGGGTTGATTCCGAGGCGGTGAACGGCACGAACCGGGATCGTGGGAGCCGCGGCCGCGATGAAGGATGAACCCGTCACCGACAACGGCATGGCCGACGGCGGCCCGTTGTTCGACGATCTGGACGCCGCCAACCGCGAGATCGCGCGGCTCGCGCAGCTTGCCATCCGCGATCCGCTCACGGGTCTCTTCAACAGACGTCTGATGGAAGAGGAACTGGCCCGGCAGATCGACCGGGCGGTGAGGGAGGGCCGGCCGCTGGCGGTGGCGGTGCTCGATCTCGACGACTTTCGCTCCTACAACCAGAGGCACGGCCACCGCGCGGGCGATCAGGCGCTGCGGCAGACGGCGACACTCGTGCAAGGCTTTCGCCTGGGGACCGACATCGCCTGTCGCTACGGGGGCGACGAATTCGTGCTCATGATGCCCGACGCCACTGCCACCGATGCGGCGGCACGGCTCGAGCCGCTGCGGGCCGCGATCGCCGCGATGCCGATCCATCACGAGGGGCGGCTCCTCGACCCCGTCACCATCTCGATCGGCATCGCCGATTTCCCGAAGCACGCGGCGACTGCTGCCGCCCTCTTCGACGCGGCCGACGCGGCGGTGTATCGTGCCAAGAGGAACGGGCACGACCGGGTCGAATCGGCGGGCGGCATGCCATCACCGGCCGATTCGTCGAACGACGCCTGACCACTCGGGAAGACTGCCTGCATGGATGACAGGGTCACGATCTCATTCACCGGAAGCGATCCCAACCGGCGCCGTCCGACTGCGGACGATGCGACGGCGTTCCGCATCGACGCCGGCGAAGGGACGGACTGGAGGCCGCTCGAATCACAGGCGGAAGGGGGGCTCGGCAGGCGGTATCTCATCGGACGGGAACTCGGCCGCGGCGGCATGGGAATCGTCAGCGAGGGTTGGGATCCCCATCTGCAGCGGTCAGTCGCCATCAAGATCATGGATCGCGGCTTGCAGGCACGGCCGTCGGCGCTGCAGCGGTTCTTCCGCGAGGCTCGCATCGCCAGCCGCCTCGGGCATCCGGGGATCGTCACGATCCATGAGTTCGACGTCACGCCCGAGGGTGAGGCCTTCATCGTCATGCAACTGCTGACGGGCAGGACTCTCAAGCGGGTGCTCGCCGAGACATCCGAACGGGCGGCCGACCTGCCGGCCCTGCTGGCGGTGTTTCTCCAGGTCTGCCAGGCGGTGGCCAGCGCCCACGGTGCCGGTGTGATCCACCGGGACTTGAAGCCATCCAACATCATGGTCGCCTCGTTCGGTGTGGTGACCGTGATGGACTGGGGCGTGGCGAAGGTGATCGCCGAAACCGACGATCTCGTCGATGACATGGCGGCGACGGTGCCCGTCGGCATGGCGACGGCGGAGACGACGCAGTCGCAAAGCACGATGGCGGGAACCGTCTTCGGCACTCCGGCGTACCTCGCGCCCGAGCAGGCACGGGGCGAAGTGAGCACACTCGACTGCCGGGCCGACGTGTTCGGCCTCGGAAGCATCCTGTGCGAGATCCTCACCGGGTCGGCGACCTTCACGGATGCCGACGTGGACTCCCGATGGAAGAAGGCGGCCGCCGGCGACACCGTCGAGGCACTCGAGCGGCTCGACGCATGCGGTGCGCCGCTGCCGATCGTGGCGCTGGCCAAGCGGTGCCTCGCGGTCGATCCGGATCAGCGGCCGGCCACTGCGGCCGACGTCGCGACGACGCTCACAGAGTTTCTCGAATCGGGACAGCGACGGGCGGAGCAGGAACTCGTGCGATTCTTCGAACTTTCCGTCGATCTCTTCTGCATCGCGGGCTTCAATGGCCGCTTTCACAGGCTGAACGAGAACTTTTCGCGGAGGCTCGGCTATTCGGTCGATGACCTGAAGTCGCACGAGTTCATCGATCTGGTTCATCCCGACGACCGTCCGCCGACGATCCATGCCCTCGCGGAACTCGCCGCCGGCCTGCCGGTGAGCCAGTTCGTGAACCGCTATCGGCATGCCGACGGCGGATACCTCTGGCTGGAATGGAACGCCCGACCGGTGCCGGAGGAGGCGGCCGTCTACGCCGTGGCCCGCGACGTGAGCGACCGTGTGGCGGCCGCCGAAATCCGGAGCCGAATGGAACAGGAGCGATCCACGCTCGCGGCATTCGCCGCCGCAGCCGGGCTTTTCCTGACGGCACCAGGCTCGCTGTCGGAGCGGATGCAGGATGTCGTGGAGGAGGGCGTGGCGCAGCTTGGCGTCATGGCGATGGAGGTCTGGGCGCTCGCCGCCGAGACGGGCCGACTGGCCCTGCTCGCAGCGGCCGGACCCGAGATCGAGCTGCGGGTACGACAGGATGGAATCGCCATCGGCGAGCGGCTCGTGGGGACGATCGCCCGCGACCTGCAGCCGCGTCAGGTCGTCGCCGGCAGCGAGGCCTGGCGAACCATCGACGCCACCGCGATTGAATCGCTGGGCATCGGCAGTGTTGTCGGCTATCCGCTGCTCGTCGCCGGCCGGCCGGTCGGCGTGCTGGCGGTCTACGCGGAAGGACCGATCTCGGATCTGCTGGTCACGGCGATGAGCGCGACCCTGGCGAGCCTCGCGCTGGCGATCGCCGCCGCGAACGGCTCGACGTGAGCCACCGCCTCACTGTCGCTCGGTGCCGGTATCGAGGACGGCCATGAAGGCCTTCTGCGGGATATCGACCGAGCCGATGCTCTTCATCCGCTTCTTGCCCTCCTTCTGCTTGGCCCAGAGCTTCTTCTTGCGAGAGATGTCGCCGCCGTAGCACTTGGCCGTGACGTTCTTCCGCATCGCGGAGATCGTCTCGCGGGCGATCACCTTCGTGCCGATGGCCGCCTGCAGGGCCACCTCGAACATGTGCCGGTCGATCTCGCCGCGGAGCTTCTTCACGATCGCCCGCCCGCGGCGGTCGGCGTCGCGGCGGTCGCAGATGATCGACAGGGCGTCGACCTTCTTGCCGCCGACGAGGATGTCGAGCCGGACCAGGTCCGCCGGAAAGTAGCCGATCAGCTCGTAATCCATCGTGCCGTAGCCGCGGGTCACGCTCTTGAGCTTGTCGTGCATGTCGTAAATCACCTCGGCCAGCGGCAGATCAAAGCTCAGCATGGCCCGCGTGGGCGAGAGATACTCGGTCTTAAGGTAGGTGCCGCGTCGGTCGGTGCACATCTGCATGATCGGCCCGATGTATTCGACCGGCACGAGGAAGTTGGTCCGCACGATCGGCTGGCGGAACTCCTCGATCTGGCCCGTGTCGGGCACGTCCTGCGGGTTCGTGATCTCGATCGTCTCGCCGTCGGTCTTCAGGATCTGGTAGGTGACGTTGGGCGCGGTCTGCACGAGGTCGAGATCGGCCTCCTGCTCCAGCCTCTGCTGGATGATCTCCATGTGGAGCAGACCGAGGAACCCGCAGCGGAATCCAAACCCGAGCGCCTCGCTGCTCTCCGGCGCATACTCGAACGACGGATCGTTGATCGCGAGCTTCTCGAGCGAGTCGCGCAGCTCCTCGAAGTTTTCCCCTTCGCTGGGATAGAGGCCGCAGTAGACCATCCGCTGAGGCGGCTTGTAGCCGGGGAGGGCGGCCGCCCCCTGATCGCCCGGGATCGTGACCGTATCGCCGATGTGGACCTGCTTCACGTCCTTGATGTTGCAGACGAGATAGCCCACCTGGCCCGCCGCGAGCTCCTCGCAGGCCCGTCGGTGCGGCACGAACTGGCCGAGTTCCAGCACGTCGTGCGTCACGCCCGTCCGCAGGAAGCGGATCTTCTGCCCCTTGCGGATCGTGCCGTCGATGAGCCGCACATAGGTGATCGCACCGCGAAAGCTGTCGTAGTGGCTGTCGAAGATCATCGCCCGCAGCGGGGCGTCGGGATCGCCCTTCGGCGGCGGCACCCGCTCGACGATCGCCGCCAGGAGATCGTCGATGCCGATGCCCGTCTTGCCGCTGGCCTTGATCACCTCCGACGGATCGACCGCCAGGCTTTGCTCCATCTCCAGGAGGACCTCATCAACCCGGGCGTGGACGAGATCGACTTTGTTGATCACCGGCACGATCGCGAGATCCTGGTTGATGGCGGCGTAGGCGTTGGCCACCGTCTGCGCCTCCACCCCCTGGAACGCATCGACCAACAGCAGCGCGCCTTCGCAGCAGGCCAGGCTGCGGGAAACCTCGTAATGGAAGTCGACGTGGCCGGGCGTGTCGATCAGGTTGAGCTCGTAGAGCTCGCCCTTATGACGGCATTCCATCCGGACGGCGCGGGCCTTGATCGTGATCCCGCGCTGACGCTCCAGCTCCATGTCGTCGAGCATCTGCTCCTTGAGCTGACGTTTCTCGACGGTGCCCGTCGCCTCGAGCAGGCGGTCGGCCAGCGTGCTCTTGCCATGGTCGATGTGGGCGATGATCGAGAAGTTGCGGATGTGCTTGCAGTCGATTGGCATGACGCGATTCTACACGCCCGCACGAGAAGCGAGACGGGCGAGGCCGGCGGCGCCGATGGCACCGGCATCTCCGCCGAGGCTGGCGTAGCGGATCACCGTGGCGGCGGCCAGCGTGGGAAAGGTGCGGCGATGCACCTCGGCGCGGACCCGATCGAGGAAACTGCGGCCCACCGGGTCATCCTCGCGGCCGAAGGTCATCGCGCCGCCTATGATCACCACCTCCGGGTCGATCGTGTGCATGAACGACACGATCCCGATACCGAGCCAGCGGGCGACCTCCATCACGAGCCGGTGGGCCAGCGGGTCGCCGGCCCCGGCCTCGCGGGCGATGAGGATCGGCGTGATCTCGGCCCCGGCGGCGACGGCCGCAGCCAGGCTTCCGGAGCCCCCGGCATCGATCGCTTCCCGGGCCATCCGCACAAGCGACGTCGCGCTGCAATAGGCCTCGAGATGCCCCGGCTGCCCGCACGGGCAGCGTCTGGCCGAGTCGGACGGATCGACGATGAGGTGGCCGCATTCGGAACCGTGACTGTGGGCGCCCTCGACGTTGACGTCGCCGATGATGATCCCTCCGCCCACTCCCGTGCCGAGCGTGAGCATCACGAGGCTGCCGCATCCGCGGCCCGAGCCCACCCAGAATTCGCCGTAGGCGGCGGCGTTGGCGTCGTTGGCGAACGTCACGTCGCGGCCGCAGTGAACGGCGACCCGATCCCGCAGCGGAAAGTCGTCCCAGCCGGGCAGATTGCCCGCCTGCACGATCGTGCCGCGGGGGATGTCGAGGGGGCCGGGCGAGCCGAGCCCCACGCGGGCGATCTCGGTCGTGGCGATCCCCAGTTCGGCGGCCATCGCGTGCACGCCCTTTCCCATCCGGGCGGCCGCGTGTTCGGGGCCATCGCCAGCGCGGGTGGTCTCGGAGCGGAAGGCGAGCACATTCCCCTGGTCATCGACGATGGCGGACTTAATGTTCGTGCCCCCGAGGTCGATCCCCGCGAACAACGGACGGATCGCCCGGGAGAGCGGCAGCAGTTCGTGCTCGTGTGCCATCATGCCGCCTTACTCGGGGAGGCGGCTGGTTTCAACCGTTGGCGTGGGCCCTGTACAGGCTTTCATGAACTCGACGAGGTCGGCCTTCTCGTCCGCCGTGAGATTGAGCGGACGGATCTTGTCGCTCAAGTTGGGGTTGGGATGGCCGCCCTTGTCATACCACTCCACCACCTCCTCGAGCGTGGCCTGTGAGCCGTCGTGCATGTAGGGAGCCGTGAGGGCGACATTGCGGATCGTCGGGGTCTTGAACGCCCCGGTGTCCTTGGGATCGCTCGAGATGGCAAAGCGGCCGACGTCGGGGTTGGGCTGGTCCATGCCGACTCCGATGTTGTGGAACTTTTCGTCGGTGAGGTTGGCCCCCACGTGGCAGGCGGAGCAGTTGCCCTTCTCCGTGAAGAAGATTTCGCGACCACGCCTGGCCGATTCCGACATGGGGCTTTTTTCCAGGGCGGCCTTCGTCTCGGCATACTTCAGCGCCAGGTCGGGATCCTCGGAGATGTCATGCTGGTCGAGGCCCTCGAACGACCGCAGCTGCTCGTTGAAGTCGTACGGGGACGGCCCCGTGACGATCGCTCGCTCGAAGACCGCGATCGCTTCGCCGACTCTTGCGATCGTGAGTTCGCCGAAGATCTTTTCGAATTGCTTTCGGTAGACGGGAATCTCACCGAGCCGATTCACGACACCCTCGTGGGAGAAGCCCATCTCGATCGGGTTTTGGATGGGGCCGATGGCCTGAGCCTCGAGCGAATCAGCTCGGCCGTCCCAGAACTGGGCGCCGGACAAGATCCGGTTGAATGACACAGGCGAGTTGCGGCCCCCCTTCTGGCCCTTGATGCCGACGCCGGTCTTCGTGTGGGCCGTATAGCCCATCGACGGGTCGTGGCAGCTCGCGCAGCTGATGGTCGAATCGAGCGAGAGCCGCGGATCGAAATAGAGCTGCCGTCCGAGTTCGATCTTGGCACGGGTCATCGGGTTTTTGCCGGGTCCTTTCATCTGGTGCATCCCCTGGGCAAGCCCGAAGGGCAGATTCACATCGAACTCGACGAGGTTTTTCGGATTGGAGAGCCATGCGTCGATCTGCTCCAGCGTGATGGGGCCGCTACCCGGCACACCGGCCGTCAGCGACGGGGTGCCGAGCGTGACGATCTCGCGCGGCTCCACCGCGACCGGGGGCGGTTCCGTCTTCGCAACGGTCTCGGGTGGCATCGACTCGATGACCTCCACCTCGACGACCTGGCTTGTCGGATTGCCATCGCCCACGGGGGCGCAGCCCACGCCTCCCAGGATCAGCACGGCGGCCGCCAGGGCCGCGATCGAGCGGGACAGTCCTTTGATCGGATGGCGTGACGGGATGGGTCGCATGGCTCACCTGCAGAACGGGTCAGGAGAATGATTCGGAAAGGGCCGCTGGGAAACCGGAGGATTTTAGCCCCCTCATGCCCGCTCGACCATGCCAGCGGTGGCCAGCCATTCCAGTTCGCCCGGGTGCCCAGGACCGTCCTCGAGGCAAATCGATGCGACCGCGCCCTTCTGCATCCGGATGGCCGCCGAGCCGTCGCCGATCGTGAGCGCCACCAGCCGGCCGACGCATGGCGCATGGCCCACCCAGGCCACGCGGGCGGCATCCTGATGGATCGTCCATTCGACGAGGGCCTGCCAATCGGCGCCCGGCGCCAGGGCCTCGAGCACGTCCACCTGTGTCTCGATGCCGAACACCTCCGCCATGATCGCCGCCGTCTCGCGGGTTCGCACCAGCGGGCTGGTGGCGATCCGATCGACCTGCATGCCGGCAGCCCCCAAGTGGGCGATGAACTTCTCGAACCGCTTGCGGCCCTTCTTGGTGAGCGGCCGCGAGGCGTCGTCGCCATCGGGACCGACATCCTCGGCCCATGCATGGCGGACGACATACAGATGCGTGGGGATCGTGGTCATGGGGCGATTGTGGTCGCCGCGGCATCCAGGGGCAAGGTCACGCCCGTCGCCAGAGGGCGTCGTCGTGAATGCCGGCAGCTGCGACGGCGGCGGCGGCGGCATGCCGCCACCGCGCGGCATCGACGGGATACCCGGCGGTGGGTGCGAGGCCGGGCGCCCGCGCCGACCAGAAGGCGTTGAATGCCTGCATCGACAGTTCGCGGACATACTTCGCCGTCATGCTCGCCAGCGCCACGGGCCCCCGATCTTCACCCCCCACAGAGAACTCGATGCGGCACCGGGCCGATGGCAGATGGTAGGCCGACCGCTCGGCCGTCTCCACGATCGGGCTGACCAGCGGGCACTCGAAATGACGCGACACGAGCGTCGCGTAGTGTTTCCGGCCGCCGTGGCGGTCGCACCAGATCACGGCCGGAGCATCGACCGCGCGGCGAAGGTCGGCCGCCAGGCCGAGCGTGACCTGCGAGAGGATGTCGGACTTGTTGAGCCCGTCGTCGAGCAAGGCGTTGAATTCACGGGGATGCACGAGCCGGCATGCAACGCGCTCGAGCGACACGCCCGTTCGAGCGAGCGCTTCGAGGATCCGGCCGGCCCGCGGCATGCAGCCAGGGATGTCGAGTGCCAAGGGCAGGGGTGTCGCCGTGAGCGCGGGCCACTCCGGAGGCGGGGCCGGATCGTCAGCGATGCCAAGCATCGCCGCAAGCGCATCCCACCCATCGGGCATGCGGCCAGTCGCCATCGCGATCGCCGTGAGCACGCCGGCCTCGAGCGCGGCCAGCCCGCGCGTGGCGTTCCTGCCGCCGCCCCGATAGATCCTCTTCGAGTCCGACCAGAGCGGGCGGGTGGTTCCCGCCTCGGGATCGGCCGCCCGAGCGGCGCCGTCGATCGCGCCGTCGAGCACGGCCTCCGCATGGTCCGTATCAGCCGCCACGCGCCACGCCGACGCGGCGACCACCAGCGGCCCGAGGTTCGGGCCGTAGCCAGCCTCGTCGGTGCCGATCACGAGCGTCATGCGCCGGTGCCTGCGCCGCCGGCCGCGGTTCCAGGATGCTGCCGGCAGTATTCGTAGATGGCGATCGAGGCCGAGGTCGCGGCATTGAGGCTGTGCGGCATGCCCGCCATCGGGATCTCGGCGACGCGGTCGAGCTTTGCCAGCACGTCGGGCTCCAGCCCCGTGCGCTCGTTGCCGACGACCAGCACCGTCCGTGCGGCGAAGGAGAACGCGGCGAGGCTCTCTGAGTTCGTCGTCTGCTCGAGCCCCACCAGTTCGTAGCCGTCGGCCCGCAACCGGTCGAGCACCGGGGGCAGGCTGCGATGCACCTCGAACTCCACCGCGTCGGCTCCGTCGCGGGCGATCCTGTCGTCGAGCCGCGCCGCGCCGCAGGCGATGACGCGACGGATGCCGAAACAGCCGCAGGTGCGTACGATGTGCGAAAGATTTACATGGCTGCGCATGGGCGCGCAGGCGACGACGAGCTGCCGCGGCGGCTCGGGCGGCACAGGAGGCTTGTGACGGATGTGCTCGAAGCGTGGCATGGAGTGGGCCGGCATTATGACATTCCTCGTCGCCTGCTGCGGATGCGGCACGGCCCCGCCGGCCGGCGACCGCGAGGGGGCGGCATCGCCGGACATCGCCGTGCGACTGGTCGATCATGACGAGATCGAGGCGGAACGGGCCAAGCATCTGGGCAGGGTCGTGGTGCTCGACTGCTGGAGCACGTCGTGCCCGCCGTGCGTCAGGGAGTTTCCCGGGCTTGTGGCCCTCGAGCAGCGGTTCGGCGATCGCGTCGCCTGCCTCTCGCTCTCGTTCGACTACGAGGGGATCGGGTCGCCGGAGGAGGTGGTGCCCCGGGTCGAGGACTTCCTGCACGACGTCGGGGCCGGTGGAATCGTGAACCTCGTGGCGCGCGAGGATGCCGACGTGCTCTCCAAAAAGATGGAGATCGCAAGCGTGCCGGTGGTCTTCGTCTGGAGGCCCGATGGCACGCTGGCGCGGCGGTTCGACGACGACATGGCCGCGAGGGAACTGGGACGGGCCTTCACCTACGATGATGTGACGGCGGTCGTGGAGGAGAGTCTGGGCCGTTGAGCGGCGGGGCTTCGGGACCGTACACTTCCAGTTCCACCACCCCAGTGAGCCGCGGGATGCCGAGCAAGCCATCGCAGCCGGAACCGGTGCCGGCCAACGCCGACGCCGCGACGGAATCCCCTGCCCGCGGCCGCGGTCCACGGCCGGGCGATACGGTGCGAAATCCACTGGGATTCGGCCGGGAGACGATCGAATCGATCGTCGTGGCATTCACGCTGGCGCTGCTCTTCCGCGCCTTCGAGGCGGAGGCCTTCGTGATCCCGACGGGCTCCATGGCCCCAACGCTCATGGGCCGCCACAAGGATCTTCTCTGCGAGTCGTGTCGCATGCCCTACCGCGTCGGCTGTAGCGCCGAGGCGGATGATCCGACGAGGATCGTGCCGGCATCGAAATGCCCCAACTGCGGGCTCGTCATGGATCTGGTGCGTCGCCGTGGCGGTGGCGTCGAGTATGACCCTCGCTATCCCTCCTTCAGCGGTGACCGGATTCTCGTCAACAAGTTCGCGTACGACATCGCCGAGCCGAGGCGATGGGACGTGGTCGTCTTCCGCTATCCGGAAGATGCGAAAACGAACTACATCAAGCGTCTCATCGGGCTGCCGGGCGAGACCGTGACGATTGCCGGCGGGGACGTGTGGATCGCCCGTGATGGCGGAACGCCCCGGATCGCCCGCAAGCCCCTCGCGACGATGCAGGCGATGCTTCAGTGCGTGCACGACAGCCGCCATGTCTCGCAGAATCTGCTCGAGGCCGGATGGCCGACGGCATGGACCGACTGGTCGGCGGCCGACCGCGGACAAGCCGGCTGGCGATCGGACGACGGCGGCCGCTCGTTCAGCGTGGACACCACCGCCTCCGGCGGATCGGCGACGCTTCGCTTTCGGAACATGCTGCCGAGCATCGAACAGTGGTCGGCCGTCAAGGCGGGCGAGCCGCTGATCGGTGCCGTGAAGGGAAAACTCATCACCGATGTTCAGCCCTACAACACGCAGCCCGCGAAGCCGCACTGGGTGCGCGACATCGCCATCGAGGCGGTCGTGGAAAGCCGCGGCGAGACGGGCACCGTGATCTTCGAACTGGTCGATGGGGGCGGGCGGCACCGCTGTGAGTTCGATCTCAAAACCGGAGGCGCGATCCTTACGCCGGCCGGCCGCGACGGCGGTGACCAGCCGCTGGCCAGCACCGCCGTTTTCGGCACCGGCTCGTGGAAGATTCTCTTCGCGAACGTCGATGACGAACTGGCGGTGTTCGTCGATGGACTCCCAGTGGCGTTCAGCCGGAGGGTCACGTGGGACGAGCCGATCGACGCCTCGATCGGCATGGAGCCGAGCGAGATACCGGTCGAACCCGGTGATTCCACGCCGAGCGACCTGTCGCCGGTCGGAATCACGGTGGCCGAGGCGAACGTTCGGGTGGGCGACCTGCGGGTGCTTCGAGACGTGCACTATCTGGCCATCGAGTCCGGGAGCCGCTCCGGCGAGTTTGCGGAGCGGCCTCGGATCGATTTTCCGCTCGAGTCCGGCCAGTACTTCGTGCTCGGCGACAACTCGGCGGCAAGCAAGGACAGCCGCCTCTGGAACGACGGCCACCATGTCGATCGCCACCTGCTGATCGGCAAGGCCATGCTCGTTTTCTGGCCGCATGCCGTGCCGGCATCCTGGGCGGTGCCGGTGAAAATTGCAGGCGTTGAGCTGCGATTGCCCTCGTGGCCGAACTTCGCGAGGATGCGGTTCGTCCGGTAGGGCGTTTTGCCCCAGGAGGAACCATGCCCCTGTTGTCCGCCGAAGGGCTCGCGAAGACCTATGGCCGCCGTCGTGTTGTCGATGGCGTGTCGTTCCATGTCGAGCAGGGGGAGATCGTCGGCCTGCTGGGCCCCAACGGCGCCGGGAAGACGACCAGTTTCCGGATGACCTGTGGCCTCGTGATGCCCGATGACGGCCGGGTGCTCCTCGACGACGAAGAGATCACCCACTGGCCGATGTTCAAGCGGTCGCGGGATGGTGGCATGGGCTACCTCGCCCAGGAGCAGAGCGTGTTCCGCAAGCTCACGGTCGAGCAGAACCTGCTGGCCATCATGGAGCTGATCGGCATGCTGCCGAAGGAGCGTCGCCGCCGGTGCGAGGAGCTGCTCGAGCAGTTCGACATCGTGAAGATCCGCAAGTCGAAGGCCCACTACATCTCCGGCGGTGAGAAGCGGCGGCTGGAGATCGCCCGCTGCCTCGTCACCGAGCCGCGGATCATCCTGCTCGACGAGCCGTTCACGGGCATCGATCCGGTCACGATCCATTCGATCCAGAAGATCATCCGGGGCCTTCGGGACGACGGCATCTCGATCTTGATCACGGACCACCGTGAGCGGGAGACCTTGGCGATCACCGACCGCAGTTATGTCGTCCGCGCCGGCAAGGTGCTCTGCCACGGCACGGCGCAGGAAGTTCTCAACAACCCCGACGCCAAAAAGTACTACTTCGGCGAAAGCCCGGGGATCGAGGCGGCGTGAGCGTTCACTCGCCTGAGAACTGGCGGCGCATCGAGATGCTCTTGAGGGCGAGCACCGAGCCGACCGACATCAGGGCAAGCCCGAGCCAGCGTGGCGGATGCACCACCTTGCGGCCCGGGGCGTTTTGCCACATCGCCGTCTGCTGTTGGGCCGCCGCCGGTCGGCCCATTTGCGTGGCGATGAAGCGGCTCGATTTCTCGCTGAGCGTGAACGACTCAACCAAGCGAAACTGGACGCCCGCAAAGAAGAGCAACAGACCGACGAGCAACAGGTGATGCCGTTTCATGGGGCATGCAGCCGCCGCGGGATGCGGGCGACTTTCTCCTTGCCCTCGGTATCGAGCCGGCGGCCCGTCCGGCTTCAACGCCGGCAGGTTGTGACGATTGACCCGATCACGCGGCCCGGCCTGGGAGGCCGGCGGCGTGGACTACCGGGCGATCGCGACGGCGACCGCCTGGCCTGTCGAGCAGAGGTTGACGGAGATCGCCGACGGGGGGCGTCCCGCCAGGGGGCTGCCGTGGACGACGTTGACCGGACAGAGCGGGTCGGGCTTTTCGTAGTTGAGTGTGGCCGGCACGAGGCCGCGTTCGAGGCCGAGGACGCTCGCCACGAGTTCGACCACTCCGCCCCCGGCGCCTAGGTGGCCGAAGCTGCTTTTGGGGGCGGTGACGGGCGTGTCGCCTAGGACGGCGGCGATCGCCGCCGCTTCAGCCCGGTCCATATCGACGGTGCTCACGCCGTGCGCGTTGACGTGGCCCACGTCGTGGGGCGAGAGCGCGGCTGATTCCAGGACGGCGCGGAGGGCCAGCCGCAGCGATTCGCCGGTGAACTTTCTGCGGAGCGTCGCCGCCTCGCACCGGGCCGCCGTGGCGAGGAGCCGGCCCCGGATCGTGCCGCCGCGCCGTTCGGCATGGGCACGCGATTCGAGAATGATCGCGCCGGCCCCCTCGCCGTTGACGAGTCCATCGCGGTCGAGGTCGAACGGCCGCGATGCTTTGCGGAAGTCGTCGGCCCGGTGGGAGAGCAGGGCATCGCCGCGGGCGACGAGCGCCGTCGGATGGAGCCGGCAGCCGGTGCCGCCGACGAGCATGATGTCGGCCCAGCCGCGCTCGATCACGCTGGCCGCCTCAGCCACGGCCAGCAGGCCTGAAACGTCGCCAAGGACGATCGAGTTGTTGGGGCCGCGGGCGTCGTGAGCGATGGCGATGTGGGAGGCGGTCATGTTGGGGAGGTGCTTGAGCAGCCACAGCGGATGCACCTCCTCGTGGATCGCCTCGGACCATGCCTGGAAGTCGAACTGTCCGTCACGGCGTGACCGTCGGTAGGTCGATTCGAGATCCTCGAGATCCGCATAGATCATGTCGTTGCCGAAGGCCACGCCGAACCGTTCCGGTTCGAGGCTTCCCTCGGTGATGCCGGCATCGGCGATGGCGAGGTCGGCGGCGGCGAAGCCGAGCTGGATCTCACGGCTCATGACCTTGAGGCTCTTGCGCGGCCGCACGTAGAGCTTGGGATCGAAATCCGGAATCTGGCCGCCGAACTTCACCTTCAAGGAACTGGCGTCGAAGAGATCGACGAGACGAATGCCGCTCTCACCGGAGGCCAGAGACTGCCAGAACGGGCCCGTTCCGATCCCGATCGGGCTGACCACTCCCATGCCCGTGATGACGATGTCTGGCGAGACGCTCATGCAAGCACCCTCAACGACGGCTGGTCCTGCCGAAAGTGGCGGGGTCCGCGTGGCCCCGTCAGCGGTGGGGAGGATGCTCCTGCCGCCATTGCGATG
>JBJTOU010000057.1:0-5605 GCA_046074725.1 Planctomycetia bacterium
CGGCTGTTCCTTGATTCGCTGCCGGCCAAAGTCATTCTCGACGAGGCGGCGCTGGCTCCTCCGCTATTCGCCGAACTCAAGCGACGGGTTGACGAGGATCGTCGTCACCGAGGTGGAACAAACCGGCTTCCGCGCGACCCCGTGGATGTATGGATCACCGGGTCCAACCAGACGCTTCTCCAGAGAAGCGTCCGCGAATCACTCGCCGGCCGGGCGAGTTACTTCGACCTCAACACTCTCTCCATCCATGAGCTTGGCCCTTCATGGAACTTGGGCGACTACCTGCTGCGGGGCGGATGGCCGGAGCTGCACGTTTCCCCGGAGCTCAGCCCGGTTCGGTACCTCAACGATCTTGTCGCCACTTTCATCGAACGCGATATCGTCATCGCGGCGGGCATCGAGCGGCACGCCGCTTTCGTCAAATGCCTGCAGATGACAGCGGCCCGAGTCGGCCAGCTTTACAACTATTCGGAAGTCGCAGCCGCGTGTGGTGTCGAATTGACGACGATCCAATCGTGGGTTCGGCTGCTCGAAGCCAACGGCGTAGTCCGCCGCCTACAGCCCTACACGTCCAACCTGAACCTTCGGCTTATCAAGTCGCCAAAGTTCTATTGTGAGGATGTTGCGCTCGCGACTCGGCTCCAGGGCTGGACCGAAAAGCAGCCGCTCGTGCTCGCGCCGGTCGTTGGGAGCCTCATCGAGAATATTGCGGTCGGAGAGGTCACGCGATTCTTTGCAAATCGTGGAATGCCGCCGCAGGTGAATTTTCTGCGATCGAAGGAAAAGGTGGAGATCGACCTGCTCGTGCATCTCCCGAATGACCGAGCCATCGCGATCGAAATCAAATCCACGCCCGAGGACTTTTCGGCAGCCCAGCTGCGCCTTCTCGACAGCCTCAAACTCAATATCGTGCAGCGATGGGTCGTCTCCCCGACGGCAGCCCCGTCCTTCGAGCACGCTCGGGTCGTCCCGCTCGACGGATTATGGCGGGCCCTCGACTCCGTTATCGGCTGAATCACGGCAGCACACGGCTATCTACGACAAAAGCGACGCGATCGGTGTGCCTTCGTTGGCCACCGTGAAGGGGCGGAGCGTGGGCGACATCACCTTCTCGTCGCGGGGCAGCCCCATCGCCTCGGCGATCGTCGCGTTGAGATCGGCCGGCCGCACGCCATCCTCCTCCACGAGATGGCCTCGCCCATCCGACCGCCCATGGACATGGCCTCCCTTGATCCCGGCGCCGGCCAGCATCGCCGAAAACACGGCGGGATGATGATCGCGGCCGGCCGTCGCGTTGACCTCGGGCGACCTCCCAAACTCCGTGGTGAGCACGACGAGCGTCTCGTCGAGCAGGCCGCGGGCGGCCAGGTCGTCGAGCAGCGTGCCCACGGCCTGATCGATCGTGCCGGCACGCTGCGGCATCGCCGTGCCGTCCCACAGGCCGTTGTGCATGTCCCAGCCGGCGAGCGTCACATCCACACATCGCACGTCGTGCTCGATCAGCCGCCGGGCGAGCATGCAGCCCTGGCCGAAGGGATTGCGGCCGTACCGGTCGCGGTCGGTGTCGGTTTCCTTGTGCAGGTCGAAGGCTTCGAGGTCGCCGCTGGTGAGAAGCTGCGCTGCCTGATCGTAGAAGTCGGTGTAGCTCCGCACGGCCTCCAGCGGATACTTCTCCCGAAACCGCCGGTCGAAGGCATCGATGAGCTCCAGCCGCTTGGCGAACGATTGGTCGGTGAGGTAGGCGGGGGGCTCGGTGTTTTCGAGGCCCTTGGAAGGATCGCCGATCGGAAGGGGGCTATAGGAGGGATCGAGGAAGCCCGCTGCCGGGTGGCGGGGCGGGGGAGCCACGAGGACGGTGTCGGGGAGCGTTTGATGCGAGCGGCCGAGGAGCCGCTGGATCCACGGCCCGATCGAAGGATGCCGCTCGGTGGCGATCTGGTCGTAGCTCGTCCGCATCAGGTATTCGCCCTGCTCATGGTCGGCCGTCTGCGTGGTCATCGAGCGGATGATCGCGATCCTGTCGAGCTGGCCGGCGAGTGTCGGGAGATATTCGCTCAGCCGGATCCCGGGCAGGCTCGTGGCGATCGAGCCCGTTTTTCCCTGGCCTTCGCTCCCCGGCTTCACGTCGAGCGTGTCGAGGTGGCTCATGCCGCCCGACATGAAGAGCGAGATGAGCCGCTTGGCTTTTCCCGGGGGCGCTGCCGCAAGGGCAGGGCTGCCAAGCGTGGAGAGCATGCCTACCCCCAGGGCCGACCGGGCCGCGCCGGCGAGCAGTTGCCGGCGGCTCAGGCCATCCAGTTTGGTCAAGGTTTCTCGCATGCTCGCGTTATTGGATGAAAAGGAACTCGCGGGTGTTGATGAGCGACCAGACGACGTTGCCGTAGCCGGCGGGGCCGTCTGCCTTCACCTCCTTGATCGCGGCGGCCATCTCATCGGGCGAGGGCTCACGGGCGAGGATCGTGAGGAACACCGCCTCCACGCCCTCTGGCACCGTCTTCGTGCGGACGATCGTATTGTAGATCGTGGAGTTTTTTTCCAGCAGCATGTGGGAGATCTGACCGTTGAACATGAAGAGCACCTGGGGCACCGATCCCTGCGTGGAGGAGGCCGCGATCAGCTCACGGTCGGACTGGCCGAACATCCTCAGAAAATGGTTGGCCGGCAGGGGTGATGGCAACTCCGAAGCCCGGGCCAGGAGCGTGCCCTTGTAGGTATGTGGCTTTTCCAGGTCGCGGCGAAGTCGGTCGAGCGAGCCGATCTTCCGCAGCGATTCGATCACGTCGTCGGCCGAGGCCGTGGCCAGATCGAGCGAGGAGGCTTCCCGCGAGAGGCTCGCCGGCGGCTCGCGAAACTCGATCGGCGCGACGGCGAGCGTCAGGATCGAGTCCCAGGCCTGTTCGGCCGTCATCCGTCGCAAGCGCGGGCCGGGGAAGCGGTAGGGCATGCCCGCGGCCGGTTCCGCGTCGCAGGCCTGGCGCTGGTAGGTCTCGGTGTTGCAGAGGATCCGGATTAATTCCTTCATGTCGAAGTCGAGGTCGCGGATCGTGGTTTCGAGGAAGGCCATGAGTTCCGGGTTTTCGGCCACGGTCGAGCCGGTGATGTCGTCCTCGGGCTCCAGCTGGCCGGCGCCAAAGAGCCGCTTCCAGAGACGGTTGGCGATCGTGAGCGCGAACCGGGGGTTGTCCTTGGAGGTGAGCCAGCGGGCGAAGGCTTGCCGCGGCGTCTCGCCGGCTTTGGGCGTGGCGTCGGGGCCGAAGAGTGCCCGAGGTTGGACCGGGTCGCCGGGCCGTGCATCGTCGTAGGCGTAGTTCGCCGGAAGCGTGAGCCGCCTGTCGGGATCGTCGTGGAGGATCATCATGTTGGCGGCCACCTGCCGCTCGTAGAGGTAGGCACGCGCCCGCCGCTCCTCCTCCTCTTGGTCGAGCGACTCGAATTCCGCAGCAAGCCGCCGGGCCGGGTCGCTCTTCCACACACCCGTGTCGCTGCCGTCGGCGTGGGCGACCGCCCCAAACATGTACGCGGCCGCCTCGTAAAACTGTTTCTGGGTCCACGAGTCGAACGGATGGTTGTGGCACTGGGCGCATCCGATCCGCGTGCCCAGAAAAATCCGCACCGTGTTGTTCACGACATCCAGCGGCATGCCGGGATCGCGTTGCAGGTAGCCGGCCGCCGGGTCGTCCCAGACCGTTCCCTCGGCGGTGAGCATCTCGCGCACAATCCTGTCCCATGGCTTGTTTTCGGCGAGCGATTGCTTGAGCCACTGCCGCCAGGGTTCCCCACTGGCGTCAGGGTTAAGCACGTCGCGGTAGCGGAGCACGTCGGCCCAGGCGTTGAAGAAGTGGAGGGCGTAGTCGTCGCGGCCGAGCAGGTCGTCGATCAGTTTTTTCCGCTTGTCGGGATCGCGGGAGGTGAGAAAGGCGGTCGTCTCCCGGTGGGTCGGAATCCGGCCGGCGAGATCGAGATAGATCCGCCGCACGAACTGCGAGTCGTCGGCGGGGGGCATCGGCGTAATCGCGTGCCGTGCGTGGTTGGCCTCGATGAGCGAATCGATCGTCCGCGCGGCGTCGAGCGTCGCTGGCAGCCTCGCCGGATCGACCGGTTTCGATGTGAGCTCGAACCGAGGCGGCAGTTCTGATTTCGTCACAGCCCGCTTCTTCGTCTTGGGGTCGGGAGGCTGCAGTTCCTTGGCCCGGGCGAGGTCGGCCTTCGCGGCATCGGCATCGCGGAGCCGTTTGTGGGCCTCGGCCCGGCCGGCATAGGCGGCCGCGAGCGTGGGATCGAATCGGATCGCGGCCGTGAAGTCGTCGCGGGCCGCTTCATATTTTTTGGCGGCCAGCGCGTTCTGGGCCCGGATGAGGTAGGCCGGTGCGTTTCTCGGATCGAGCCTGATCGCTTCGTCGAGGCTCCTTGCGGCGGCGCGGGCGTTGCCCTGGAGCGTCCAGAGCTTGCCGCGTTCGGCATGGGCGCGGGCGTCCTGCGGGTCGGCCTTGATCGCGGCCTCGATGTCGGCCACCGCGGCGGCCGTGTCGCCCTTGGCCGTCGTCATGAGGGCGCGGGTGCAAAGGGCCTCGCCGAGCGTCGGGTCGATCGCGAGGGCTTTGTCGATGTCTTGCCTCGCCTTGGCAAGGTCGTTCCTGGCGAACCGCGCGGCCCCGCAGCGGGCAAACGCGATCGCGAGCGTCGGGGCGAGCTGGAGAGCCGTATCCTGGTCGGCGATGCAGGCGTCGAACCGGCCGATGGCGCCGTGAGCGAAGCCGCGGTGGCTGTGGGCAAGGGCCGAGGTGGCGTCGAGTTCGATGGCGCGGTCGAAGGAGCGGATCGCCTTGTCGTGCTCGTGGCGGGCGAGGTAGGCGAGGCCCCGATGGAAGTGGGCGTCGAAGAGATCGTCTTTTTCGTTGATGGCGAAGAAGCAGCTATCGACCGCGGCGAGATATTCGCGGCTGGCATACTGGGCCCGAGACCGCTGCACATGGGCCCGCGCCCGGAGTTCCACGAGCGAAGGCTCGGCGCCGGTGATCGCGGTCACCTCGTCGCAGGCCTTGATCGCCTCGTCGAAGCGGCTCTTTTGAAAGGCTGCCTCGGCCCGGGCGAGGGCAGCGCGGGCAGCCGCCTGATCGGCTGCCACCACTGGCCACGCCAGGATCGCGATCGCCACGATCAAGAGGGCCGTCACACTCGCGTCGCGGTTCATGCGATAAGCCTTTCCGGACGATTATGGCGTCACACGGCTACGGCCAGCAATCGATAGCGGGGAATGGTCACCTTGAAACTCACGAACGTTCCCTCGCCAGCCGCAACACGTGGCTGAGAGCGGGCATCAAGTACAGTGGGATGTTGATCACGTCGGCGTCGGCTTTCAGGTTCAACACGCTCGCCCGGAGAGCGGCAGAAGGTCTGAATTGCTGGCGGAAACTCGCGAGGCTTTTGCTGCGGGCATTCACGCCGGCCTTCACTTCGACGGGATGCACACCTCCATTCTCGATCAGAAAGTCGATTTCTGTTCCCGTCTTTTCATTCCGCCAATAGAAAAGCGTAGCGGGCTCAGCAGTGTCGCCGTGCGCGATGAGCTGTTGGGCTACATACTGCTCGGTCAACGCGCCTTTGA
>JBJTOU010000058.1:0-4899 GCA_046074725.1 Planctomycetia bacterium
GTCCTTCGCTAATCATATGGGGATGATTACTTGTTGCGCGATACTGTCGTAGAGACAGAGGGTCCGGAAGGCATCTCAGCAGATATACACGTGGTGTTGCTGCTGCTGCGAACCTCCGATCAGTTGATGCGACTGGTGTTAACGTTATTAGAACTTGTGGCATTGGTGCGATGTCGTCGCGGGAGAGGCTCTCGAGCTCGAAGATACGGCTGCGGCTGACGAGGGCGCTGGTCAGCGCGAAGAACGGATTCTGGGTCGTCGCGCCGATCAGCGCGATGACGCCGTTCTCCACATCGGGCAGCAGCACGTCCTGCTGCGCCTTGTTGAAGCGGTGGATCTCGTCGATGAAGAGGCATGTCCGCTGGCCGTCATCCTCAAGACGCCGCCGCGCCGCCTCGAGGACCTCGCGGACCTCCTTCACCCCCGACGCCGTCGCCGATAGTTCCACGAACCGCCGCTTCGTCTCGTGCGCGATGATCTCGGCGAGCGTCGTCTTCCCGACGCCGGGCGGGCCATAGAGGATCACCGACCCGAGCCGGTCGGCTTCGATGAGCCGCCGCAGCAGTTTTCCCGCCCCGACGACCTCCTCCTGGCCCACGTAGTCGGAGAGCCGGCGCGGCCGCATCCGGGCTGCCAACGGCGCGGCGCGGGCGACGTTCGCGGCGCGGGATGCGGTGAAGAGATCGGCCATGGCAAATCGGGGCGAAGGCTGGGAGGGCTGGGCAAGACGGAAACGATCCCAGGCGACCGAGACGGTCGGCGAGGATGAATCGTCTGCACCGGAAGTTCCGATGATACCGCATCGGCGGATGTTCCTCTGCCGAGAGGGCCCCCTGCGCATCGAATTCCCGGCCACGGGGAAGAACGTGGGCGACGCGACAAAGCACGTATGGCATCGATGGCATGCGGCCATGTTCCTGGTCGCATGGGCGCTGCTTGCGTTGAACTCGCCTCCCGCGGCGGCCCAGCAGGATTCCTCATCGCAGCCGCGCACGGCGATCCTCGAATTTCCAAACCTGGGCCCCGTTCCTGGCTCGATGGAGCCCTCGCTCGGCCCCGGTCCGGGAGCCCTCGCCCCGAGCATGAACATCCCCGGCGCGACCGGCGGCGCCGCCGGCACGGGCGCCCTCGGCGGCAAGCGTCGAACGGGCCGGATTCCGCGAGGAGGCAAGCCGCTCCCCGGCGCCTCCTCGATCGCGGCTGCTCGGGGAATGCAGACGCCCGAATCCTTGCCGACACCGATGCCTCCGACCGCCCTGCCCATCCCCGTCACCACGATCGACACCGCAGTGCTCGACGACCCGGGACCTCCGGACGGCCTCACGTTCGACGAAGCCATCGAGAGGATGATGGCCGACAACCTCGACCTCCGTGCTCTTCGCCACGAACTGACACAGGCCGACGCCGACATCCTCACCGCCGGCCTGCGAACCAACCCGCTGGTCTACATGGACACCCAGTTCATTCCCTACGGCTCCTTCAACGAACAGCGACCGGGCGGCCCCACGCAGTATGACGTCAACATCACCTACCCGATCGACGTCTCGGGCAAGCGTCAGTCGCGGGTGGTGGTGGCCCGCATGGCCCGCACGGCGCTGGAGGCCCAGTTCCAGGATGTATCGCGACGGCAGATCGACACCCTCGGCCGTGCATTCGTCACCCTCCAAGCCGCGCGGATCGATCGGCTCTCGGCTCGTGCGACCGTGCGTCGGCAGGAAGGATTCCTCGCCGAATACCGGGCGTCTTCAAAGCCCGACGACCCCGTTGCCAACGACGCGATCGATCACCTGGCGTTCGTCCTGGAGCGGGCCCGCGCCGCCCTCGGGGAGGCTGAAGAGGCCTACCAGGACGCGCAGGAAGGGCTCGCCGTCCTGCTCAACCTGCCGCCCGGGGAGACGATGCGGCTCGAGCCCCGGGGAACTCTCCGCGACACGGTTCCCCCGCCGCCACCGACCGAAGAACTGATGGCGATCGCGCTCCGCTGCCGGCCCGACGTGCTCGCCGCGCGGCTGGGCGTGAACCGGGCCAACGCCGAGGTGGGACTGCAGCGGGCCAACAGGCTCGACGATGTCTACCTCTTTTACGACCCGATCACGATCCAGGACTCGAGCCCCTACAACAGGCAGACGGCCACCTCCTGGGCCATCGGTCTCACGTGTGCGCTTCCGATCTTCAACCGCAACCAAGGCAACATCGCCCGTGCCCAGAGCAACGTGTCTCAATCGAAGCTCGAGCTTTCCTCGCTCGAGCGGCGAGCGGTCGCCGAGGTGCGGCTTGCGGAGCGGGAATATCTCCGATCGAGCGAGGCGCTCGGGCAGATCGAGAAAGAGGTGCTGCCCCGGGCCCACTCGCTCATCCGCCGGAAGACCGAGCAGTTCGCGGCGGGAACGATCAACGCCGACGACTTCCAGGACAACCTCGACACCGTGGCGGAGACGACGCAAAGCCACCGCGACGCGCTCGTCCGCCACCGCCGGGCCATGCTCGACCTCAACACGGCCGTCGGACTTCGCATCCTGCCATGACGGTCAGCCTGCCCAGACGAATTCGATCGCCGCGTCGATCTCCGGATGGAGGCTCTTGTGGACGGGGCAACTGTGGGCCGCCTGCTCGAGCGCGGCCCGATGCGGGTGATCCGCCGGCAGCGGAATCCTCAGCCGCGTGCGGAGCGACGCGATCCGGCGCGGCGGCTGCTTCGTCATCTCCTTCACCGTCTCGGCCGTCATGCCGGCCAGGTCGATGCCATGCCGCTCGGCCACGATCCCCATGATCGTCATCATGCAGGCCCCCAGCGCCGTCGCGACGAGGTCGGTCGGGGAGAAGCTCTCTCCTTTGCCGTGGTTATCGACCGGGGCATCGGTGACGAGGGTCGTGCCGGACGGGCCATGGGTGGCGCGGCACCGCAGGCCGCCTTCGTAGCTGCTGGTGAGGGTGACCATGATCGGTGGGCGAGGCTCCGTGGGAACGTTGGTGCTGCCGGGAACGGCGTGCCAATCCTACACACGCGGCGGCCTGGCTACGATGGTGGCGGAGGTTTTGCATCATCATGGGATTTCGGACGCTCCGCGGCTGTGTCGACATGCTCCGTGCCGAGGGGCAGCTCGTGGAGATCGACCATCCCGTCGATCCGCATCTGGAGATCGCCGAGATCCAGCGGCGACTCTTCCGCGCCGGCGGCCCGGCGGTCCTCTTCACCGGGCCGAAGGGCTCAGCGTTTCCGGTCCTCACAAACCTCTACGGCACGCAGCGGCGGATCGAGCGGATCTTCGCCGATTCGCTCGACCGCGTGAAACGGCTCGTCGAACTCAAGATCGATCCCTCCGAGGCGCTCAAGAAACCGTGGCGGTATTGGAGAGCACCATGGGATGCCCTGTCGATGCTCCCGAGGACGGTGCGATCGGGCCCGTCGCTCGCCCGCGAGATTCCGCTCTCACGGATCCCGCAGGTGACGGCCTGGCCCGGTGATGGTGGCCCCTTCATCACGCTCCCGGCCGTCTACACCGAAGACCCGAATCGCCCCGGCACCGCGCACTCCAACCTCGGCATGTATCGCGTGCAGCTTGCCGGCAACACCTATGAACCCGACCACGAACTGGGCCTCCACTATCAAATCCACCGCGGCATCGGGGTGCATCATGCCTCGGCGATTGCCCGCGGAGAGCCGCTGAAGGTGTCGATCTTCGTGGGGGGCGCTCCGGCCCTCGCGCCGTCGGCCGTAATGCCGCTGCCAGAGGGGCTCTCGGAGCTGACGTTTGCAGGCGTGCTTGCCGGCCACCGCATCCCGATGATCCGGCGGAAGAATCGCCCGGCGGTCTACGCCGAAGCCGACTTCGTGATCGAGGGCACCATCGTGCCCGGCGCGACGAAACCCGAGGGACCGTTCGGCGACCACCTCGGCTACTACGCCCGTCGCCACGATTTTCCCGTGATGCGGGTCGATCATGTCTGGCACCGTGCCGACGCCATCTGGCCGATCACGGTGGTCGGCCGGCCGCCGCAGGAAGACACTCTCTTCGGCTGGCTCGTGCATGAACTGACCGGCCCGGTGATCCCGACGGTGATCCCCGGCGTGGGGAGCGTGCATGCGGTCGATGCCTCGGGCGTTCACCCGCTGCTGCTGGCGGTTGGAAGCGAGCGTTACCTTCCTTGGCGGCAGGCCGATCGACCTGCCGAACTGCTCACGCAGGCGTCGGCCATCCTGGGGCAGGGCCAGCTCTCGCTGGCAAAGTATCTTTTCATCGTCGCGCAGGACGACGCACCGGCCCTCGATGCCCACGACGTTCTGCCGTTTCTCGCGCACCTCCTCGAACGCGCCGACTGGCGGCGGGACTGCCACTTCCAGACCGAAACCACGATCGACACGCTCGATTATTCAGGGAGCGGTTTTAACGTCGGCTCGAAGCTCGTCGTGGCGGCCCGTGGGCCTGTGATCCGTTCACTCCCGCGGGAGCAGCCGGCCGCGATGCCGCTGCCCGACGGGTTCACCACCCCACGGATCTGCATGCCGGGCGTACTGGCGATCGAGGGCCCTCGCATCGAACCGCGGCCTCGGCTCGATGCCCCGAACGACGCGGCCATCTGGGAGCAGGCGTCGGCAGCCCCGTGGTCACGCGACATCGAGCGGCTGGTGTCGGCGATCGGACGCGACCATCCGCTGCGAGGGTGGCCACTGGTGGTGATCGTCGATGATGCCGGCTTCGCGGCGGCGTCGCTCGAAAACTTTCTGTGGGTGACATTCACACGCTCCAACCCAGCCGCCGACGTGCACGGCATCGAAGCGTTCACGCACCAGAAGCACTGGGGCTGCCGCGGGCCGCTGGTCATCGACGCCCGGCTCAAACCGCACCACGCGCCGCCCTGCGAGGAGGATCCGTCGGTCACCGCCCGTGTCGACGCGCT
>JBJTOU010000059.1:0-46902 GCA_046074725.1 Planctomycetia bacterium
CTGATCGTGCTCACCGCTGACCTCAAGGCTTGGAAGAAGTCGCCCGAGCGGTATTGGCGGAACGCCGCACCCGAGATCCAAAAACTCGTCACGGGCTGGATGGGGCCGTTCTACGAAGGGAAAGAGCAACTGCAGCGGGACGAGGCGATGAGGTCGTGCGGGATCGCGGGGCAGACGATCATGCTCGCGGCCAAGGCCATGGGCTACGACTCCTGCCCGATGATCGGCTTCGACCCGGTGAAGGTGGCGGAGATCATCAACCTACCAAGCGACCACGTGATCGGTTTCATGATCGCCGTCGGCAAGGCTGTGAAACCTGCCATGCCAAAGGGCGGGCAACTGGCCCTGTCCGAGGTGGTGGTCGAGAACCGGTTCGCGTGACGGGCCGAATGTCTGCGGCCGGCACCGCGGTCACGGGCGACAGGCATATCCTTGCGATATGCCCGCCACCATCTCGATCAACCGAGCACCCGTCTTGATGCTCTGGGCAGCCGTTGTCGCCCAGCGGCTCGGGTTCCGCTGGGAGGAGTCGCTGAGCCTCGGTAAGGCTTTGGCGGGCCTGAACGCCCAATCCAAGGGGCGACGGCTGGGCATCTTCAAGCCGCATGAAGAGAAGACGAAGGCGGCCCGCGAGCGGGAACGCGGCGAGCAATTCTGGATTGAACTCTGCGGCCGCACAGTGCCAGCGAAGAACACGGCGGATGGCATCCGGGCGGTGAGCGGCCGGGCCGTGGTGACGGCCGAGAGTGCGGAGGCGTATCTGGAGACGAAGTTTGGCGACGATCTGGAGGCGGCCCGGGCCGCGATGACGACGCTCGCCCACGCCTACCGACCGCGGGAGTTGGCGGCGGAGGCCTTCGCTCTCTACGAGGAGTTCCGGCCCGCGATTCCCGAGGGCGTGAAGGGCTGGGGAGCGAAGGGCGTTCTCGACCTGCGGAAGATCCGCTCGCTCGCCAAGGGGTAGAATCCGTGAAACTTTCGTAGGAGTCGGCCGTTCAAGATGGGAGTAGTCGTGCATCGTTCTCCCCGGGAGGCCTCTGCGTTGCGGCGATCTCTGCACCTTCTGACCCCGACCACGATCTGCCTCGTGGCTGCGCTCGCTGCGGTCGTTGGTGTCGCCCAGTCCGCCCCATCGCGCAAGCCGACCCTTGATGACACGATCCGGGCGAATGTCTACGCCGACAACTGGTTTGTGCTCTACGTCAACGGCGAACTCGTTGCCGTCGACTCGATCGCGTTCATTCCTCACAACGTGATTTCGGTCGATCTGCTGCCCGCGTACCCGATGACGATCGCCGTGATGGCCAAGGATAACGCCGACCCAAAGACCGGCATGGAATACGCCAACACGAATGTGGGCGACGCGGGATTCATTCTCAAGTTTGCAGACGGCACCGTCACCAACGGTTCATGGAAGGCCAAATGCTTCTCGCACGGCCCGGTCGGTGGTGACACGACGAACCCACGGGTGGAGAACACCCCAATTCCTGCAAACTGGTTTGCGATCGACTTCGAGGACTCCGATTGGAAACGCGCCCGGCAGTTCACCGAGAGAGAGGTGGAGCCCAAGCAGCCGTTCTACGAGGCTGATTTCGCAAACGCTACTTTCATCTGGACCGATGACCTCAAACTCGACAACACGGTGATCTTTCGTCACCGCGTCGAGGCTCCACCGGACGGCAAGGCCCGACCCAATTTTTCGGGCCTCAACGACTCGGTGCCCGTCGGGCCGCGAAAGCCGGGCGGCAGGGCGGGTGGGAAGCCGCCGCGGAGGGAATCGCGATGATCGCCGTCGTGCGCTCGTCTTGCCTCGTGTTCTGCCTTGCCATGGGTACCACGACGTTGGCCGCCGCAGACCCCCGGCCCAACATCGTGCTCATGCTCTCCGATGATCAGGGCTGGGACTGCACGTCGGTCGAGATGGCCCCGGGCGTCCCCGGATCGAGAGCTGCACTCTTCCACACCCCGAACCTGGAGCGGCTCGCCGCCCAGGGCATGCGCTATTCCAACGCCTACGCCCCCGCGCCCGTTTGCTCTCCAACGCGGATCTCGATCCAGACTGGCAGAAGCCCCGCCGCGCTTCACTGGACGAAGGCCGCGCCGCCCGAGCGGGGCCACAAACTCCTCGAGCCGAAGCTCATCAAGCAGATTGCCGCAAGCGAGACGACGATCGGCGAACTCCTGCGGCAGGCCGGCTATGCAACTGCCCATTACGGCAAGTGGCACATTGGTGGCGGTGGGCCCAACGCGCACGGCTACGACGAAAGCGACGGAGACACAGGCAATGAACACGCGGAACGGTTTGTCGATCCCAATCCCGTGGACATTTTCGGCATGGCCGAGCGGGCCGAGGCCTTCATGAAGAGGAGCACGGGGTCTGGCAGGCCATTCTTCATCCAACTCTCGTGGAATGCGCTCCACGCGCCCCACAATGCGCTCGCGGCCACGAAGGCCAAGTATGCGGGGAGCGCGGGCGAGGGGGGCGACCGGCGGGCCGCCGTGGCAGCGCTGACCGAGGACCTCGACACGGGCGTGGGGCGGGTGCTCGACGCCATCGACCGACTCGGACTCGCAGGCAACACCTACGTGATCTACATGTCCGACAACGGATCGGGCGGCGGCGGAAAACGCGATGGCCTGAACGGCGGCAAGGGCTCGCTGTGGGAGGGGGGCATCCGCGTGCCGTTCATCGTGCGTGGGCCGGGCGTCGCGACTGGATCATGGTGCCACGTGCCGGTCGTGGGTGAGGATCTGCTGCCGACGTTTTGCGAATGGGCGGGCGTGCCGGCGGCGAGAATTCCACAGGCGGTCGAGGGCGGCAGCATCGCCACGCTCATGACGCATGCAGGCAAGGGGGAGGTGAAGCGGCCGCGCGACGAGCTCGTGTTTCACTTTCCACACTATCAGAGCGGCCATGCGCCCCACTCGGCGATCCGCGTGGGCGACCTGAAGCTGATCGCCTTCTACGAGGACGACACGGCAAAACTTTTCGACCTCGGAAATGACATCGGCGAGCGGGAGGATCTGGCGGCGGCGATGCCGGCCGAGGCCGCAAGGCTGCGAAAGCAACTGGATCGCTATCTGGCCGACGTCGGGGCGCAGTTGCCGACGCCCAACCCTGCCTTCGACCCTTCCGCGCCGGTGGAGGAGCGGGCGCGAAAAGGCGGCAAGGGCGGGATGAAAAAGCAGGAGAAGGGGCGGGGCGGCAAGCAAAGGGAGCGCGACGGATGACACGGTTGCCACACGTGCTGTTCGCCGTGGCGGTGGTGGGGCTCTGCTGCACGTCCGCGTCTGCACACCCTTGGCACCGGCATCGTGACGCTGCTGCGGAGGCCGCGCCGGCAGTGAGGCCGGCCTCGCCGTTCTTGCTCACCGCGGCGGCACGTCCGGACCGCGCGGTCGTCACCGATATCGCCGAAACGTTCGCCCCGTTCGAGGAGCTCAAGACGGTCGCCACGCGCCGCGACGATCGCTGGTTCTACGTCGAGTCGAACGGAATCCCGGACCATCCGCTCATGGTTGGCATCCGTGCGTGGCAGCAACAGGTGCCGTTGCCGCAGCCCTATACGGGCGAAAATGCCTGGCGGATTCCGCTGCATCCTGTGCCGGCGGCAGACCCCGTCACCACCAAGGATCGATTCCTGCGGGGTGCGATCGCGCTGGCGGTCAACGGCGTCCCGATTTTCAACCCGCTCAACAACCGCGGCGAGGACGCCTTGGCCATCGGCGAACTCGACGACTTCGGCGGCCACTGCGGCCGGGCCGACGACTACCACTATCACATCGCGCCGGTGCACCTCGAGAAGGTTGTCGGCAAGGGAAAGCCGATCGCGTGGGCGCTCGACGGATATCCCATCTACGGCTTCGCCGAGCCCGATGGCTCACCCGTGAAGGGCCTAGACTGGATGGGGGGCCACGAGGACGCCGACGGCAACTACCACTACCACGCCCAGAAACAGTATCCGTATCTCAACGGGGGCTTCCGTGGCGAGGTGGCCGAACGCGATGGCCAGGTCGACCCGCAGCCGCGGGCCCGTGGCGTCCGCGAGGCATTGCCGCCGCTGCGGGGCGCGAAGATCGTGGCCTTCACCGGGAAGACGCCGGGCACGCGGCTGCTCACCTACGAGATCGGCGGCCGCAGGGGCACGGTGGAATACACGGTGCAACCAAGCGGTGCCGTGGCTTTTACGTTCACCGATCCGGCAGGGCGGAAGACGTCGGACACGTTCCAGCCCCGCGGTGCCGGAGCCGGCCGTCGAGACGACCGACCGCCGCCGCGTGACGAAGGATCACGGCCCGGCGCGGACGCCCGGCCGGCTCCTGCCGGACCCGCTCCAGCGGCGGGGCTGCTCGCACCGTCGAGCCCTGCGATCGGCCCGGATCGCAGGCTGCCCGTGGAGTTCACCTGTGACGGGGCGGGCATTTCTCCGCCGCTCGAGTGGAAGGCGGGCCCGCGCGGCACGAAGTCCTACGCGCTCGTGCTCTGGCACGAGGCTCCGGATCAGGTGAAGTCGTACTGGGTGGTGCACGGTATTCCTGCAAACGTCACGAAGCTGGAGAAGGGCTCGCGCGACGTGGGTGTGGTCGGCCTCAACGACAAGCGGCGGTCCGGCTACGACCCGATGTGCTCGAAGGGCCCTGGGCTAAAGACCTACCACGTGACTGTCTATGCGTTGTCTGCCAACCCGCCCGCACCTGCCGGTGGCATGACGCGAGGGGCGTTGCTCGAGACTGTTCGTAACATCACGCTCGGCGAGGGCACGCTGACGTTCACATATGACCGGGGCGATCGCCCATGATGTCGCGTCGCCTCCTCCTGTGCATCGCGTCTCTTATCACCGTCACGACGGCCTGGAGGACTGCGTCCTGCGCCGCAGGCAACCCGCCACCGAACGTGATCCTCGTGCTCGTGGACGACATGGGCTGGCGCGACGTCGGCTTCATGGACAACGCTTTCGTGGAGACACCTCATCTCGACGCCCTTGCCAAGCGCGGCCTCGTATTCACTCAAGCCTATGCGAGCGCGCCGAACTGCGCACCGACTCGAGCCTGCCTCATGTCGGGGCAGGTGACACCGAGGCACGGCGTCTACACGGTCGTCGATCCTCGGCAGCCGCCTGGTTCGCCGTGGCACAAACTCCGAGCGGCCGACAGCAACGCTGAGCTATCGACCGACCTCGTCACGATCGCCGAGGCCCTGAAAGCCCGCGGCTATGCGACCGGGTTCTTCGGGATGTGGAACCTGGGTCGCGGCCATCGGGGGCCCGTGACGCCGGGCGGCCAGGGCTTCGACACCGTCGTGTTTCCGGAGTCGATCGGCTTCGCGAAGGACGCCTATTTTTCATCGGAGGGCGACTATCTCTCCGATCGGCTCACCGATGAGGTGCTGGCCTTCATCGAGAAGAACCAGGGGCAGCCGTTCTTTGCCTATCTCGCCGACCACGCAGTGCACGCGCCGTTCGATCCGAAGCCAGGGCTCCTCACAAAGTATGAGAAGAAGGCTGCTGCGGACCGCGATCGCCGCAACGACCCAGCGTATGCCGCCACGATCGAGGCCGTGGACGCGAACGTGGGACGGATCATGGCCGCACTCGTGAAGCTCGGTCTTGCCGACGACACGCTCGTCATCTTCACCTCCGACAACGGTGGCACGCCGCAATTCACGGCGCCGCTCCGCGGCAGCAAGGGCGAACTCTACGAGGGGGGCATTCGGGTGCCGCTGGTGATCGCCGGGCCCGGCGTGTCCAAGCCAGGCACGACCTGCGGCGAGCCCGTGGCGACCATCGACATCTACCCGACCCTGCTCGCACTCTCCGGTGCCAAGCCGCCGGTAGGCCAGCCGCTCGATGGCACGAGCATCGCGCCGCTCCTTGCCGGCCGGGCTACCGCCCCGCGGCGCATGTTCTGGCACTTTCCCTGCTACGTAGGCCGAGCCACGCCATCGAGCGCAGTGCGCGAGGGGGCGCTCAAACTCGTCGAGTTCTTCGAGGACGGCGGTCATATCGAACTCTACGATCTCGCCACTGATCCCCACGAGCAGCACGACCTTTCGACGGAGCGGCCCGCCGACGCCGCGCGGCTCACCGAAACCCTCCGCGATTGGCAGCGCGAGACGGCCGCAGTGATCCCTCGAGACTTGAACCCCGCGTATGACCCGGATGCCGAGCGTCCCCGTGGGCGGGAAGGCGGAAGCGGTCGCGGCCAGAGCCGCGGCGGTCGTCCGCGCGGCGCGCGGCCGGATCCTACCGGCCAGCCGTGATACGAGAGCCTTGGTCGAGGATTGTCGATGGTCCGCGAGGCGTGCGACCCTGGGAAGGCTCCGGTGACCGTTCCCAGTTACGACGAGGCGATCCGGCAGGCGTTTCCCCGCGAAAAGCCCGGGAAAACGGGTGGCATGACGAACCGGGAATAAGCGAGTTACCCGTTCGGGAAGTTCGCTTATTCCCGGGTCCCCATGTCGCTCGCAAACCGCTGGTTTTCCGGCGGTTTGGGGATTCTTACTGGCGGTACCGCAGCCCGCCGGCGGCGAGGTAGGCTATTTTGCGATTATTGCTTCACAGGCAATTATCCAGAAATAGAATACCGGCATGCCCCGGAAGCTTGGCCAACTCGAAACCGCCGCCCTCGCCCTCGCCCAGATGCGGAATCTTCGCACCATGCGCGTGGGTGAACTCGCCTCCGGGCTACGCCTGTCGGCGAAGCAGGAGCGGGAACTCCTCAGCCGCATGTCGCGATCCGGCATGATCGCCAACGTCCGCAAGGGGCTGTACCTGTTTCCCCCGCGATTGCCCCTCGGCGGCATATGGACGCCGGACGAGGCCACCGCCATCAACGCCCTGATGGCAGACAAGAACGCCCGCTATCAGATCACCGGGTCCAAGGCCTTCAATCGGTACGGCTATTCGGAGCAACTCCCTGCTCTCACGACGATCTACAACGACGCAATCTCCGGTGAGCGACGGGTTGGGAGCGTCTCGCTGAAACTCATCAAGGTCGCCCGGGACCGGCTCGGCGGTGTCGAGAAAGTCCGACTGCCTTCCGGCGAGACCCTCGTGTACTCCTCCCGCGCCCGCACCCTCGTCGATGCCGTCTACGATTGGTCCCAATTCGCTAGCCTGCCCGAAGCCTATGACTGGATTCGAGCCGACATCGCCGCCGGCAGGATCACAGCAGACGAGCTGGCCCGGGCCGCCGTGCAATACGGGAACATGGGGACGATACGCCGCATCGGAGCGATCCTCGAGCGGATCGACGCAAGCAAAGCTGCTAGGTCACGGCTCGAACGAGCCGTGACGGCGACGACGGCGAAAATCCCGCTGGTACCAACGCGCCCAGCACGCGGGTCCGTCTCAAGCGCGTGGGCAGTCGTGATCAATGCCTGATGGACTTCGTAGTCGCACTTGCTGGTACAGCAGAACGTTCATAGAGTGAAATGGAACACTCGCCTTCTTGGAGCCCGCTATGAGTTCAACCAAATACAAAATCATCGTGGAGCAGCATGAAGATGGGTTTGTTGCATACCCGCTCGGGTTTGCTGGCTGTGTCGTTGGTCAGGGAGACACAGCGGATGAAGCGCTTGCCGACGTTCAGTCAGCGATCCGGTTTCATATCGAAACCTTCGGGAAGGATGCATTCGCGGAGGATTCACCGCTCCTGCATGCCTACATGACCGAGACCGAACTCGCGAACGCAGACTGATGGCCAAGTTCCCCAAAGACGCCTCGAGGGCGCGCGTGGTGGCGGCGCTCGAAGCTCTCGGCTTCCAGATCGTGCGTGAGCGTGAGCACATAGCAATGGTTCGGGAGAATACCGATGGCACAAAGACGCCCCTGACTCTTCCCAACCACAAGACGATCAAGTCCTCGACTCTCCGGATGATCTGCCGTCAGAGTTCAATCTCGCGAGAGGACTTTCTGAACGCTTACGAACAGTCCTGAGCGTCATCGGATCGGCGTCACCCGCAACGGCGGGCGAACTGCCGGATCTGAGCACGCCGTGAGGCGTGGCTTTCCAACAGATAGACCCCGCAACCGGCCAGCCACTGGGCCAGCGACACGCGGAGATGGCGAGCACGGCCAGTCGGCCGCTGCTCGTAGAATTTCAGGATGACCGAGCCGTCGGGCATGTAGCGAACATGCCGCACCGGCCGGTCGTTGAATGTGGTGACTTTCACCATGTGACCTTCCATGAAAAAAGAAGGCAGGGGCGACGCCCGAAGGCACCGCCCCTGCCGTGACAAATCCAAAGAGCCGATCGGGCTACGACGCCCGACGACCAGAGCCCCGGCGGGCCATTGGCCGGCCCGCCTCGGGGCTGCGTAGAGTTCCGGTGAGCCGCTCCCGCTCACCTACCTCCAACTGAAAAAGGGCCGACCCATGCTGTCGCCGACAACCCCACTCGTGATGCGTTTCGTTCTCGCCGCCGCCGTGACGCTGCCGGTGGCCGCCTACGCCGCGGATGCCCCGCACGCCGATGCCGCCGCCAAGGACGCATGCATCAAGGCCTGCAACGAGTGTCTCCGGGCGTGCCGCGAATGCATCCTCGGCTGCGACTGTCCGGGCTGCGAAAAAACCTGCCTGACCTGCATCGAGACCTGCCGGACATGCGTCGCGCTCCTCGAGTACGACTCCGCGTTGGCCGAGGAGATGTGCGAGGTCTGCGAGGAGGCGTGCGAGCAGTGCGCCGCAGAATGCGTGAAGTGCGGCGACGAGCCGTGCTGCAAGGCGTGCGCTGAAGCCTGCAAGAAGTGCCACGACGCGTGCCGGGCGATGCGGCGGTGAGCGGCGTCGGGCGGGCGGTTCCTCACGACTCCCGAAACACGAAGTAGACGGCTGCAAGCTTCTGCCAATCGCGGGTCAGCGCGTGGCCGCTTGCGTCGGATATACTTCGTTCGTTGGCCCGCCAACAAGGGATAAAGGAAATACCATAATGGCGACCGTAAATTTCGAGATGCCGCCCGAGCTGCCATCTGCGCTGGGCAAGCGTCCTGCGGACGCGGCGAGGGAAATCCAACTCATGGCGGCTCTCAAGATGTTCGAATGCGGCCGCATCTCGGGGGGCATGGCTGCGGAACTGGCTGGAGTACCACGAGCCGAGTTTCTTGCCCTTTGCGGACAGCACGGCGTCAGTGTTTTCCAACAGACTGCTGATGAACTTGCTTCGGATGTGAAGGCGATCGCAGATGCGCGTCGTCGTTGACACGTCAGCTTTCATAGCGCTCGACCGAATCGGGCAAGTCGACCTGCTACGCCAACTCTTCGGATCGGTAGTACGACCCCAAGCGGTTCTCGATGAACTGCTTGCCGGTGGAACTGCGCACCCGCTATCGACCTTCCTGGCGGGAGCAGATTGGATACAGACCGAGCCTGACCCAAAGAGCTCGTCTCTTCGCCCGGAACTCGGCCGCGGTGAAACTGCGGCGATTACCTTGGCGTACGAGTCGCAGGCGGACTTGATCGTTTTGGACGATCTGCAGGCCAGGCTTGTCGCTGCGAGCCTGGGGATTCGGGTTACCGGCACTATCGGCATATTGCTGGCGGCAAAGAAAAACGGTTTCGGACCTGCCGTCGACGAAGCCCTCAGACTGCTCGACGCAGCCGGCTTTCGTATGTCGGCGGAGCTGGCCGCGGCGTTTCGGCGACTCTAAAGACCGACCGCTCACAACCGAGTGCTTTGAATCACCGTCCACACGGCGGCGAGCGGCGTCGGGCAGGCGGCCGTCACGACTCCCGAAACACGAAGTAGACGGCCGCGCAGATGCATAGGGCCGCCCACACGTAGTTGAGCTTCAGCGGCTGCTTCATGTAGAGCACCGCGAACGGTACGAATACGGAGAGCGCGATCACCTCCTGCAGTATCTTCAGCTGCCCGAGGTTCATCGTCGTGTAGCCGATCCGGTTCGCGGGCACCTGCAGCAGATACTCGGCGAGCGCGACGCCCCAGCTCACCAAGGCCGCGATGAACCACGGCCGGCCGCTCATGTCCTTGAGGTGGGCGTACCATGCGAACGTCATGAACACGTTCGAGCAGATCAGCAGGAGCGTCGTCTGGAGCAGGACGGGCATGTGTCAGGATCCTTCCGGTGCGTGTACGAAGGAATGCCAATTTACTAGCCGTAGCCGTTAAACCGGGAACGGCCCCACGGTCATCGCCGGGCCGGCGTCGAGTCGCTCCGGCTTATACGGTATTCTCAGGCCACATGGTGGTGCGACACCATATCCTGCGCGACTGACTGGATAATCCCGCCAGGCGTCCTCGAATCTACGTCGATACGTCGGTGTTTGGCGGCTGCGAGGACATCGAGTTCATTGATCATTCTCGTCGCCTCGTCGCAGCTATGGTCAACGGTGACTACGCGATGGTGATATCCGAGTTGACTCTGCTCGACTTGGAGAAGGCCCCAACTCTGGTTCGGGCGCATCTCGAGCGCATCCCTGAGTCACTCGTCGAGGTGCTGGCACTCGATTCCGAGGCCGAGGCATTGGCTGCCCAATACATTCATGATGGAGCCGTGGGGAGGAATGAGAAAGCCGATGCGCTCCATATCGCACTCGCTACGGCGGCCCGGGTCGACGTCCTCGTGAGTTGGAACTTCAAGCACATCGTGAACCTGCGTCGCATTCACGCCTTCAACGCTGTAAACTTGAAGCAGGGGTATCCAGTCCTCGAAATCCGGAACCCCCGGGAGGTGATCGGCGATGAGTGAGACGCAAAAGCATCCGGAGACGGCGGTCGAGCAGGTACGCCGCGTCCGCGACCAACTGAATCAGGAGATCGAGGCGACGACCGGAAAGCCGTTGCTGGAACACATCCACGGGCATCGGTACACGAGCCCGTTCTTACAGCGTCTGGCGTCGAAGGCTGTGACGAAGGCCGAAACACCGGGGGCGGCACCCGAAGGTACCGCCCCTGTCGTGACGATCACCACAGAGCCAGCTGGGCTATGACGCCCGGCGGCGTTTGCCGCCGCCCTTGCGTTCGCCGGCCTTCAGCCAGTGCTTGCTGCACCACTGCGGCACATGGTCGGGCTTTTCCGTCAACCGGTGGTAGGGCTCGGGAAGCCCTGTGACGTTCTCCCCATTTCTTGATCCATCCGGGATGTTAGGTTTTTTGACCTTGGCATCACCAGAAAGGGTGGGTTTTTCGAATGGGAAAGAAGCACTTTACGGAAGAGCAGATCGCGTTCGCGCTACGGCAGGCTGAGTCTGGCACTTCAGTGGCCGAGATCATCCGGAAGCTCGGGATCAGCGAGCAGACTTTCTATCGGTGGAAGAAGCGATTCGCAGCCTCGGCTTCGACGAATCTGCCCCCGCCTCGTTGGCAGCCCAACTGACGACACATGCCGTGGAGAACGACGTGTTGCACGAGACTGGCACTGAGTTCGGCGTGCGATATGTGATCGATGGTTGGATCGGCTCGCCGAGTGGGCATCGAGCCAGGATTCGTACAGTGTGGTTCATCGATTACGGCCGCGAAACACCTCGTTTCGTGACCGCTCACCCAATCCGCGGAAGGAGACGGTAAAATGTCGCAGTTGCTCGAATCCGATAGTCAGGGCCAACCAACTGTGATTCGCGAACTTGACGAGGTCGTGCTCACGTGTGATCTGCCCGAGCAGAAGCTTGCGGCGGGAGACATCGGCACCGTCGTGCTCGTGCATGGCGAAGGGCTGGGGTACGAAGTCGAATTCATGACGCTGGATGGTGAGACGATCGCCGTTTCCACGCTTCGGGCAGATCAAGTCCGGCAGGCCCACGCGGACGAAATAGCCCACGCACGGCCGATCGCCTCGTAGCGATTCAGTGGCAGACAGCCCGCATGCAAGAGTTGGGACGGCGTCAGCCGCCGACCCCTCGGGGCTCGGCACGAGCGACAACAGATGCACGAGCCGGCTGGCGAACACGCGGTGATTGCCCACGAATGTTGACGGCGGTCGAAAACGGCGGCGCGGGGACCGTGTCGCGGCGGTCCAAAATGGCGGCGCACAAGCGTGCAGTTCTTTGCGAGGGGACGATCGGGGCGACAGCCCCGATCACACCCCCTTCCAGAGAGAGGCACAGGAGTGCACAGCGACATGGAGATTTGGAGCGAGATACGGCGTGAGGTGCTGACCGGCGTCTTGAGCAAGCGGGCCGCGATCGCGAAGTACGGGATCGGCTGGCACACACTGAAGAAGATGCTGGCCCACGACGAGCCGCCGGGCTATCGGCAGGCGAACCAGAGGCCGAAGCCGAAACTGGAGCCGGTCCTGCCGGTGATCCGGCAGATCCTTGAAGACGACGGCAAGGCACCGACGAAGCAGAAGCACACCGCCCGCCGCATCTTCGAACGCCTCCGTGATGAGCATGGCTACACCGGCGGCGAGACGGTGGTGAAGGATGCTGTTCGGGAGTACCGGATCAGCCGCCGCGAGGTGTTTCTGCCGCTTTTCCATCCACCGGGAGAGGCCCAGGTGGACTTTGGCGAGGCGACGGTGCGAATCGCTGGGAAGGAGACGAAGGCAGCGATCTTCGTGATGACGCTGCCCTATTCGGGGGCGATGTTCGTGCAGGCCTTTCCCAAGGAATGCACGGAGACGTTCATGGAGGGGCACCGGCGAGCCTTCGAGGAGTTCGGTGGCGTGCCGAGACGGATCACGTATGACAACTCTGGCATCGCGGTGATCGAGGTTCTCAAGGGTCGGGAGCGGAAGCTCACCAAGGAGTTCCTGCGCCTCCAGAGCCATTACCTGTTCACTGAGCACTTCTGTCGGGTGCGACGTGCGAACGAGAAGGGCCACGTCGAGCGACTGCTGGGGACAGCACGGCGGAGGTTCCTCGTGCCGGTGCCGAACGTTGATTCATTCGAGACGCTCAACCGGCATCTCCTCGAGTCCTGTCGACGAGATCTCGACGAGCGAACTCGCGGCCGATCCGGCACCAAGCGGGAGCTGCTTCGGGACGATTTGGCTGGGTTTTTACCGCTACCAACGCGACCTTTCGAGGCCCGGCGTATCGATGACGGCACGGTCAACTCGGAGTCCCTCGTGCGATTCGAGACTAACGACTACTCCGTCCCCGTTCGCTACGCCCATCGGAAGGTGATCGTCATCGCCACGGTTGACGAGGTTCGCTTCGTCTACGAGGACCGACTTCTTGCCCGGTACCCTAGGTGCTGGGATCGAGAGAAGACCTTTTTCGAGCCCGTGCACTACCTGGCACTCCTAGAACGCAAGCCCGGCGGCTTCGACCATGCGAAGCCCTTGGAGCAGTGGAACCTCCCAGAGTGCTTTGCATTGCTCCGCAGGCGAATGGAGGCCGATGACCCGAAGTCGGGAACGCGGTCGTTCATCCGGGTGTTGAGGCTCCTGGAGCGATTCAGTCTGGATGAGGTCACGGCAGGGGTCGAATACGCCCTCGACATCGGCCTCTCCGACTCCGACAGCATCCGCTCGGTCGTCGAGCACCGGGCCGACGGCCCGGTGCGGCTCTTCTCACTCGATGGCAGACCACACCTGGCGTGCGTGCGTGTGGAGACAACGCCCGTGGCCGCCTACCAATCGCTGCTCTCGGAGGTGGTGACATGAGCAAGACCGAGACCAAGAGCACGGTGCTGCTCAAGCACCACCTCAAGGCACTGAAGCTGCCGACGATGCTGGCGGAGGCCGAGAAGATCGCCCAGCGGTGCGCTGCCGACAACGCAGATCACCTCGCGTTCCTCCTGCAGCTCGTCGAGCTGGAACTGATCGAGCGGGAGCGGAAGGCCGCGGAACGGAGGCTCAAGGCGGCGAGGTTCCCGGCCACCAAGATGCTCGATGAGTTCGACTTCTCGGCCAGGCCAAGCGTCAATAAGCCCCAGGTGCTCGAACTCGTGAAGGGCGAGTACCTCGATCGCCGCGAGAACATCCTGCTCGTCGGGCCATCCGGCACGGGGAAGACGCATTTGGCCACCGCCTTCGGCATGGCCGCTTGTTCTCAGGGGCGGAAGGTGCGGTTCTTCCGCGTGACCGAACTGGTCACGCTGCTTCTGGAGGCCAAGGAGGAGCGGCATCTGCTGCGCATGCGACAGCAGCTGGCCAAGCTCGACCTCCTCGTCCTCGACGAACTCGGGTACGTCCCTGCGAGCAAGGCCGGAGCCGAACTGCTCTTCGACGTCATCGCGACGGCCTACGAACGCAACAGCCTCGTCGTGACCACGAACCTACCCTTCGAGAACTGGACTGAAGTCCTTGGCAGCGAACGGCTCACGGGAGCAGCGCTGGACAGGCTTACCCACCGCTGCCACAT
This sequence comes from Planctomycetia bacterium, assembly GCA_046074725.1. GTDB lineage: Bacteria > Planctomycetota > Planctomycetia > Pirellulales > UBA1268 > CACORA01. The sequence goes on from JBJTOU010000059.1 coordinate 14,265, forward strand.
TCTGGAGACGAAGGGCGAGAGCTACCGCCTCCAAGACGCCAAGCGGCGACGACGGCGGGCGGACTGACAAGGGAACCGAACCAACCGCGACACCCCCACTGTCTCAGGGGAGATCGACACCACCCAGCGCCACCATTTTCGACCGCCCCGCGCCGCCGTTTTCAACCGCCGTCAACAGAATGAACCCCACGACTAGCCGCTGCGAAAAAGCAGCTGCGGGCACACGACTGGGCATGCCCGCACCCGCCCTGGTTTTGGTATTCAGCGGCCCGAGAAATTGAAGCCGCCACTCGCATTTGGCATCGTGTGGCCGCCGTTGCTGAAGTTCTGGCCGCCAAACACGTTTCGTTGCGTCGAGAACGACTGGCCATTTGGGCCCGAGAAGTTCTGCCCGCCGAAGACATTGGGAGTGCTCGACCAGCCGTTACTGTAGTTCTGCCCGCCAAAGACGTTGCGGCTGCTCGTGATTGTGCCGCCACCCGGAGCATGGAAGTTCTGGCCGCCGAACACATTGGGGGTGCTGTAGCCACCATTGCTGTAGTTGTAGCCCCCGAACGCATTGGGAGTGGCACTGTATTGCTGCGACGGGTATTGGGCGAGGACGGGGCTGCACGCCAAGAAAGCAGCCACGCAGAAGAAGAGCACGCCCAGAACACCTCGAACCGGAGGAAGGTGGTTTTTCATCGCAGAGCCCCTTTTCGTGTTTTGCGACGGAAGGAAGGACAAGGACAAGTTGGCAGCCGAGTGGTTCGGTAGCCTACTTCATATGGCGGGCACGACGGGTCAATTCGGCCAACGGATTTTCCCAGCCCAAAAAAAAGTGGGGCTTTGGAGCCCGAAACTTAATTTCCAACAAATAAGGCCCGGCTGAGTTTCCCGGCAAAATCCCTCGCCTGCTGAATGTCCCGCTCATCTGGGTGTGTCTTGTTCAGCCCCCCGGTGAGCCAGAGCGGGCCCCATGTGTCGAAGCCGCGGCAACTGAATTCAGCCATGACTTCATAGCCCTTGTTCATGAGGGCTGATTTCAACGGCCAGTGCCAGAGTTTCGCGAGTACCGGCAGGCCCGACGTCGTGAAAATGAACACGCTGAGATTCTCGGTGTATTTCTCCGGCATATCGCGGACCCATTGCCAGAGTTCATCATGCACCCGGCCGTAATAGACACCCGAGCCAAGGCCAAGAATTTTGCAGGAGGCCAACTTTTCGTAGGAGCACTCATTGGGCGAAACACATTCGGCCCCGAGCACATCGGCCATCGCACGGGCTATTTTCGCCGTGTTCTGGTGATGGACTGACTTGCAGACGATGAGAGCCTGCGAGTCGGCTGGGCGTGAGGCGGCCATGCGGGATTCTACGGCCCGGGGTCACCCGTCAGTGTCGAACTTCTCAAGGGCTTTCCGGCGAATCTCCGGATCAATTCCGCTCTTTCCGGCCTGGCCTTTGCCAGTCCCCTGCTTACGCCGTTTCTGCACGGCTTCTTTCGCGGCTGCTCGCTCGTCTGGATCAAGCTGGCCGTTGCCGTTCTTGTCAAACTCCTGCAGGACCTTCTGGCGGAGTTCAGCCCTCTTGGCGTCGCTTTCTCCGGGGGCTGCAAAGACGGGCCGAGTCACACCGAGGCACATAGCAGAGGTCAAAACAAGATTCGCGAGAACCATCTTCGTTCGCGACATGACTGTGGCTCCGTTCGGTGGTAGGACTTTCAGGCTATGTTGATTCAACGCCCCAAAGTGCCGTGGGTTTCGGTGCCTGCCACGACGCCCTGAACTGGACGGCTTTTGTGCGTCCAGGGCACCCCAGACACGCACGGAATTATCCAGCCAGTCGGAGGTTCTCGCCCAGCACCCTTACAACCGGCGTTCTCGAGGTGTGCCAGCATGCCGGGGTGCAGCCCTCGAGTTCAGCGACCACTGCTGAAATACTCCCCGGGTCGAGCCCAAGTGTGCCGCGAACGTGAGCCGCTTCCAGGTCGCCAAGAAGTTTCTTGGCCCGTTGCGTGTGTCGGCTCACGCCACTGGGTTTGCCCTCACGGATTTTGACGGCAGCGGCAGCGAGGTGAATCAGTCCTTGAACGAATTGGGCCTCGGGAGTCGTCCTGCCGAAGGCGTTCCAGAAGCTCTCCCAGGATTCATGAGCCTCCCAGTATTAGCCCGCATTAAAGAGGTCGAGGGCATGGAGCCACCTGGAATTCTCGGCGAGCGTGGCGGTGGAGATCAGTTGCTCTGGAGTGGAATCCTGTGTGGCGTACAGATGACCGGCCGGATCGTTTACCGGATGCGGCAAGTCATGGCAGGGGACGTAACTGTAAGGCGGAAGCTCGATGGCCGGCATGTATCGGGGTTCAGCCATCTCAAGCCTGCTTCTTCGCCGGAGCACTCGCCATGCGGCCTGCCGGATACCAAGCCGCCGCTGAAGTTCGGTCAACGAGAGCCACGATGGCCCACAGCCCGAAAGGCTCCAGGCACAATAGGGCCGTTGCCGAAGGATGCGATTGTCCGTCATGCTCGGACGATTCGGCAAGAATGTCTCCCAACCAACGCCAGGCATTTCTCATGAGCGTACGATCATTCCTCATCGCCTTCTGTGTATTCTCGGGACTCGCTTCAGAAGCGTTGGGGAATGATCTTTTTCGAAGAGTCGCCGAGATGGTGAATGACGAACGGCAAAAGGTCGGCCTGGTTCGCCTCACCTACAACAAGCAGCTCGAACAGGCTGCGTTATCGCATAGCAAGTGGATGGCGAAGGTCCAGATGATGGAGCACCTTCAAGGCCAGAAACCAGAAGGCTTCGACACCTATCTCAATAGCGACCATCATCATGCCACCAGAATCCTGAAGACTGGCTATTTGAAGTGGCAGGATCTCTTCGACGTCACCAGAGAGGGCAATACGGGGCATATTCGACCAAAGCCTGATGCCGATGATCGTTGCAGCGAAATCATTGCTTTTGCGAGCAGGGGTGCCGGGCCAGTTCCCAAGCAGTTGCCCATCGTCGTTCCTGGCTGGATGAAAAGCCCGGGCCATAGAGCAGTGATCGTGAAGACCTGCTGGAAAGAAATTGGTGCGGCCTATGCTTTCGCAAAAGATGGCGGGACATATTACGCGGTCACGTTTGGGAACCCGACTCAATAGTGCCGGTTTCTGCACCTGGGTGGGGTACGTAAATGCCATTCATTAGCGGGTGGCATTTTCTGGACTCTGGAACTCATCGTTTCACTTGTTCCCTGTTCGCTCTGTAAGCTCACGGTCCAACGAGCACGATTCCATATCCGCCATCCTCCGCCCTGCCCTTTACGCCATGAAAAAACGCCGCCGCAAAAAGAAGCCCGCCGCTGATCCCGATGCAACCTACATCTGCGACTCCTGCGGCGAAGAGATCGTCGTGCCGGTGGATATCTCGGCCGGCTCACACCAGGACTATGTTGAAGACTGCCCCGTTTGCTGCCATCCCATGAGACTGCACGTGGAGATAGATTCCGACGGCGAGCTTCATATAGATGGAGAGCACGAATAGCCGCTGAACAGTGCCGTCATGCGGTTCGGGCGGGCAATTCCACCAGGGCCCGAGCCAAAGGACACGCACTCGAAACAGCCTCGCCCCGCCTGTATGCCCCGAGTAATTCCTTGGACCGCTGGGCGAGCATCCGACGCACCTCCCGACGCTGGCCCTTCACGCGTCCGATCTTCATCGAGTCATAGCAAGTCGTCTGGTGCCGCATCCAGGCGATGACGGCAGCCTCAGCTCGGCGTTCAATGGGAATACGTTTGGTTCTGGCCACGGTGCCACTGCCGACAGGCGTGGCATGGTTCGTCACGGCCGTTGCAAGTGATTCGGCAAGGCTGGCGTGCCGTTCATGAAAACCCAGGAACGCCACGACGGCACCATGAAAATCCTCGACGTATTCCTGCTGGGCTTTTTCACGCCGCCTGCATCCCGCCAGTTGCTTCTTGGCGTAGGCATCCGTTGAACGCTCGGCGGCAAGTTCTTCACGGATTTTCTTGATGGTGTTCGCAGGTGCCCAGACGCCGCGAGAAAAGACCCTGCGGCCGACTTTCTCCTGGAGAACCCAGGGCTCCCCGGCAGCCTTCACGCGGCGAGTCAGGGCGGCGTCACCGGGCGGAAGAAGTTCCCAGTTCTTCGGGACCGGACGGATCTGGCCCGCGTGGGTTCTGACCGTGTTGGGCTGTGGGCCGGGCAGGAAAGTTTCGGCGGGCATACAGATTTGTTATCGGCACCGGCGGGGATCCAGAAAGAGCCCGCTAGCCAGGGCCCACTTTTGCCGGCACCCTATGGCTCATGAGTACGCCAGCCGCCAGAAGCCAAGAGCCCCACCACGATCCCGAAGAAGCCACCCGGTGGTTCAATCAGTGGCACGTCTATCGGTCGATCGTGGATGCCAACTGGATGGCTCACCGGGAAATTTTCAATGCCGTGAGGGCCTTGGTGCTCACGCGTTACCCGGGGCCATTCACGCTCTTGGACCTGGGCTGCGGTGATGCGGGGTTCATCAAGGGCACGTTCGACGAGACTGGCTTATGGGCCTACACGGGAATCGACGCGTCCCAGGCAGCACTTGCCAAGGCCCGGGAAGAACTGGCCAGAGCACGTTTCCAGGTCCAGCTTCTTGAGGCCGACATGCTGGCGTACTTGAGAGAGAACCCGAGCCCAGCCAGCAACACCAGAACTTTCGACGTGATCCTGGCGAGCTATGCGGTGCACCATCTGCCAGTGCAGGAGAAGCAGGAGTTTTTCCAGTTGGCCCGTGAACAACTGGCACCACGCGGCTCCCTCCTCTTCGCGGACATCTTCAGGCGGGATGGCGAGACCCGGGCGGCGTATTTGGAGCACTACGTCGGCATGATGCGACGGGACTGGAGCGGCATGTCTCCGGAAGGCTTGGCCAGCACCATCGAGCATGTGACGCAGCGGGATTTTCCAGAGACGGCAGAGGTTCTTCGCGAATTGGCCCTCGAGGCTGGCTTTGGCCAGGAGCCACAGGAGTTGTTTCGGGACGCGACTGGCTTTCACAGGCTGCTTGTATTCACGAAGGACAGGAAAGCTTGAACAAAAGCCAGACAGTTTCCACAGACAGATTCACGCTCCGCCACGTCGCGTTCTTCGGCCGCACGCTGGCCGAGTACCTCCAGATGTTCTCGCTGGGCATGGCTCAGCTTCGCGGCCGGAAAATCCTGGATGTCGCGAGCGGCCCCGGGAGTTTCGTGGCGGAAGCATTGGCACACGGACTCGACGTGACCGGCTGCGACCCCCTGTATGGCGGTGATCCCGAAACAATCACAGCACAGGGCAAGGTGGACATCGATGCATGCCGCGCGCAGATCGCGAGAAATCCCGGTGTGCTGGTCTACAACGACGTCGAGGCGTTCTACCGGGATAAATATGCCGCCCTCGAACGCTTTGCAGAGGACTTCAGAAAGAGACGCCACGACGGCCGCTACGTCGCCGGGGCACTGCCGTCGCTCCCCTTCGAAGACCGCTCATTCGACATGGTGCTGACCGCCAACTTTCTCATGGTCTATGCCCCCCTCAAAGATGGCGGCATGCACGCTGGCCAGGATTTCGGGCTCGCGTTCCACCTGAGATCCGTCGAAGAACTTGCCCGGGTCACGAAATACGAAATGCGTATTCCGGGCGTGCACACGTGGAAACAGCCGCCGGAGAAGCACCCATATTGCCGACCCATGATGGATCGGCTGGCGGAGCTTGGCTTTGCTGTGGAGCTGGTGCAAAGCCAGTACGACGACGGCTGCAGTGCCACGACCCCAGCCTGCAATCAAGTTCTCGTAGCCCGGCGATAGGTCCAACACCCGATACAACCACGACTGCTGCGACGAAGTGACGCGGCCGGAACCTGCTGGGTGCGGCCGACTGCGGCGGGTGGCTGCCTGCACGGGCCTCCCGCTCTGACGGGCCGCTCGTCGGGTCGATCCGACTCTGCCAGGTCCCCCGTCGACTGCCCTGTTGCCGGCGGCTATATTGTGCCCGAAGTCCGTGGCGGCAGGATGCACGAGGCCGCGGTCGTCACCCCTGTTAGATCAGGGGCTCACGTCGGGAAAAGTTGCGAAGATCTGTTAGATCGGCGTTCGATCAGGGCAGTCGCGATCCTCGGTTCGAGTCCCTTAAGTCTCACGGAATCAGTGACTTACGGAGGGTAAGCGAATGGCTAGCGGCCACACTGGAAATGTGGTGCCGGGAAACCGGTTGTGGGTTCGAGTCCCATGCCCTCCGCTTTTTCGTTCCGGCAGCGTCAATGGTTGTTGCTGCCGGCTGATGCGACGGCCCGAGATCCGGGCGGGCGACTCGGCGTAGGGCATGGCGGTTCTCCTCGAAATCAAAAACGCTTCGAAGCGGTATGGCGATCAGGTGCTCCTCGACGAGGCCTCCGCCACGATCACCGATGACGGAAAGACCGGATTCATCGGCCGCAATGGCGCCGGCAAGAGCACGCTCCTGCGAATCATCCTCGGCGAAGAGGATCTCGACTCCGGTGAGGTGATCCGCCACCCGCGGCTCCGGCTCGGATACCTCCGCCAGCACGATCCCTTTCTTCCGGGCGAGACGGCGATCGACTTCCTGAAACGGGATTCCGGCCAGCCCGATTGGAAGTGCGGCGAGGTGGCCGGTCAGTTCGAGATCAAGGGACCGAAGCTCGACGGGGCCGTCGGCGGGCTTTCGGGCGGTTGGCAGACACGCCTCAAACTCGCCGCACTGTTGCTTCACGAGCCGACGCTGCTCCTGCTCGATGAGCCGACCAACTTTCTCGATCTCCGCACCCAGATCCTGCTCGAGCATTTTCTGCGGAGCTACCGTGAGGCGTGCCTGATCGTGTCGCACGATCGCGGCTTCCTCCGCAGCACCTGCGACCGCACGCTCGACTTGTCGCTGGGAAAGTTGAGCACGTTTCCAGGACCAATCGATGCGTTCCTCGAATATCAGCATGAACAGCGGGTCCATCTCGAACGCACCAACGCGGCGGTGCTCGCCAAGAGGCGGCATCTCGAGGACTTCATCGCCCGCAACCGGGCCCGGGCCTCGACCGCGTCGCGGGCCAAATCGAAGAGCAAACAACTCGAAAAGCTGGAACTGGAGGAGATCGCTTCCGAGGCCCCTACTGCGGCCATCCGCTGCCCTGCCGTCTCCAGCCGCAACGGCGCCGCCGTCCGCTGCCGTGATCTCGCCATCGGCTATCCCGCGAAAGACTCCTCCGCCGCCGTGATGGTCGCCTCCGGCATCGACCTGGAGGTGGTGCACGGCACGCGGGCCGCCATCGTCGGCGACAACGGGCAAGGCAAGACGACCTTCCTCCGAACGCTCGTCGGCTCGCTCGACCCTCTTGCGGGCAGTCTCAAATGGGGCCACGGCTGCGAGATCGGCATCTACGCCCAGCATGTCTACACGAGCCTGCCCGACGACCAGACCGTGATCGGATTCCTGGAACGAGCCGCTCGGATCGGCACCAAACAGCAGCAGATCCTCGACCTCGCCGGGGCGATGCTCTTCCGCGGAGCGGCCGTCAACAAGAATATCCGGGTGCTTTCCGGCGGCGAACGGGCGCGGCTGTGCCTCGCCGGCCTTCTGCTCGGCGGGGCCAACGTGCTCGTGCTGGACGAACCGGGCAACCACCTCGACGTGGAGACCGTCGATGCCCTCGCATCCGCGCTCTTGGACTACGAGGGAACGGTGATCTTCACCAGCCACGATCGGTCGTTCGTGCAGACCGTGGCGACGAGTGTCATCGAAGTGAAGGACGGTCGTGTCGTCGCGTCGCTGGGCAGCTATGCCCAATACCTCGCCGCCGTCGAGAAGGAAATCGACGACCATGAGGCAGCCGCCGGCCGCAGCCCGACGAAAAAGAGCCCCGTCCCCGTGCGGCCGGCGGCTCCCAAGGCTCGCGGACGCGACGACCGCGATGCCCGCCGGGAGGTCGCCGGTCTCGAGAAGACGATCAGCCGGCTCGATGACGACAAAAAGCGGCTCCAGACGGCGCTCCTCGCCGCCACGGACCCCGACGAGGCCGTGCGACACCATGCCGAGATGACCGCCGTGGCGGAAAAACTGGCTGCCGCCGAGGAACGCTGGCTGGCCCTCCAGGAGCAGCTTGCAGGCTGACGGAAGTCGCCTGCCGGCGGTGTCACTACCACGCGGCGACGATGCCGATCACAATGGCTCCGCGGTGACGCCCGAATTGATGTGCGGCAGCCCGTGTGGAGGTCTCGTGCATGGACTCGATCAGTCGTCATGAACAGCTGCTGCGGGTGTTTCACCTCATCGACATCCTCTTCAGCGCCCGGGGTCCGCTTTCGATCGGCGAGCTGAAGGACCAGTTGAAGCGACGAGGCGTGATCGACGAGATGTCCGACAAGAACCTCCGCCGTGACATCGACTTCCTCTCCAAATTCGGCTACGCGATCAAGCAGACGAAGAAACGAAACGATCGTGGAGCCTCCTGCCAGGCCTGGGCGATCGAGGTCGGAAAGGGCGCCGCGGAGCTCCGCGGGCCTGTGGTCACGCTGCCGGAGCTGCTTTCGCTCGCCGTGGCCCGCGACTTCCTCGCCCCGTTGGCCGGCACGTTCTACTGGCGGGGCATCAGCCAGCTGATGGCACGGCTGGAAAAGATCGTCACTCCCGACCTGATGGCCTACGTGGAGGAGCACAAGGACGGCCTTGTCGTGCATCCGAAGCCCGCGGGGGCGAAGTACGCCGCCCGCACGCTCAACGCCATCAATCGGGCCATCCGGAACCGGCTCGAACTCGAAATCCGGTACACGAGTCTCGCAACCGGGAAGGCCAGACTCTCCACGATCCGTCCCGAGGCGATCGTGCTTTACGACGGCAGCCTCTACATCGCGGCGACACGGGCCGGCCGCGGCGACGACGAGTCGATCCGGTTTTTCAAACTCGACCGGGTCGCCCGTGCAAAACCGACCTCCAAGCCCTTCGTCCCACGGCCCGAGACGATCGAATCGCTGCTCGCCGACAGCATCACGATCTTCCGGTCAGACGCCCCCCCACAGCGATACCGGCTTCGGATCTCGGCCGCCCGTGCCACCTGGGCCCGGGAAAAGCCGTTTCACCCCGGCCAAAAACTCCGCGACGAGCCCGATGGCGGCCTGCTCGTCACGATCGAGCGGGCCTGGGACGACGAGATGATCCCGCAGCTGTTGGCCCTCGGCGAGCATGTCGAGGTGCTCCAGCCGGAGTCGGCCCGGGAACGGCTGCTGGAAACGGCGAGGCAGATTGCGGCACAATACGCCTGCCGTCATGTGACGGCGTTCGACGAAATCGTCGCAGGCCGGTGACGCCGACACGGAGCAATGCCCCATGCGCTGGTTTTGGATCGACCGATTCACCGAATTCGTGCGAGGCCGCCATGCGACGGCCGTGAAGGCCGTGAGCCTCGCGGAAGAGCATCTCCACGACCATTTTCCGGGCGCCGCGATCATGCCGACGACGCTGATCATCGAGGGGATGGCCCAGACGGGGGGCATCCTGGCGGCCGATGCGATCGACTACAAGAAGCAGGTCGTGCTCGCGAAGGTGTCCGCGGCCGATTTCGCCTTCGATGTCGTGCCGGGCGACACGATCGAATACCGGGCACAGATGCTGCAATCGATGGCGGGCGGCGCGCTGGTCAAGGTCACGACGCGGGTCGGGGATCGCGATCACGGCGAGGCCGAACTGTTCTTCGCGCACCTCGAGACCGGCACGGTCGTGCCACGGCTCTTCAAGACCGATCAGATGCATACCTGGCTCGACAATCTCCGGATCTACGACGTGGCCATCAACGAGGATGGCTCGCCGGTGCAACGCGGCACGGGCGACTGACCCGGTCGTGCGGCTCACTGCCTGAAGGCGTCGAAAAGCCGGCGACACCGCTCGGCGACGAACCGATCGCTCCTCAAGTCCTCGATCACGAGCGGAGCGCCGTCGGCCCGGCAGGTCGGAATCTGCCAGTTGGGATATTCGCGGAAGGTCCCCGGCTGGTTCTGGGCGCGGACATCGCCGACGAGATCGGGCACCGCGACCGCGAGCAGCCGACAGGGTGACTGCGCGAGCAAGCGGTGCAGCGCCTCGACGACCTCTTGCCTGAAGTCGGTCGCACGGCCCACCGACGGGGCCAGCAGACCCCGCTGCCGCAGCAGGTTTTCCCAGGCCACGAGCCACCGCCAGTGGCTCTCCCATTCATGCCCCGCGTCGTTGGTGAGCAGGCCGAGTTCATGACGGAGGCGGACATGCTCGCCGCCGATGTAGCCCGCCGTCGGGGGAAGGTCATGCACCGTGACCGTGCCAAGGCAGTTTTCCCGCCACCGCTCGGGCGGCAACGGCGATCCGTGCTCTCCCTCGAACCAGAGAATCGACGTGCCGGCGATGCCACGTTCGTCGAGATACGTTCGCACCCAGCCGTCGAACGTGCCGAGATCCTCCCCAACGACGAACGCCCCGGCCCGATGGGCCTCGAGCGCCAAGATGCCCACCAGGGCTTCGTGGTCGTACCGGACGAACGTGCCGCGGGAAGCAGGCGTGTCGCGAGGAATCCACCAGAGCCGGAACAGGCCGAGGGCATGATCGACTCGGATGCCTCCCGAATGCCGAAGAATCGTCCGCAGCATGTCGCGGTAGGGGATGTAGGCCGCCGCCTCCAGAGCATCGGGCCGCCAGGGGGGCTGCGACCAGTTCTGGCCCAGCTGGTTGTACATGTCGGGCGGCGCGCCGACGGAAATGTCGCGGGCCAGCACGTCTTGCAGCGCCCAGGCATCGGCCCCCTCCGGATGCACGCCGACAGCCAGATCATGGACGATGCCGGCGGTCATGCCGGCGGCACGGGCCGCCGCTTGCACGCGGGCGAGCTGCTCGTCAAGCAGCCACTGGAGCGTGGCGAAAAAATCGATTCGCGTGGCGAACCGTCGCCGCAATGCGGGAACGTCGGGACCGTCGTGATGCCGTGCACCGGGAGGCCAGTCGTAGGTGTGGATCCCCCAGGCCTCGGCGAACGCGCACCACGTGGCGTATAAATCGAGCCCATCCCCTTCCCGGCGACGGAAGGCGTCGAAGGATTGCTGCCGCGCCGCCGCGAGAGGGGCCGATAAAAGGATTTCGAGCGACTCCTTCTTTGCCTGCCAGACGGCATCACGATCGAGAAGATCGTCGGTGCTGTTGCGTGGCATGAGCGGTCGAGAAAGCGACGTGATCCTCGCCCGATCGCTCTCGGAGAGCGTGGCGTATTCGGGGATATCCTCGATATGAAGATAGATCGGATTGAAGAACCGACGCGTGGCCGGGAGGTAGGGGGACGGCGCCATAGGCGGCGACACCTCCGCCGCATGCATCGGGTTGACGAGGACGAAGCCCGCCCCCTGCTCCCCACCCCAGGTAGCCAGCGAGGCGAGATCGTGGAGATCGCCCAAGCCCCACGACTCGTGGGACCGTGTTGCATAGAGCTGCGCCATGAGCCCCCAGGTTCGGCGGTTGCTCATGGCGGCCGGCATCTCGAGTCGATCGGGCGTGACGACGAGCACGCACGTGGCCGACGACGGCCGGCCGGCGGCGTCGTGAAGCGCCGCATGGATCGTGTGCCATCCAAGCGGCAGGTCCGTCGGCACGTCGAAGGCCAGCTCTCGGATGGCCTGTCCATCGACGTCGCGAAGCCCGCGCTCGTGCGGGTGAGGCAGGGGCCGGCGGCCCCCCTCCTCGAAGTCCACCCATGCCGCGATCGTGGTTCCCTCGGGAGCATGCGTTTGAAACTGTCGGTGATGCCCTTGGCGGGCCACGACCACGAATGGCAGCGATCGCCGCCATGGCCCGTTGGTCACGCGATCCCAGGCCGCCGCCCGTCCTGCGTCGGTCGAGACGTCGACATGGATCGCGGCCAGAACCCGGGCGATGGTCCGGCCATCCACGATCACGCGATCACCCTGCTGCGTGTAATAATCCGTGGCGACGCCGAGCGCATGGGCAAGGTCGGCGACCTCGGCCGTGGGGGGGCTGCTTGCTGATTCGTCCGACACGCCTGGATCCTCTCTGGGAAATCCTTCCTGGACCGCCGGAGGAAGTGTAGAGTGCTCGCAGGTGGCTTGCACATTGTTTCCACACAGCGCGGCCTGGGGAGATTCAAGGTGCGGATCAGCGGCAACTTCACCGAAGCGAGCAAGTGAAGACCAGAAAGCAAAGACCTGGAACGGGTCGCCGTCGGTTGGAGCGAAGCCGCGTCACGGACCTGGCTCGCAGGGCATCTCGCCGCCGACCATGCTCCCTGCCACGATCGTTTCCCCTGGCGGGCATGGCGAGCCCTGAAAGGCGACCGGCGTTCCCGCCGGATCACAGGGAGCTCCCGCCATCACGGCAGCGGGCATGCCGACCGGCGCCGGTACGCCGGCGACCACCGGCGCCGCGAGATTGGGACCTCCGGCCACGACCGTCTGCTGTGGCCCTTGGGGCTGCGGGTAGACCGGTGGCGCATAGGGCGGCGCCAGGGCGTATTGATCTGCCTTATGGTGGGCGCAGCCCACGCACGCGATCGGCAGACAGAAGCAAAAAACTGAGATAGAGGCGGCCCGCATTTGAAATTTCTCAAATCGCCACCCTGATCACCAAAGAAGGCTCGCAGGAGGTCCCGAGCGGGTCAAGGCCGGTCAGGCCTGCTCAAAAAGTGCGATGCTGGCCGTGAATCCGTGCACGAACGTCTGTCGGCCGATCGGGCCGATCTCCCCCTGCGCGAAGAAGCCGGCTGCCGGCAACGGCCCGAGGATCTCCTGCAGGCATGCGGCGTCGTGGCTGGGGGTGTTGAAGAGCCGTGAGCCCCGGCCATTGCAGGTGAAGACAAGGGCTCCGGCCGGCCGTGCACCCTGGTCCTTCTCACGGGTGAGCAGCGCCACCAGATCATCGTGGGCACTGGCCGCATCGCGCACGTGAAACTGAACGGTCTGGCCCGTTCGCACGAGGTCGCCGATGGCCAGCACGCCTGAATCGGGGTCGGCACCGGCCACCGTTCGGACGAGAAAGTCGCCACGCTGAAACGAATCCTGATACTCGTTCGCCACCCGACCAAGATGCAGCGACGTGCGAACGAGCGTGCGGTCGGTATGATCGAGACCGGAGTAGATTTCCCGAAGTCGCTCGATCGCGGGACGGCCGCCAAGTTCGACGATCACGTTGGCATCGGCTCGGGTGATCACGAGCGGATGCCCGATCGGACGGCAACCCTGCGAAACCACCGGCCGCACCCGAACGGCTCCCCCGATGACGACGCCCACGGCACCGGAATCGTAGGTGCGCGGACCGACGACGAGCGTGTTGCAGCCGGGCTCATAACCGCCGCTGGCCATGCCCCCCACAACCACGACACCCGGATGGTCTTCGTCCACCCGCTTGAGCAGCCGATCGACCGGGCAGGTGAACGGGTCGGCCAGCAGCAGGAGCGAGGCGTTCGCCGGCCAACCGGCGTCGAGATCGGCCGGCCAGCCGATGAACGAACCGCCATCGGACGTCTGGGCATATTCAAGCGCCATGGGCGCGATCGTCGCCCCGGGCATCCTGGCGAGCCAGACCGTGACCGCGGGGCCGTCTTCGTGCTCCACGCCGCCTGCCACGAGTCCCTCCGCCGTGGACCCGATCACGACGCGGGCCGGGACCGTCTCCGATAGGGTCTCCATGGCGCCGCGGATGGCGTGGCCGTGCCCCTTCGACACAAAGACCACCGCGAGGTCGGCCCGATCACCCGGCCCGAGGTCGCGCTCGGCCGCCAGGATCGCTTCCGCGATGGCCCGTGGAAGATCGGCTGTCGTCGAGGCGCCTGCGCCGCACCGCAGGCCGCCCGGTGTCGCAGGGCGTGCAGGGGTGCTCGGGCGGCCATCCATGGCGGGCGGTCCTTCAGGTGACGATCTCGGCGAACGAGGCAAGCGGTTCGTGGTCGAGGAGTCCCCCGGCATCGCGGTTGCCGGGCCGGACGGCCAGCGCGGTGGACATGCCGGCCTGTTTCGCGGCATCCAGTTCCGCGCCGATGTCGCTCACGAACAGAATCCGCCGGGGTTCCATGCCCATATCGGCAGCGATCCGCACATAACTGGAGGCATCCCGTTTCTGGCCCGACGTGGTGTCGTAGTGGCCGCGAAGATAGGGCGTGAGATCCCCTACGGACGTATGGGCGAAGAAGAGCTTCTGGGCCTCGATCGAGCCCGATGAATAGATCCGCACATCGAGTCCGGAATCAGCCCATGCCATCAGCGCCGGGGGAACGTCGTCGAAGACGTGCGAGACCAACTCGCCCGACTCATAACCGCTCCGCCAGATCATTCCCTGGAGCGCCTTCAGGGGAGTGCTCTTCACGTCGCGGTTGATCAGGTCGATGGCGGCGAGCGCCAGTCGCTCGAGGCCGGCGGGATCGTCGAGTGACGCGTCGGCGGCGCCGGTCTCGATCGCCAGCCGTTCCGCCACTTCGCGAACCGATTGCACCGAGCACTCCCGGGCGAGGAACTCGGCGAGGTGCTTCTTCGCGAATGAGAAGAGCACGTCGTGGACGAACGAGATGGACGACGTCGTTCCTTCGACGTCGAGCAGGATCGCCTGCCCGTCGAAGACGATCATGGCACCGACCTTTCCGCCAACGGCAGCCAGGCCGGGCCGAAGCAGAGCGGTTCGTAGGCCGCATGGACGGCGTCGGCGAGGTAGTGGGGCGTCCATCCGCTCGGATCCTGAAAGAGACGGATCGCCCGGATGCGGCGGTCCGTGCAGAGATCGAACCAGTGCCGTGTGCCGAGCGGCACGCTGATCATGTCGCCCGCCCAGACCTCGATGGCGAAGACCGGCTTGGTGCCCGGATTGATGTGGAAGACACCGCGGCCCTGGAGGATGAACCGCACTTCGTCCTCGGAATGGGTGTGCTCCTTGTTGAATTTCTGGAGCATCGCGTCGAGGTTCGGCGTATCGGGATAGACGTCGATCACGTCGGCGGTGACGAAGCCTCCCCGACGCTTCAGCTCCGAGATCTCCGGGTCGTAGGCGGCGAGGATCTGCTCCGCGGGCGCCGCCGGATCGACGCGGTCTTCCAACGGCCACACGGAATAGTCGATGCCGTTGGAAGCGAGGAATGCCTTGATCTCGGCCGGGTCGGTGATCCGCCGGGCTTCGGCCGGCACGGTGACGATCGCCATGGAAGAGGCCTCCGTGTGACGGGATGGGTCAGGTGGCCGCGTGGAACATGCGGCCGCGGGCCACGACCTCGAAGAGAAACTCGTGGATTTCGACGTGGCGACGCGCCTCCTCGAGGTCGCGGCCCCAGGTGTAGAGGCCGTGTCGCGACAGGAGGAACCCGTGAAAGGGAGGCCGTTTCGGATCACTCCAGTCGGCCGCCTCGAACCGGTCGCGGATTTGCTGCGACAGTTCGGTCATGTCTTGGCTGTTGGAGAAGATCGGCACCTCCTCGAACGTCTCGTGGCTGACGATTCCCTCGAGGCCCTTGAGCATCTCGTATCCCTCGATCCGCACGCTGCCGCGTGGCAGGTCGGCCCCGGAGAGAATCGTGCTCCAGACGGAATGCGTGTGCAGCACGGCGCCGACCGACGGGATCATTCCGGCCAGCACGCAGTGCAGCAGCGTCTCGGCCGACGATTTCTTTCCCGAGCCATCGACCGGCCTTCCAGACGCATCGACCCGGACGAAATCGTCGCGTGTGAGGGCCGACTTGTCCTTGCCGCTGACCGTGATGAGGAGTTCGAGCGGGTCGCGGGAGACGACCACGCTGTAGTTGCTACTGGTGCCGAGCGACCACGATCGACCATGAAATTCCTGCCCGATCGTCCGCAGGCGATCGATGGATTCGGTGGCGGCGGCAGGGGCGGACGCGGCTGGCATGGAGCCATGAATGTATGCCATGCGCGGGTTCAAAGATAGGGCGAGAAGAGCCGCGCGATGCCGTCGCGAAGGCGGATCGGAAGGCTGCGGGCATCGACCTCGGCGAGGGTTTTGCGGGTTGACCGCGAGATCACGTCCTCGATGTGGGCGTCGAGCAGGCCAGCCAGGGCGCGGTCGTAGGTTTCCACGTTGAACTCAAAGTTGAGCCGCATGCTCCGCTCGTCCCAGTTGCCGCTTCCGAACATCGCCCAGGCGCCATCCACCACCATCAGCTTCGTGTGGTCGAACGGCGGCGGCGACATCCAGACGTTGCATCCGCGGCCGAGCACCTGCCAGAGCATCGCCGTCGAAGCCCAGCTCACCATCTCGAGATTGTTCTGCGCAGGAAGCACGATATCGACCTGCACGCCCCGCATCGCCGCCACATCGAGTGCCTGGCTGACGGCGTCGTCGGGAAGAAAATAGGGCGTCATGAGCCGCACCGATTTTTGGGCCGCCGCCAGCGCCCCGACGAGCACGAGCTTGATCTGACCGACGACCGCATCATCGGGCCCGTAGCGGACGCCACGCGCAAGGCCGTCGCCCACCGCCGCCACCCCGGGCCTCCAGGCCTCGTGGAAGGAGCCGTCGTGATGATCGCCCGCCAGCACCTCCCCCGACGCGAATGCCCAGTCCTCCAGGAAGACCTCCAGCAGGTGGGCGACGATCGGGCCCCGCAGCTCGAAATGCATGTCTCGGACCGGATGCCGCGGCTTGTGGGCGAGCCAGCAGCCGTCGCGGATGTTGAGGCCGCCGGTGAATCCGATGGCGCCATCGACGACGAGGATTTTTCGATGGTTCCGCAGGTTGGCGTAGGGGAAATAGATCGGCACGCTCGTCGGGAGGAACCGATCGACCCGGACTCCCGCCTTGGCCAACCGACCGACGATCGACGGCCATGTGTAGCTCGAGCCGATTCCATCGATGAGCACCCGCACCTCGACGCCCCGCTTGACCGCGGCCGCAAGCGCGTCGGCGAAGATCCGACCGGTGGGATCATTGTCGAAAATGTAGGAGGCCATGCCGATGCTGCGGGTCGCCTCGCCGATCGCGTCGAGCATTCGGGGATAGGCTTGGTCGCCTCCGTGGAGCGGCTCGATCCGGTTGCCATCTACGAGATCGCGGCCGGTCACCCCTCGCACCAGTCGCTCCAGCGACCGAAGCGGCGAGTCGTCGGAGCCAACCGCCGCATGGAGCCGGTCGGGCGTGGCGACGGCGCCGCGGAGTTCGTGAGTCACGGTGATGAGGCCGGCCCGCAACTGGCTGGCCCGTGAGCGAATCCGGTTGACGCCGAGGATCGTGTAGGCGATGGCGCCGAAGACGGGGGAGAGCCAGATGAGACCGACCCAGCCGATCGTGCTCCGCGTGTCTCGCTTGACGAGGATGGCATGCGCCGACGCCACGAGATTGATCGCGACGATCGACGCCGCGAGCACATGTGGCCACAGCGTCAGCCACCACCGCCACGCCGTCGCCAGGGCCGTTTCCATGGCGGGAAGTCTACCCCCTCGTCGGCCTGCGCGTGATCAGCCGGTGATCCCGCGTGTAGAAGACCGGATTCCGGCCAGCCGTTTCACGACAACCGAAGTGAGGTCGTCGGCCTGCCGTGTGCCGCCGGAAAACTCGACGACATCGCCGCGAAGCCGCTCGATGAGTTCGCGGGCCGGAAGGTCGTGGTTGGCCCGTAGGAACTCGCGAATCCTTTCCACACCGAACGGCTCGCCGTGGCGGTCGGTCCACTCGAAGAATCCGTCGGTGAGCACCATGAAGACATCCCCCGGCGCGAGGGCGATCTCGGTCGGAACGGCGTAGGTGGCCGTGGACAGAAATCCGAGCGGCAAGCCGTGCGGCGGATGCTCACTGACCGCGTCGCGGGCCAGGGAGTAGGTGAGGATGGGGCCGTGGCCCGCGCTCACATACCGGACCGCCGATCGGGGCGACGACACGACCGCGAAGCACGCGGTCACGAACCGGTCGGATGAAAGGTCGCGGCCGATCAGGGCGTGGACACTCGTGACCGCCGTCAGAAGATCCGGGCGCCGAAGGATCTCGGCCCGAAACAGGGCCCGCACCTCCGCCACGACCAACGCCGCCCCGATCCCGTGTCCGGTGACATCGGCGATTGCGACCGCCAGGTCACCGCCATCGAGTGGCATGAAGTCGAAATAATCGCCGCCTGTCTCGTCGGCCGGCTCGCTCCACCCCGCGATGTCAAAGCCGGGCACGGAAGGCGGTACGGTCGGAAGAAGTCCCTGCTGGATCTCGCGGGCGATCGCCAGATCCCGTTGGATCCGCTCCTTCTCGATCCTCGTGGCAGCCTCACGGTTGACCGCCGACAAGACGACGAAATCACGGTCGGCAAGGATTCCGGCGACGACCAGCGACAGGATCGCCACGAGCCACGACACGTCGAAGTGGTGCCGGAGATAGGTGTCGTCGGCGACCGCATCGAGCGTCGTCGGCGTCGGAAACGCCGGCACCGGTACGGAGTGGCGAAGGCCGCCGGCGGCCGGCGCCGGGTCGCGCGACGACTCGAATATCGTCCTCGATTCTTCGCCGTCGGCCCGCGATCGGAGCGTGATGTGCAGGCCGCTGGGAAGCGGATGCCGACGGAGCGACGGCTCGATTCCGTCGATGGCGATTCGATTGGCGATCGCGAGGGCATCGGTGCGGAGCGTGGCTTCGCGGGCCCAGGCCTCCCACCGCCTCACGGCGAAAAACCCGATCATGATGATCGCGAGGATCGCGACCATACGCCATACCACCTGCCAGTCGCCCGCCGTGGTGCGGCCCGCATCTCGGTGAAGCAGCAGGAGCGTGAGCGGGGCGAAGATGAAGACACCAAGCGTGTCACCCGTGTACCAGTTGAGCCACACGCGGGCGAATTCGCCCGGCTCCACGAACCCGGCCGCAGCCAGCGTTCCCACGCCGACCGACGCCGACACGACGCACGCGGCGGCACCGCACAAAAAGAGGAAGCCAAACGTGCGACGCTCGTCGATCGCCTCCCGCCAGCGGCGGCCCTTCCAGAGCCGCACCAGCAGCACTGCGACGGCCGCCTGCGTCGCTGCGCCTCCCGCGATCATCGCCCAGCAGCCGATCGAGAGAGGCGACAGGATCCCGTCGGATCCGTGCCGGACGACATGCATGAAAAATTGACCGAGCCCAGTGCCCCAGACGGCCGGGCTGCCGAACCGGAGCGTCGCGGCCACCGCCAGCCCGGCGGCCGGAAAGATGAGCGTCGCATTGCTCGGAGGCACCGCAAGCGACATCCCGATGAGGCCGACCACCATGTAGGCCGCGCCGACAAGGGCCGCGATCCGGACGGTCGCACCCCATCCCCGTGCGTGGTGGCCGGCCGTCCCGGCGGACGCCGCCGGCCATCTCACCCGGTCTGACGTGTCCGGAAATGAGGGCATGGATCAGAAGGCGGCAGCGGCCGCAGAGACGTCCTCGTGCACGCTAAAGATCGTGTCGAGCCCCACCATCCGCATCAGCGTCCGGATTTCGGGGCGAGGACCGCTGAGCACGACCTGTCCCTTTCGCGCGGATGCCGCCCTGTAGAGATCCCGGAAGACCGAGATGCCGGCGCTCGACACAAGATCGACGGCGGCGAGATCGACGACGAAGTTCGGAACCGTCGCCGCCGACACCACGGCTGCGATCTCGTGACGAAGTTCGTCCGTCGCCGGATCGTCGATCACCCGCTTCAATCCAAGACGGATGACGGTGGCATTGCCGAGTGACTCGACGCGAATGTGGCGGTAGGACGACATGGGAGGCACGCCAGCGGGATCGCGAGGATGACCCCCCGCTCCAGTGACGACTAGACTCCGGAACGGTTCGGCCCGTCAAGGGCCCGATTTCGTGTGGCACGTTCCGGACGATCGTTCACGGTGGGGCGGTCGTGGAATGGTCGTCGAGCGGCTGACGGCATTCGGATGAGGCCGGCGGCCCGGCAAAAACGATCGATGCGGGGATCCTTCCCTGGGCTTTCGTGTCGGATGAGCGTGGCCGATACTGGAAGCGGGGCATTGAGAGTGCCGGAATGAGACACGGATGCGACTGTTGAGCTGGAACATCCACAAGGGCATCGGCGGCCGCGACCGCCGCTATTCGCTCACGCGGATCATCGATACGATCGAGTCGGAAAACCCAGACATCATCTGCCTCCAGGAGGTCGATCGGCTCGTGCGCCGCAGTCGTTTCGACGACCAGCCGCGGCTTCTGTCTCGCTACTTCAGGTGCCATGCCGTCTTCCAGGCCAACGTGCAAGTCGGTGACGGCGCCTATGGCAATCTCGTGCTCTCACGCTGGCCGGTGAAGAGCCGCCACCGGATCTCGCTGCAGCAGGGAGGCCGGAAGCCCCGGGGCGCGCAGCTTCTCGTCATCGATGCGCCGGAGGGGCCGGTGCACCTCGTGAACACCCACCTCGGACTCGCCGAGAGGGAGCGGCAGTGGCAGGTCGCGAAACTCCTCGGCCACGTGCTCTTCCGGGCGGCCGAGGACCTGCCGACGGTCGTCGTCGGTGACTTCAACGATTGGCGGGACACGCTCGGACGGGAACGACTCGCCCACCATGGCTTCCGTCAGGTCACGCATCCGGCGAGCCGGTTCCGCACGTTTCCGGCGTGGCTCGCGGTGGGATCCCTCGACAAGGCCTTCGTGCGCGGTGGCGTGATCGTGCACCACGCCCGCGTGGTGCGCACGAGCCTCTCCCGAGTGGCCAGCGATCATCTTCCGCTCGTGATCGATTGTCACCTGGGCATGTGAGCCCGCGATCACGCCGCGTTGCCGATGTCCGCGACCGCCTCGCGAGTCGCGACGACGGTGGCATCGATGTCGGTGTCGGTGTGGGCGCTCGAGAAGAAGATCGCCTCGTATTGGCTGCACGGCAGATAGATGCCACGGTCGATCATGCCCCAGAAGAACCTCGCGTAGAGGGCCGTGTCGGAACGCGACGCCGTCTTCCAGCCCGTCACCGGCACGGTATGCGGCCCCTTCTGAAAGAACATCGTCATCATGCTCCCCACCCGGGCGATCCACACCGTCAGGCCCGCCTTCGCCGCCGCGTCGCGGAAGCCCTCCTCCAGTCGGGCGCCATGCCGCTCGAGTTGGGCATACGGAGGCCGGTCGCGAAGCTCCTCGAGCGTCGCCGTTCCGGCCGCCACGGCCAGAGGATTGCCCGACAGCGTGCCCGCCTGAAACACCCTGCCGGCCGGAAGCACATGATCCATGATGTCGGCCCGGCCACCGTAGGCGGCCAGGGGAAGGCCGCCCCCGACGATCTTTCCGAGCGTCGTGAGATCGGGCGTGATGCCGAGAAGCTCTTGCGCCCCGCCGAGCGAGAGACGGAATCCGGTCATCACCTCGTCGAAGACCAGAAGCGCCCCGTGCTTCGCCGTAAGTCGGCGGGCGGTTTCGAGGAACTCGCGCGACGGC
The DNA here is from genome assembly GCA_046074725.1 of Planctomycetia bacterium. GTDB lineage: Bacteria > Planctomycetota > Planctomycetia > Pirellulales > UBA1268 > CACORA01. The sequence goes on from JBJTOU010000059.1 coordinate 35,607, forward strand.
ACGACCAGCCCCATGTTGCCGACGACCGGCTCCATCAGCACTGCGGCGATCGCATCGCCCCGCTTCGAGAAGAGCGTTTCGAGCTCTTCCGGCTCGTTGTATTCGAGCACGACCGTGTCCTGCGCCGTCCCCTTGGTGATGCCGGGCGAGTCGGGGACGCCGAGGGTGGCGGCCGACGAGCCGGCCGCCACCAGCAAGCTATCTACATGACCGTGGTAATTGCCCGAGAACTTCACGATCACCTCGCGGCCGGTGAAGCCTCGGGCAAGCCGCACGGCGCTCATGGTCGCCTCGGTGCCGCTGCTCACCATGCGGACTTTTTCGATGCTCGGAACGGCCTCGATGATGAGTTGTGCCAGACGGTTTTCCGCCTCGGTCGGGGCGCCGTAGCTCGTGCCGGTGGCGAGCGCCCGCTCGATCGCGGCCACGACCCGCGGATGGCGGTGGCCGAGGATCATCGGGCCCCAGGATCCGATGTAGTCGAGATAGGAAAGACCATCGACGTCGGTGAGCCGCTGGCCCTGGGCGCTCGCGAAGAAGATCGGCTCGCCCCCGACGCCGCCGAACGCCCGCGCCGGTGAATTGACCCCACCGGGAATGAGCGTCTTCGCCCGGGCGAAGGCGGCGCGGCTCTTTGGCCGCGCGGCTGCGGTCGTTACGGGTTCGAGTGACGTGCTCATGATCCTCCTCGAGTGGCGTCCTGTTGCTTTGCGTGTCGGTCGGCCTCGTCGAGACGACCGACCTGGTCGATCTTCAACTTCACGAAGTCGAGCCAGAGATCGACATCCGATTGAAGATCGTCGTCGGCGTCGGCCTCGCCGACGGCCGCGGCGAGTATTTCTTTCCTCGCGACGAGAATCGCCTTCAGTCCTGCGATCCGTTCGGCGGCGGTACCCTGCTCCATGGCCTCGCGGTAGTCCCGCTCGATCCGAAGGTACGGCGGCTTGTCGCGTCGTTCCCGGAGGGCGGCCCGTTTTCCGAGGCGATCGACCAGGATCGTCCGCTTCATGGCATGCACGTCGCCGGCTCGCGGGTCGCCCGGATGCCGCCGCTGGAATTCGTCGATCCATCGCTCGGCATCCTTGAGGGCGTCGAGCGGCTCGTCGGACGCTGCAACGGTCGAGTGGATCCGCGCATACAGCACATCGGCCGAAGGAGGCCGAAACAGCAGATAGCTTCCGAGTGTCAGGAATGCCAGCACGCCGAAGGCGGAGGCGATTTCGAGCCGTCGTTCACGGTGCCGTGTCTTTTTTTCTCTCGCCTCGGCGATCACCTGCTCCCGTTCGACGGAGATGTGCCTGCTGCGTCCGGCGAGCGTGGACTCCGCAGGTCCACGATCGGGCTCCGTCGGCTGCTTCGTGGCGGCATCCCGCTTCGTCGCGGCAGCCGGCGGCGGCGGGGCGGTCGCGCCTTTCGTCGGGGCGATGAGCGGTTGATCGGCCGGAGAGGCGGGCTGATCGGTGGTCACCTCCATGGTGGCGTCTTCGGGCTTGACGCCCCGTATCGTGAGCCGCGGGTCGCCCAGTTCATCGACGACGAGGGGACGGCGCGATTCCGCCTCGGCGGCGATCTCGCCCTCGAGTGAGGAGAGAAGCCGCGTGAGGGCAAGGGCGCTGGCCGGACGCTCGGCGGGGTTCTTGGCGAGCATCCGCTGGATGAGGGCATCGACCGGCTGCGGCAGGCTCGGCAGGAGTGACGTCAGCTGTGGCGGTGTCGCTGTCTGCTGCATCCGCATCACCTCCGTGAAGTGACCGGCACGGAACGGCGGCTTGCCGGTGAGCATGGCGAACATGACGAGGCCGAGCGAATAGATGTCGGCCCGCGCATCGACCGGTTTGCCGGCGGCCTGCTCGGGCGCCATGTATTCGGCGGTGCCCACGACGTTGCCGGCGGCGGTGTGGCCTGAGCCGCCGAAGAACTTCGCGATTCCGAAATCGGCGAGCTTGACATCGGCCAGCGCGCCGCCGTCGGGCAGGAGCAGATTGGCCGGCTTGAGATCGCGGTGAACCGCCCCGCTGTCGTGGGCGACCTTCAACGCCCTGGCGACGGCGCCCGCCAGCGTGATCGTCTCCTGCCAGGTGAAGGAACGGCCCCCGCGGAGCAGTTTGTCGAGCGGTTGCCCCCGAACCAGTTCCATCGCGAAATAGGGCTGACCGTCGTCCTCGCCGTATGCCAGGAGCTGGACGATGCCCGGATGTCGAAGGGCTTTGAGCGTCTCGATCTCCTGGACGAATCGGCCGCGAACGCCGGCATCATCGGTGAGGTGCGAAGCGAGAAGCTTGAGGGCCACGGCTGTGCCGCCGGCCTGTTCGACGGCCTCGTAGACGGCCCCCATGCCTCCGTGACCGAGACGTGACACGATGACGTAGGGACCCACCTGATGCGGATGCATGAGATGAGTGTATCCTGCCGACATGAGTTCGACCCAGCAGACGGTTCTCCTTCCACGAGCCTCCAACCAGGCCAACGGCCTGGCCCGGTATTGCATCGATTTTCTCCGCTCGCCGCGGCCGATCGGCCAGGCGACGATCGAGCGACTCGGGCAGTTCCATCTCGACAGCGTCGGCTGTGGCGTTTCGGCGATCGCGGCCGGGGCCAATGCGCCGACGGTGCTGCGGGCGGACGCCCTCTCGACGCCCCCCGCCGCGGACTCGCGGGGCGGCATCTGTTTCGGCTCACCGCGTCCGTGCGGTGTCGAGAAGGCGGTCGCGTCCAATGCGTCGGCGGTTCGCGAGTGGGATTCCAACGGCACGAACTTCGGCTACGACGCGGCCAAGGGGAGGACCGCGGGGGAGTTCGGCCACAACGACTATTACCCCGTCGCGGTCGCGGCTGCCCGCGAGGCGGGACTCGACGGCGACGCGACGCTTCGCTTGATGCTCCTCATCGACGAGATCCGCGGGCGGCTCGCGGAGGTGTTCGCGCTGCGGAAGTACGCCATCGATCACGTGCACCACGGCGCCGTGGCGTCGGCCGTCGCCTGGGCGGCCGCGCTCGGGGGAACCGTCGACCAGATCGAGTCGGCGATCGGAATGGTGGTGGCCCACTACGTGCCCTACCGGGCGATCCGTGCGGGGCACCAGCTCTCCGACAGCAAGGGGGCGTCGGCCGCGCTCTCGGCGGAGGTGGCCGTGATGGCGGCGCGGCGGGCGCTGGCCGGCTTCGTGGGGCCTCGCGACGTCTTTCGCAATCCGCTGGCGCTCTACCGACGCAACGAGCCCTGCCCCGACGGCCGCAGCCCGTTCGATCTCGAACTCGGAACCGGAGGCGATGCGTTCGCCATCCACGCGATGCACTTCAAGCTCGGGCTCTACGAGCACCAGTCGGCCGGCGCGCTGCAGTCGCTCGTCAACCTGTGCACGTCGCACCCGGGGCTGGCGGCCGACCTCGACGGCATCCGTGCGATCACGGTGCGGATCTACGAGCCGGCCTTCTCGATCATCGCCGACCCCGCCAAGCGCACGCCGACCACGCGGCAGTCGGCCGACCATTCGCTCCCCTTCATTCTCGCGCGGACGCTCCTCAAGGCCCGGGCGGCCGCCCGGGCCGGTGAGCCGGTCGGCTGGGAGTCGGTCATGCTCCTCCCCGACGACTATTCCGATACCGCCATCCGCGACCCGGCCGTGGCGCGGCTGATTGAGACGATGGTGATCGAGCACGGCGGCGCCGCCTACGATGCCCGGTATCCCGAGGGCATCCCCACGAGCGTGGCGATCGACCACGCCGCGTTCGGAAGCCTCGACGGCGGCCTCGTCACCCACCCGCTCGGCCATGCCCGCTCCGACGCGGCGCGGACCGCCGCCGTCGTCGATCTGAAGTTCAACCGGCTCGTGGCCGGCGCCGTCGCCGACCCGGCGGCGCTGTGCCGTCGTATGCGGATCGCCGGAGCATCACCCGCCGAGGTGGCCGACCTCTATGCCTTCCCCATCATCGGGTGTGATCCCGGTTGACAAGCCGTCGGGCGTGACCTCGCGCCGCGTCGTCGACGCCGTCGCCCGGGCGCTCGGTACGGCGGCCGTGGGCCATGCCGGCACGCTCGATCCCCTCGCCACGGGCGTGGTCGTGGTCTGCGTGGGCCGGGCGACGAAGCTCGTCGACTTCATTCATTCGGTGCCGAAGCACTACGCGGCCTTTTTTGCCCTGGGCCGCAGCAGCCCCTCCGACGACCTCGAGACACCGCTCGACGTGGAGCCCGATCCGCGGCGTCCCTCGTGGGCGGAGATCGAGGCCGCCCTGCCCCGCTTTCGCGGCGACATCCTCCAGCGTCCCTGCGACTACTCGGCCGTGCACGTGGGCGGGCAGCGGGCCTACCGGCTCGCGCGGAAGGGCCGCGAGGTGACGCTCGAGCCGAAGCCGGTGCGGATCGAGCGGCTGGAGATCACGGCCTATGAATGGCCGCGGCTCGGCCTCGAGATCACCTGTTCATCGGGCACGTTCGTGCGGGCGATCGGCCGGGATCTGGCTGCGGCGCTCGGCACGACCGCCGTGATGGAGTCGCTGGTGCGCACGGCCGTCGGGCCGTTCACGCGGGCCGCGTCGCTGCCGCTCGATGGCGTGGCGCCGGACTCGTGCCGGGCCGCGCTGCTGCCCCCGATCGCGGCGGTGCCTCTGCTTCCACGGCACGTGCTGGTCGGCGAATCGCTCGACCGCGCGGTCCGCGGCGGCATCGTGGAGTTGCCCCCCGGCGCGGCCATGTCTCTGGCGGCCGTCGACGAGTCGGGCGAACTGGTCGGCATCCTCTCCCGGCTCGAGTCGCGCGGCCATCGGCTCCGCCCCAACTTCCGTGGCGCCGGCTGATGCATCGGTCCGTCGTCATGACAGGTCGACCACGTAGAGCGCGATCGCCGCGGTCATGAGGATTGCGGCCGCGACGCGTCGCAGGAAGGTCGCCCTGTCGACCTGCATCTCGAGGTCGTGACGGCCGCGATGGGCGAGCAGCGCGCCGATCGCGATCGCGATCACGCCCCGGGTCGATTGCAGGATGTTGCCGAACACGGCGCCCACCGTGCCGAAGCAGGTGTAGAGGCCCACCATGCCGGCGAGCCATGCCACCGAGTAACGTCCGCTCGCGAGCCAGTCGTCGCGGTTCGTGGGGCGGGCGCCGGGGTGCGAGGCGAGCCCGACGGCGACCGCCCCGCAGGCGACATAGGTGACCGCCATGGCGAGGCCGCCGGCGGCCAGCCGACCCAGCGGCTGGCCGGCCGCCGTCGCGGACTCCTGCAGCCCGTCGATCAGGGCGACGATGTACAGGTCGGACATCGCGAAGGTCAGGCAGGCGCCGAGCGTGAGTGCCACGGCCGGCAGCGGCATGCCCCCCCCGCGCTGCAGCATCACCGCCGCCACCACGCTCATGCCCACCGCGATCCACTGCCGGATGTCGAGCGCGCCGCCCGGAGTCAGGCAGGTGATCCCCGCAAGCATCGCGATCTTGAGGCCGAGCAGCGGTGCCACCCGCGACGCCCCCGTGCGACACAGCGCCGAGAACACGAGCACCTGGCCCAGCAGGTAGCTGGCGGTGGTGCCGGCGAGCGGCCAGGCCCAGCGGGTGTCGGCTCCGAGGACAGTCGGCCAGAGCAGCCAGGAGAGGGGCAGGCAGGCCACGCCCATCATCCCGTGGGCGAGCACCAGGAGCCGCAGGCTGCTGCCGCCACGAGAGCCGTGGTCGCGTGAGATGAAATACGACACGGCGCTGCAGAGCGCCGCGGCGAATCCCGCGGCGATTCCGACGGACAGCATGCCGTGGTCGAGGTGGTGGGGCATGCGATCCCACGCCGGTCAGCAGTCGCGTTCCTGGCGGAGGGAGTCCTTGAGGCTGATGAAGTCGGAGAGCAGAAAAATCACGGTGAAGAATGCCAGCACCACCTCCAGCAGCGTGACGATCTTCGCGGGAATCGTCAGGGGGAGGATGTCGCCGAATCCGAAGAAGGAGAAGTTGAGCACGCTGTAAAAGAAGCAGTCGAAGAAGGCTCGCCCCGCCCCGGCATTGGCGTCGAAGCCGCTGAAACTGCCCGGGTCGGCCAGTTCGAGAAGCCAGAAATCGAGAGCGAACGAGAGCGTGATCTGGGCCATGTTCACTCCCATCAGCGCGAGAAAGCGGTGATAGGGAATCTCCTGGGCCGTGGCCAGCAGGATGTGCTGCAGGTTTTCGACGAGGAAGTAGCCCGTCTTTGAAATCGCCAGGGTCACCACGGCCACGCACACCGTCGCCGCCGTGAGGGCGCCAGCCGACCAGGCCTGCTGCACGGCGAGGGCTGCGGCCGCGATCACGAGCACCTCCAGCGTCTGCCGGCCGACCTGCCTGGCGAGGGGCCCGGCATGGGGCGGCGGGTCATGGCGGCGGGGCGGGGTGGATGGAGGCATGGACGCCGAGCCTACCTGCGGCCGCACCTCTTTCGTAGTCCGTGCGGTCGTTACCACCGGAGCAGGCAGCGGAGGCCGGGCCGGGCCCGGCGGCCGCCGGGCACGGCAGTGGCCTGTAGAGTTTTCCGGGCTCCCGTTTTTCGCCGAGGACCGTTTTCATGGCGTTCGCCGATCGCACCGTCGCATCCCGATTCGCACCCCAGGGTCGCGCCGCCAGCCGGCCGGCCGGCGAGGTGGTGGCGGTGCCCGATGTCGCCCCGCGGAACCGAGTGCGGGATCTCTCGGCCCTGGCCCTGCTCGCCGGGTGTGTCTTTCTCGCGGCCGCCCTCGCGACGTTCGATGCCGGTGATCCGCCCGTGTCGCGGGCGTTTCCGCCCCCGGTCCGCTCCGTGAACGCGTGCGGCCTGCTCGGTTCGACGGTCGCCGCCTTCCTCTATGAGGCCGTGGGCCTCGGCGCGTGGGCCGCCCTTGGTTTGGTCGCGACCCTCGACATCGCCCTGCTTCGCCGCAGGAGTCTGCCCGACATGCCGCTGCGGACGATCGGCGGAATCGTCGCCCTCGCCGGCGGATGCACCCTGCTGACGCTCTTTCTTCCCGACTGGGTCGCGAGGCCCCTGTGGGGGCCCGGCGGTCGGGTGGGCGGCATGGGCCGGTTGCTCGCCGAGCACTACCTCGCCCGCACCGGCGCGGCGATCGTGCTCTCGGCGCTGACGGCCGGCGGCCTCTTCCTTGCCTGCGACGCGCTGGTGATCGGGTTCTTGCGCACGGCGTGCGCGGCAGCCTCCGCCATCGCCGCATCGCTGGCCGGACTCGTGGCGCGGCTGCCGCGGCGCCGGGAGCCGGGCGTCGCCGACGCCATGGTGTCCGATCTTGCATCCCGGTTTCCCGGGCTGCGGTCGCGGCTCACGGGCGGCGACGACCTCGCCGACGAGGCCGATGACGACGGCGAGCCCACGATTCGCGTGAAGCGACGCGAGCCCCCGACGGTCGTCGCCGACGATGTCGAGGCCGAGGACGACGATGCAGACGACGTCGTTGGGACGGCCGACGACGATGCCGCCGACAAGCCGGCTGCGACGCCGCGGTCGCCCGTGCCGATCCGCTCGCTCTCCAGCCGCCGCGCGCCGCAGGCCACGCTCGAACTCTCCCCCGATCCATCGGCCGATTACGAACTCCCCAGCCTCGACCTCCTCCTCCCCACCGAATACCTGGAACTCGACCAGCAGGAGCAGGAGGTTCGCGACCGGGCGCGGGTGCTGGAGAAGACGTTTGCCGAGTTCGGCTTCAAGGTGAAGGTGGTCGAGGTCGAGACCGGCCCCGTGATCTCGCAGTACGAGATCGAACTCGAGGCCGGCCTGCGGCTCTCGAAGATCACCAACCTCGCCGACGACCTGGCGATCGCGCTGCGGGTGCCGAGTGTCCGCATCGTGGCCCCGATCCCGGGCAAGAACTCGGTGGGGATCGAGGTGCCGAACACCACCCGGCAGATGGTCCGCCTCCGCGAGGTGATCGAAGAGACTCAGGCGAAGGCCCGCACGATGAAGATCCCGATCTTCCTCGGCAAGGACGTGGCGGGCAACCCGATGGTGGTCGACATGGCGAGCATGCCGCATCTCCTGATCGCGGGCCGCACGGGCACGGGCAAATCGGTCTGCTTGAACTCGATCATCGTCTCGATGCTGATGACCCGCCGGCCCGACGAGGTGCGGATGTTGATGATCGACCCCAAGATGGTCGAGCTCACGCCCTACAAGTCGCTGCCGCACCTGATGCATCCGGTGGTCACCGACATGAAGAAGGCAGAGGCGATCCTCGCCTGGGCGGTCGACAAGATGGAGGAGCGCTACGCCCTCCTCGCCAAGGTTGGCGTCCGTCATCTCACGCAGTACAACGCGTTGGGCCGGGACGAGATCCTGCGGCGGATGAAGCCGGAGAGCGAGGAGGAGGCCGCATTGATCCCCACCACGATGCCCTTCATCGTGATGATCGCGGACGAGATCGCCGACATGATGATGACGGCGGGCAAGGAGATCGAGGCCCACATCATCCGGCTTGCCCAGAAGAGCCGGGCGGTGGGCATCCACCTGATCCTCGCCACCCAGAAGCCGACGGTCGACGTGATCACCGGCCTCATCAAGAGCAACCTGCCGGCACGCATCGCCTTCCAGGTTGCCAGCCGCACCGACAGCCGCGTGGTGCTCGACGAGATGGGGGCCGAACGGCTGCTCGGCAACGGCGACATGCTCTTCCTTTCTCCGGGCACGAGCCAGATCCTGCGCGGTCAGGGCACGTTCCTCTCCGACGACGAGATCGGCCGCGTGATGGCGGAGATCGGCACCAGCGAGCCGCAGTACGCCGCGGAGCTCGTGAACCTCAAGCCGGCGGGCGCCGAGGAGGCAGGCAAGGCCGGCGGTGCCAGCCCCCGCGACAAGGACGAACTCTACGATGCGGCCGTCGAAGTGGTGATCCGCGAGGGCCGCGGCAGCGTGTCGCTCCTGCAGCGGGCCCTCGGGGTGGGCTACGGCCGCGGGGCCCGCCTCATCGACTTCATGGCGGAAGACGGCGTGGTCGGCCAGTACGCCGGCTCCCAGGCCCGCGAGGTGCTGATCACGATGGAGCAGTGGGCGTCGCGCAGCGGCACCGCCCCCCTGCCCCCCGATCCGGCCCCGCGAAAGCTCAGGATCCAGCCGCACGCCGCGCCGGTGCCGCAGCTGAGCGACGACGATGACGAGGAGAGCGACGACGACCTCGATCATGACGACGAGGACGCGGACGGCCATGACGAAGGGGACGACGATGCCTTCGCCGACGCCGATGACGACGAGGATTCCCGCCGATGAGCCCCGCGCTGGCGAGTCACGGACACCTTCTCGCGTTCGCCGCCGCCGTTCTCCGGGGCCTGCTCATCTTTCTCGGCTCCGCGATCGTCGTGACGCAGTCGCCGGGCCCCTCCGGCTGATGCCCGCGTCGGCGGTGCCGCTCCGGGAGTGGTGCGGCCCGTGTGGCCGCCTTCTCAGGCGGCGAGCCGGATGCGCACGTCCGCTCGCGTCCGCAGCGACAGTCGGGCCTGATTGCCCGCTGAGTCCGTGATGGACGCGCCGGTGGCCAGCGAGATCTGCCTCGCGATCGCCACCCACTGCCTGGGAGGCATCGCGTCGTCGCTCCCGGACCGATACGCGAAGGTCAGTTTGTTCGTCCCTGAACCCGACTCGTACTCCGCCGAGACCGTTCGGGTGGCGTGGCCCAGCACGAGACGGATCGTCGGAGTTCCGACCACGAAAACGGGTTCCGAGAACGCGACGCGAAACCTCAGGATCGTTCCCGTCTTGTACGTTCCCGGTGCCGGTGTGGCCAGCGTGCCGACGGGCTGCGGCGGGAGGTTGTCGATGACAACATTGGGAATCGCGGCGCCGGGCTGCGGCAACGCCGTCGCCAACGGTGCCCCTGCCGCCGTGATCGAACTGGACATCGGCAGGCGGATCGCTCTCCCGAGCGTCACCGTGCCAGCGCGGTCGCTCGGCGAGACGATGCAGGAGAAGGTCAGCGTGGTCGTGCCCGACCCGGTCGTGTAGACCGCCTTGCGGACGGTACGTCCAATCTGGAACGACAGTTCCGGCAGGCCGTGGACGACGACGGCGTGCGAAGCCTCCACCGTGAACAGGAGCGTGTCGCCCGCCCGGTACACGCCCGCTGGCGGGCCTGCCACCGCCTCCACCCTGGGATGTTCGGCAGGGTCATCCTCGATCGTGATGGCGAGCGGCTGCTCGCTGATGACGCCGGTTGCTTCGGTCGACCGCACCCGGATGGTGTAACTGGAACGCCGCTCGAAGTTGAACCGCGTGGCGGCCCGCAGCTGGTCGCCCTGGATCGCAAAGGCGGCGTTGTCGGCGTCGCCCGTACCCGGCACAAGTTCGTAACGGAATGTCGCGCCGTAGCCCCAGCCGCGGGTGCCGAGGATGCCGACGAGCCCCCCGGGCGCGTTGTTCTCAGGAATGCTCGTTGCCGTGACGAACACCCCGGGATCGACGCCCCCGTTCCGGAGGAAGAACCGGTCGAACTCGGCACCGCCGCTCCGCGATGCCAGGCCCACGCCCCTCCCCGTCAGCGACTCGCCGAAATCATGCTCGAACACGTGCCCGCCCTCGACGGTGACGCGGATTTCCGAGCCGGAGACCCGTACCGCGATGGGCACGGATCCGTTCGCCGCCCATGCATGCCTGACCGCCATCTCGTCTTTCCAGCCTTGTGGCGTGCGCCTGCCCGCGACGATCTCGCCACTGCGGCCGCGGAGGCCGACGTACTTGAAGTCGCTGGAGTCGGCCACGTCGAAAATCACGAAGCCATTCGACACGCCCGCGTTCAGGCGAATCTCGGCGCCGATGTCGAACGTCGCCGACAGGGGGAGGTCGGCGTCGAGAGCCGAGATCGCTGCGTCGGTTCCCAGGAGGCCGCCGCGATAGGCTCCCTGGGCGTTCATCTGCCATGTGCCGCTCAGCGGCCGGAATCGCAGGTCGTCTCCACCGTCGAACGACTCCACGTAGACGGGAGACGGCGCATAGTGCGCCAGGTAGGTCGTGTCGGTCGCCGGAACGCGCACGTCCCGGGCCGCGTCGCCGCCATCCTGCCAGCCGAGAAATCGCTGAAAGCCGGTGGCCGTGATCTGAAACGGTGCGGCAGAGAGCGAGCGTCGAGTGCCCGCGACGCTTTCCACCGCATGCGGCGTCGACAGCGGTTCGCCGTCGAGGCCGAGGACAATGCCGGGAGCGGAACTCGCCAGGGTCACCACGCTGATGCAAGGCAGCAGGTCGACTGTCGTGCTGCCGAGGATGCCGGACACGGGGTCGGGTGCCGACACCGTGAGCCGGAGCATCACGTCGCTGCGGGTGTAGGGGGTGTCGTCCGGAACGACGAATTCACCGGAGGATCCCGACGTCGG
>JBJTOU010000060.1:0-14449 GCA_046074725.1 Planctomycetia bacterium
CCCCGGCTTCGCCCCCGGCGGGAGCTTTCGGCCTGCCGGCGGCTCGAACTCCTGCCGCGGCTGGCCCGGCGGCGCGACATCGTCGGGCAAGAGCGGCTCGGTGAGATCCTGCGGGTCTCCAAGCGCCGCCAGCCGAATCCGACGGAACAGATTCTCCTCGACCGGCGGCAGGGGCTTCGGCGGCTCGTCCTCGCCGCGGACCATGCCGCACACAAGCGCCACCACGATCAGCGACGTTCGAAAAGCCGAAGCAGTGTGGGGCATAGGCTTCATGGCTCCGCGATCCCTGGTCGAGGAGCCTCAAAGCCCGCAGGGGCCATGGATGGCCCTGCGGGCGTAAAGCTAGTAGGCAAGGCCCAATCGCAGCATGAGCGTGTCGTTGAGGTTCACGTTGCGGGCGCCATCGACGATGTACACGTTTCGGGCGAACACGTAACCCACCTCGAAACTGCCGGCCAGGCCCCGGGCCGCCATCGGCACCATTTCGGTCCCGAGCGAAATGCGGACGTCGTTGTAGTCGAACGACGTGACCCCGGCGGCACCGGACTGATTGAACGTCCACGCACCGCCTCCGTATTCACCGGCGAGGAAGGCCCACATCGAGCGGTTCCGCCACTGCGTGAACCGCCAGGCCGCCTTGGGCGCGGGGAAGAAGATGTCGTAGCGGGCGTTGGGATTCGGCGTCCATGTGGCGCCGACGGCGGGCAGCAGCTTCACCTGGTTGCGGTCGAGGTAGACGATGCCGACCTTGCCCTGCCAGTTCGGCGTCATGTTGAGCGTGCCGATCGCACGGCCCATGATGCGCCAGCTATCCCAGACCAGCTCGTTCCAGTTGGTGAAGATGCCCACCCGCACGCCGAGTTCGGCCCCGAAGAGCGGTGTGAACTGAGGGTTCCACGCCGTATCGACGAAGACGTCGTAGGTGTTGGGGGGCAGCTCGACCCCGGTGGCCGCGAAGCTGGTGCCATCCCAGAGCTGGAGGCCGAAGCCGGGCGTGATCAAGAGCGGCGCCCGGTTGAGATTGGCGGGCGAGTTGAAGAAGAACGGGAGCGCAAACGTGGCCGACGTGTCGAGTTCGTTGACCCCAAGCTGCTGGCCCGTGCCATTGCCGAACAGGTAGGCCCAGCTGCCACGAGCACCCTGGTAGAGGTGCATCGTCTGCTGCAACGTCGGGTTTTGGGAGAGCGCGTTGCCCGAGGTGCCCAGGTCGGGCGTGATCTGCGGCATCGTGGGACCGGCCGTCATCGTGGAGCCCGGGTAGCCCGGCTGGCCCCCGATTGCCGATGGCGCCCATGACGGCGTGGGGCTCGCGCTTGGCGTCGGAAACACCTGCGATGCCTGCGGCGCGTAGGGATCCCATGACGGGGGCGGCGGCGAAATCGGCGCGGCATATTGCACCGGGATGAATCGGTCGAGTTCCGATTCCGCCGGGCTCGGCAGGGCGACAGTCTGCGCGCAGGCGATCCTTACACCGACAAGCGCGGCGAGGATCGTCGCGGCCAGAACGCGATGGGAACGCATCGAAACTGCCGTGGCGGCAAGGGTTTGGGGAATGGGGGGGTACCGCGCTTCAAAGACTAGGGTCAAGGCCGTGGGCCACGGACCGGGCGACCGTTCGCCAAAGATTGAAAATGGGGTATGTAGAACGGCCCCCAAATGGCCTCGTCCACCGACATCGACGCCGCAGCCCTCCAAACCCAGGCCGGGTTTGAGACGGTCGAGGTGCACCCGCGGCTCGGCTCCACGATGGAGCGGGCCCGGGAAATCGCCGCCGACTGGGCGGTGCCCGTGCCCGCGCTCGTGCTGGCCGAGATGCAGACCGCCGGAAACGGCCGCCGCGGCGCGAGATGGTGGCAGCCTCCCGGCAGTCTGGCTGTGAGCATCGTGCTCGACCATGCTTCGGCAGGCTGCCCCGCGCAGCCGACATGGTCGCTGGCGTGCGGCGTCGCGCTTGCCGAGGCGATCGCCAGGATCGAGCCGACGGTCGAGCCGCTCGTCCGCTGGCCCAATGATCTGGAGGTTGGCGGCCAGAAGATCGCCGGCCTGCTCGTGGAGGCAGTCTCGGGCGGCCGCGTGATCCTCGGCATCGGCGTGAACACGACCGGCCGCGCCGCCGATGCGCCCGAGCCGATCCGGGCACGCCTCGCGACCCTGCACGACCTGACGGGCCGAAGCCTGCCACGGACGCCCTTGCTCGTCGAGTTCCTCCCGCGATTCCTCGATCTCATTCGGCGGATGCATGACGCTCCGCACCTGCTCGTCGAACGCTACCGGCCGCGGTGCAGCCTCACCGGCGGAATGGTGAGCGTGTTTCGGGGATCGCAGCGGCTCGAAGGCACCTGCCGCGGCATCACCGTCGACGGGAGCCTGATCATCGACACGGCATCCGGCCGCGAGTGGATCGCCTCCGGCAGCCTCACCGATCCCGCCGACGTTTGGACGGGCGGCTAGCCCACACGCAGATCTCGCGGCCGCCCGTCGAGAGCTGGCGGGCGTGTGGCGTGAATCCCCATGCAGAAAACCGTTCGAGCCAGCCCGGCACATCGACGGCACGCTCCCAGGTCGGCAGCTTGAGCGTGGCGATGATGCCTTTCGGACTCGCACCCGGTGCCGTGACGACCCGCTCGATCGCCTCCAGCGTGCTTGCCGGGTCGATATTCATGTCGGCCACCACCCAGTGGAAGCCACGAAACGCCTTGAGCTTCACGTCGCGGGCCCGCATCCGCCAGTGCTCGAATCGCTCGTTGGCCGCAACCCGTTCGTCGATGATCGCCGGATCGATCCCGACGACGTGCAGCCCCGCCTCCAAGAGCCGCTGGCAGGCGCCCCCGGGCGATGCCCCAAGCTCGATGGCCCGCTGACCCGGTGTGAGCGGGATGCCGAACGTGGCGATCGCCTCGTCGAGCTTGAGCCAGGCACGCGAGACTTTGTCTGCAGGCAGCGCGCCGGGATAGATTCCGCCGGCCCAGCAGCTCGGCGGCGTGGCGGCGCGGTGCCAGCCGATCCACCAGCGGTCGGGCGAATCGACGACGCAGTCGAGCACGAGGCTCCCGGGCTGCGTGAACGAATTGCTCGCGGCGGCGAGGCCGCAGGCATGAGCGAGGGCTGCACGAACCGCTCCCAGATCGGCCTCGACGCGGGGATCGCGGCTCCAGATATGGATCGCATCCCAGGCAACCTGCCCGGCGAGGCGGGCGGCATGCGAGGCCCGTTCAGCGTCAGTCGCACCGGTCGCTTGGCCGAGAGAGCGGACGCATGCCCGCCCGAAGATGAGGTCGGGAAAAAAATCGTCCGCTGGATCGAACCCGCCGAGCCGGAACGTCACCAGACCCCGCCGCCAGGCCGCCTTCGTGAGTTGGGGCAGCACGGCTTCCTGGCGGCTGCACACCGCCGGCTCAGCGCCCCCCTGGCAGGCAACGAGCAGGAATTCACCACGGTGTGAGGGAGCGGCGGGCACCGCCAGATCATACCGTGTGCCCGGATGGCCCCGAGGACTGCCAAGCACCGGCGGGCCAGGATGGCTCTTAGCGCCATGTGCTGCCCGCCTGGACGGCGGGCTTTTCTTCAGTCCTCGTGGGCCCATGGCCCCGAGGACTGCCAAGCACCGGCGGGCCAGGATGGCCGCCGGTGCGCTAAAAATTAGGCCGGCCCGGGCGCCCAAGGGCCCGGGCCGGCCTTTCTCGTCTGAACGTGAACACACCGGGGATACTGTCAAAGACTCACCCCCGGCCAACCCGACGGATGATCGTGACACCGAAGCGTCACACCGTCGGGAGAAGAACTAGCCGTGGGCCTTCTTCTTCTTGGCGACCTTCTTGGCAGCCTTCTTCTTCTTCTTCGCCATGGAAATGGCTCCTTACCACGAGCACCCGAAACTCACCAACGACCGATCCCCTGGGTGCTCTGTGGAGGGGACGGACGACGTTTTGCAACGCTTCACGACGCGAACGTGCGGCGTGATGTGAGAGTTGTGAGCAATGGCGCCAAAAACTGTCAAGAGATATTCCGAAATTTTTTTGGCCGGATCGCCCGAATGAAACCGGCTCATGGGCGGTGGTATGATCGTCAAGCAGGTCGCGGCACGATCGCGCGATCGACACTTGCACGGACCCGTAATGGATTCATGAGGGGAGCGCATCAAGCGCTGCACGAACGCTGATGGAGTCGAAAAACAGTCTGCATTTGGCCCGCCGCATGGGCTCTCTCGAGCCGTCCGCCACGCTGGCGATGGCCGCCCGCGCCTCCGCGATGGCCGCCTCCGGCCTCGATGTCATCGATCTCTCCGTGGGTGAGCCCGACTTCCCCACGCCCGACCATATCTGCAAGGCGGCCGACGCCGCGATCCGTGGCGGGAAGACGCGGTATACCCCCGCCGCCGGCATCCCCGACCTGCGAAAGGCGGTCGCCGAGGACTTCGCGCGGCGGACCGGGCTGAAGGTGACCGCCGCCCAGGTCGTGGTCTCCAACGGCGCCAAGCATGCCCTGCACAACGTCTTCACGGCCCTGCTCGACGAGGGAGACGAGGTGATTGTTCCCACGCCCTACTGGGTGAGTTATGCGGAACTGGTCAAGCTGGCCGGCGCGAAGCCCGTCCTCGTGCCGACCCGGATCGAGGACGATTTCAAGCTGCATCCCGAGGCCTTGCGGAAGGCCATCACGAGCAGGACCCGGATGCTGCTGTTGTGCTCCCCGAGCAATCCCACGGGCGTCGTCTACACGCCCGACGAACTGCGGGCCCTGGCCGACATCGCCATCGAGGCCGATCTGGCCATCGTGTCGGACGAGATCTATGACCAACTCGTGTTCGACGGCCGCTCGAGCGCCTCGTTCCCGACCCTGCGGCCAGGCCTCGAATCGCGGACGGTGGTCGTGGCCGGGGTGAGCAAGACCTACTCGATGACCGGATGGCGCATCGGCTGGACGATCTCGCCCGAGCCGCTGGCCAAGGCGATCGGGAACCTCCAAAGCCAGGAGACGAGCAATCCTTCGAGCGTGAGCCAGTATGCGGCGTTGGCCGCCCTCACCGGCCCCCAGGAATGCGTGGCGGAGATGTGTCGCGAATTCCAGAAGCGGCGCGACCTCGTGGCCGGCCGGCTCGCGGCCATGTCGGGCGTGAAGCTGCCGGCGATCGGCGGCGCGTTTTACGCATTCTTCGACATCTCCGAGCATCTCACCCGCGGTCGCAACGGCATCACGACGTCGCTGGCCTGGTGCGAGGGGCTGCTCGAGAAGGAGCATGTGGCGCTCGTGGCCGGAAGCGCCTTCGGCGCCGAGGGCAACGTGCGGATGTCGTTCGCCGCCTCCACGCAGAAGCTGATCGACGGGCTCGACCGCATCGAGCGGTTTCTGAAGCAGGCATGAGCACGCTTGGCATCATCCTCGCGGGCGGAGCATCGCGACGGATGGGGCTGCCGGGCGGTGAAGGAAAGGCTGCGGTCGTGCTCGCCGGTCGATCGCTGCTGGAGCATGTGGTGCTCGCCGTCCGCCCGGCCGTCGATCGACTCCTCGTCGTGGCGGCGCCGGCCCAGGAGATCCCGCGGCTGGATGGGATCGACGACATCATCCGAGACAGCCGCCCGGGTGCCGGGCCGCTGGCTGCGATCGCCGACGGCGTGCGAGCCGCGGGGCCTGGCATCGACCGCGCGGTCGTCGCCTCCTGCGACGTGCCGATGCTCGTGACGGACATCGTGCGGCTGCTCCTGGATCGCGTGGCCGCGCCGGGCGTGCTCTGGGCGGTGCCCTGGGTGGCCGACCATCCGCAGGTGCTCGTCTCGGCCTTCCAGACGGGCCTGCTTCCAGAGATCGAGGCCCACTTGGACGAGGGCCGCCGTGATCCGCGAGGGCTCATCGATCGGCTGCGGCCGGCGTCGGACCAAGCGACAGGAGCGGTGCGGATGGTCATGCCCGATGAACTGCGGCAGGCCGACCCGGAGCTCATGTCGTTCACCGACATCGACACGCCCGACGATCTGGCGAGGGTCGCCGGTCGCTGATCATCCGGCCGAATTTCCTCGCGGATCTCCATGGCCTTTTTGCAGGGGCCACTCCTATACTCCGCCCCATGGCGATGCGACATTCCCGAACACTGCGGGGTCATCGGTCGGGCCGGCGGTGGATGAGGCTCTTTGCGGCGCTCGCCAGTCTCGGTGGGGTCGCCTGGCTGGCGACGATCGTGATCGCGGAGACGCCGCTTCGCGACAAGCCGCTCCAGATGGCCTTTGCCGGCATCGACGGCCGGATCGCAAGCCGCGGCGCCGCTTGGAACTGGCTCGGGCCGATCGAATACCGCAGCATCACGCTTGCCGACCGCACTGGGCGTGTGATCGCCGTCGTGCCGCGGCTCGTGGTCGAACGAGGGCTCATCGGCCTCGCCTGGGGGTGGCTGCGGGGAGGTCCGCTCGATCTGGGCATGGTGCGGCTGATCGGAGGCGAGGTGCTCGTCGAGGTGCGGCCCGGGGGCAGCGGCCTGGAAGACATCCTCGCCCCGTGGCTGGCGGGGGCGATGCAACCCGGTGCGGCGTCTGAAGGGAAGAGCGGTTCATCGGGGGGCATCCGGTGCGACGTCGAGCTGATCAACGGGGCGGTCGAACTGGTCGATCTGGGCAGCGATGGCAGCTGGCGGATCACCGACCTCTTGGCGGCGGTTTCGGTGCGGCCGGATGTCGATGGGCTTCCCCTCCACGGCTGGACGGCGGCAGGGCGGGTGCAGCGTGGCGGCCGACCGTCGGAGTCGGTGGTGATCCGCGATGAGCCGGCTCATGACGATCCGCCACGATTCGACCGGACCACGATCACGGCCGGCGCGACCGCCGCCCTGGCTCGCGACGGAGGATGGTCGGTGTCGTCGCCGGCACGGGCCGCGGCCGAGATGCCGATGGCGTTGGCCGTGGCCGCCAACCGTCTGCCGCTGGGCGTGACGGACGTGATCGCCAGCCGATTGATGGCGAGCCACAGGCTCGACGGCCTTGCCGACATGAGGCTCGACATCTCGATGCCGATCGCAGCGCACGATCGGGAGCTCGAGCCGAATCCGCGGGCCAGTGCGCAGCCGCTCGAGATTGTCGGCTCCGTGATGGCGACGACGCTGGCCGTGTGCGATGCCGGCACGCTCGAGGAACTGGTGGCGATCGAGCGGTGTGAGGTGCCGCTGAATCTCGTGGTGTCGGGCGACCTCGTCACGATCCGCGAACTGCGGGCGACCTCTCCACTCTTCAAGGCGGAGGCATCGGGCCGGCTCCGGATTCCGCAGGCAGGATCCTGGGAATGGGGCGAGGCACTCGTGGGAGAGAACTTTGCGCTGGCCGCCGATATCGACCTCGCGGCTGCCGCCACGGCGGTTCCCAGTGGGATCGCGGTGCGGCCCGACGTGAAGGTGACCGGCGGACAGCTCCAGCTCACCGCCGCGGCGCGACCCGACGGAAAGGATCGCGTGCTCGAAGTGAGGGCGACGTCGCGCGACCTGGCCGCCGTGCAGCACACGGTCGATGGCGAGCGGCCGCTGCGGTGGAACGACCCGTTCACGGCATGGCTTCGCGGACGCCGTGGGCCCGCCCGCAGTGACAGGCTGCAGATCGAGGAGGCGCGGATCGCGTCGCCGGCGGTCGAGCTGGCGGCCACCGGCACGGCGGAATCGTCCACCGTGCAATGGACGATCGACATCGACACGCTCGTCGAGGAGGCCTCGGAGGTGCTCGACCTCGGCGCCGTCAGCGTGCATGGGGCCGCCCGAGGCACGCTCGAATGGACGCGCACGGCCGGCACCGGCGGATCGACGGCAAGGCTCTCGGCGTCGTTCACCGATTTTTCGTTTGCGAGCCCGGGCCGTCGCCAGTGGTCCGACACGGAAATCGCCATCACGGCCGAGGGCGCCGGCGCTGCCGCCGGCCCGGCATGGCTCGTCGATCGGGCCCATGCCACGATCACGGCCAGCGGCGACACGTTCGAGGCCACCCTCGCGGGAGGTGCGATCGTCGCGCCGCAGGCCCTTCTGCGACGGCTCACGGGGGCCGGCTCGGCCGATGGCCTTCCGTGGATTCGCACGGCGCCCGAAGCCGAGGGGCTCTCGGTCGAGTGCTCGTTGGTGGGCGATCTTGCGAGGTGGCAGCAACGCATCGAGCCGCTCGTCGGCGGGGCCACGGCGATCGATCTCGGGGGCAACCTGCAGGCCTCCGGGGCGGTGGCGGCCCGCGGCCAGGCATGGCAGATCACGCGGGCCAATCTCGAAATCGAGAAACTCGTCGCCGCGCCCGTCGCCGGATCATGGCGGATCGAAGAGCCGAGGCTCGTCGCCAGTGCCGCGGGGCTGGTCAATCCTCCGGCCGGCACCGTCGAAATCTCGTCGGCGGAACTGCTGACCGCCACGCTCTCCCTGCGGACCGGCGGGGCGATGCTCGCCGCCCGCCCGGAGCCCGTCGATCGGGTGCGGGGCAAGGTGCAGTGGCAGGCCGACGTGGGCCGGCTCGAAAAGTGGTTCGTGCCGGCGGCCACCGCCGCTCGCTGGCCCGCGACGGGGAGGGCATGGGGCACCGCCGAGGTGCTCGACACGCCCGAAGGAGTCAACCTGCTCGTCGAGGTGACGGGGGATCAGCTGGCCGTGGCCCGCGGATCGGGCAGCACGGCGCTTGCCGGCGGCGCGGCTCCGCCGCAGCCGGTCTGGGGCGAGCCGCGGGCAGCGTTCGTCCTCGAGGTCACCAGACCACGTGGCGGGCTAGGGGCCGCCGACCAGCTGACCGTCAACAGGCTCGTCGTCGAGTCATCGACGCTCGCCGTCGCCGCCACCGGCAGCGTGAACGACCTGACATCCCGAAAAATCGTCGATCTCGGGGGCACGATTTCCTACGACTGGTCGCAGATGAGCCGACTGCTGACGCCCTGGACCGGCGGATCCGTGCAGTTGGTGGGAGGAGGCCCGCGGCCGTTCGCCGTGCGGGCCCCGCTGGGCGACGGTTCGCAGCCCGCGGCCCGATCGGTGACGGCGCGCGAGCCGGCGATGGTGCCCTTGCCCGAGTCATGGCTGGAAGGCAACTCAGGCGATGCCAAGCAGAGTGGCACGATCACGTTGCCCGTCGCGACAGCGCCGCCCCGCACGGTCGATCCGCTGCGGGATGTTTCGATCGAGACATCGACGACATGGACCGCCGCCGATCTCGGGGGCCTGCGGATCGATCCGGGGGAGATGGGCGTGAGGCTCTTCGAGGGTCAGCTCGCGTTTGGGCCGTTCGATATCGGCGCCGCTGGTGGCCGGCTGCGCGGGGCCCCCTGGATCAAGCTCTTTCCACTTCCCGGTGAACTCGTCATCCCGCCCGGGCGGCTGGTCGAGCGGGTGGCCCTCTCGCGCGAGCTGTGCGACCGATGGGTGAGCTGGCTCGTGCCGATCTTGGGCCGATCGACCCACACCGATGGGCTCATCAGCATCGACCTCGCCGGGGGACGAATTCCGTTTGACGATCCGTTCGGCGGCGACATGAGCGGGCAGATCCTCTTCGAGCGGCTGGAGGTGACGCCAAGCGGCAACCTGCAGCCGCTGGTCAATCTCATCGTCAAACTCCAGTCGGTCATCGATCCGCGTTTTGCGTTTGGCGACAAGGCGGTGCTCCTCCGGGTGAGGCCCGAGCCGGTGCGGGTGAGGCTGGCGGAGCGCCGGATGTGGCACGAGGGACTGGTGATGGACTCAGGATCGCTCTCGATTCACACCAAGGGGAGCGTCGGCGCCGATGGGTCGCTGGCGATGGTGGCGGAACTCGCCTTTCGGGGTGAAGTGGCCGGTCAGACGCCCGTGATCGCGCAGCTCCTGCGGACGCCGCTTGTGATCCCGCTGCGAGGGACGGTGAGCCATCCGCAGTTCGATGCGAGCCAGATCGACACGATCCTCGGACGGATCGTCGAGAACACGGCGGAGGCCGTGATCAACGACGGTCTCTCCCGCGGCCTGGAAGCGATCTTCGGGAAGTGAGCCGTCGCTCCATTCCCGCGATCAGCCGTCGGAGCTGTCGCCTGTACGAAAAATGCTCGACCTCGAGCCGGTGGCGGGGCGAGTCGATGTAGCGGATGTCGCCGGCCGCGGTGGGCCGCTGCCGCCTGGCGTAGAGCCAGGCGGCAGCCCGTGGAGCATGCCCTGCCGCCAGGGCCATGCAGGCAACCAGACGTGACTGGAGATCGGTGAGCCCCCACTGCCCGCTGTCGGGCTGAATGAGGCCGACGACGGCGATATCGTCGCGGACGGGGTGGAGCAGGTTCAGAAAAAGCCGCGGCAGGCCATCGGCGGCGTCGGCCCCGAGGTGGCGGGTGTCGATGAAGGGAAGCGTCGTCCGGTAGCCGGTTGCGCAGATCACGATATCGAACGGCTCGCGACGGCCATCGGCAAAGACGACGTGACCACCGTCGAAGCTCGCGACGTCGCCGCGGGGCAGGATGGCACCAGCGTCGATCCGATCGTAGAGATCGTCGTTGATAACCGGATGGGTTTCCCAGAGGCGGTGATCGGGCCGACGCAATCCATGCCGCCACGGCAAACCGATGGCCCGGTCGATCGCCCGCATGCTGATCAGCCGCCGCAGCCACACCGGCGCCCGCATCGAGAGGAGCCGCTCGTTCCGCAGATCACCAGGCCGGCCGAAGACGAACCGGGGCACGACGAAATAGCCACGCCGCGTGGAGAGGGCGGTCGCCGCCGCATGCCGCGACGTTTCGACGGCGATGTCGCAGCCTGAGTTGCCACCGCCGATCACGAGCACCCGTTTTCCTTCGATCGGCACGGGATGCGTCGGCGACGTGTAGTCGCAGGCATGCAGGAGCGGCCCTGTGAACGTGCCGGGGATGTCGGGGAACCGCGGCGCGCGATTGTGGCCGTTGGCGATCACGATGCCGGCGTATCGCTCCGGCGCACGCCCAGCGACATGCACGATCCAGCCGCCGGATGCCGGGGCAGGCTCGATTCGCTCGACGCTGCTGCCGGTGCGGATCCGATCGCGAAGTCCGAAGTGGCCGGCGTAGGCCCGCAGGTAGGCCAGGCACTGGCGATGGTCGGGATAGGCCGGCCAATCGCGTGGCATGGGGAAGTCGGTGTATTCGGTGAGTGATTTCGAGCTGATGAGCCGTGTCGATTCGAAGACACTCGAGGAGCCCGCGCCAAACAACCAGTTGCCGCCGATGTCGGACTCCCGCTCGAGGCACTCTGCATCGATGCCGGCTGCGAGAAGGTTTTTGAGCGCCGTGAGCCCCGACGGCCCCGCCCCGACGACGCACCAGCGGTTGCTGTGGGTGTGATTACCGTGCATGGCTGGCGATCGCCTCGGCAAGGCGGAGGAGGTCGTGCGGGTCGTGGAGCCACGACAGACTCGCGCGGACGAGGCTGCGGCCCTCGGGCACGCTTGGCGGGCGGATCGCCGGCACGAAGAAGCCCTCGTCGGCGAGCCGCTCGGAGAGGGCGACCGCCGCGTGCGGCGATCCCACGATCACCGGCACGATCTGCGACTCGGTGTCGCCGATAACGAGACCGCGGAGCCGCAGATCGGTGGCGAAGTCGAGGGCCCGCACGAGCAGATCTCGCCGCCGCTCGGGCTCCTTGCCGACCAGATCGATCGCGCGGGTCGCGGCGGCGGCGACCCCGGGTGGGTGGGCTGTCGAAAAGATCCACGCGCGGGCCTTGTGCCGCAGCCAGTGGATGAGCGACGCATGGCCGGCGACGAATCCACCCGCGGCGCCAAGCGCCTTGGAGAGCGTGCCCACCCGCACGTGCACGCCATCGGCCGTACGCGTCTCCTCGACGACGCCGCTGCCGCGGCTCCCAAAGACGCCCGTGGCATGGGCCTCGTCGACCATGAGGATCGCGTCGTGCCTGTGGGCCAGTTCGCACAGCCCGGCCAGAGGCGCGATCGTGCCGTCCATCGAGAAGAGCGTGTCGGTGACGATGAGCCGACGACGGGCACCGCGGGCCTTCGCGAGGATTGCGTCGAGCGATGCAAGGTCGCGGTGGGCGTAGATTCCCACCCGCGCCCGTGAAAGCCGACAGCCGTCGATGATGCTGGCGTGGTTGCGTTCGTAGCTGGCGATGAAATCGTCGGGGCCGGCGAGCGCCGCGAGCGTGGCGGAGTTGGCTGCAAACCCGCTTGGAAAGACGAGGGCAGCCTCGACATCCAAGAGCGTGGCGATCGCACGCTCGAGCGACTCATGGGCCTGCGAGTGGCCGCTCACCAGCGGGCTGGCCCCCGCTCCAAACCCCTCGGCACACGAACCCTTCGAGGCGGCCTTCGTGAGCCGCACGTCACCGGCATAGCCGAGATAGTCGTTGGCGCCGAAGTTGAGCAGCGTGCGGCCGTCGAGCGACACCTCCGCCCCCTGGCGGCCCTCGCGAATCCGGGCGGGCCGTTCGAGCCCCGCCGCGCGGAGCACCGCGAGATCCTCCTCGATCCAGGCGAGGGGCGCGGGAAGCGGGGCGACCGGTGCGTTGCCAGGACGCGGGCCGTCGGTTGAATCGATGCGGCAGGGCATGCGGACCATTATGGCCGCTTGGCCGCCAGTTTCTCGATCGTGCGGAACTGGGCGGCGGTGACGGGCGTCACCGAGAGCCGGCTGCCGCGGCGGAGCAGTTCCATGCCGGCCAGCGACGCGATCCCTCGCAGCTCGTCGATCGGTACTTCCCGCGGAAACACGGACACAAGCTTGACGTCCACCATCGACCAGACCGGGTTGCTGGGCGAGGCCCTCGGATCGTGGTATGCGCTCTTGGGATCCCACGCGGTCGGGTCGGAATAGCCCTCACGCACCACCTCCACGATCCCGGCGGCACCGGGGGGATCGGCATTGGAATGGTAGAAGAGGCAGCGATCCCCCTTCTTCATGGCCCGGAGAAAGTTTCGGGCCTGGTAGTTGCGCACACCCTCCCAGTGCGTCGTCTTGCCCTTCGCCTTTGCGAGATCGTGGATCGAGAAGGTGGACGGCTCGCTTTTGATCAGCCAGTACTGCAAGGTGGAGGGTCCCTTGGGGGTCGCGTGAGTGTACTACGGGGTGGGAAGCCCTGCCGTTTTCAGCGAGTGAAAGTGGGTGCCCTCACGGTCATGCTGCGATGGCGCGGCGAAAGCGTTCGGTATGGTCTTCCGCAGATGCGTCTTCAAGAAACGACCTCACTAGTGCGGCAAACGGACCTGGTTCGACTGCCATGTTTGAGTCGCCCAATCCGGTCGAGGAATTGAAGTGGAAAAAGCCTTTGTCAACCGGTTGTGCAATGTGCAACTGGTAGGCAAGTCCTCGGTGATGGGCGATGTCATAAAAACAGGTCGATGTGCGGTACGGGGTGTTAACCTCGATCACCTTGGTCCCGGCCCGACAAAAAACGATGTTTGTCAGGCCTGCTCCATGGGGGGCGACAACGCATTCGGCACCATAAAACAAAGCAACCTGGTCTGCGACCGGCATGGTTTCGAGATCGTAACGCCGAAAGCCGAGTGGCGCGAGCGATCGGAAAACCTCGGCATCATTCGTAATGATTCGCTTGCCACGCCTTCGACGAGACACATAAACACGCAGCCCGGGTTGAACGCGTCCGTCGAGATGCGATGTCATCGCATTGTGGAGAAATATGGTTTTGCGCCGCGTTGTTGGTGTGTTGCAAGAAGATGCGAGCAGGCGTTCACACCTGACGTGCGAGTTTCGTGTGCCCAGCACGACCTGCCCTCGGGGTATTCCCAATAACTGCAGCGTACCCCGCTGAAATTTCCGGCTGACAGGCGCATAGACACGGTCAATCTTCATGCCGGCCTCTGCGTACGCACCAAGCCGTGGAACCGCCTCCATCATCCAGTGGTAGTAGTTGTACGGCATGGGGCATGTTACGATTGCCAGTGATGTTGAGATTTGACGGGGGTTGGGTAGGTACCTGAGGTGCAGCGGGTTCGTCGGCAGGTCGGTGCCGAAGTCGATGCCGGAGACCCCTCGAAGCAGACGATTCTCAGGTGTTACGACCAATCCACCGTCGTGTGCGACCCTCCCATGTTCGATGACCGCGACGAAGTCATCACCACGGATACGCTTTGCACCGAGAAGTTCCATTACATATCGTGATCGAACCTCGCGGTCGGGGATCATGGCCAGCGTCTTCTCAACGTGGGCAGGATCACCACTGATGACGCGAGGAGGGATCACATCTTCCATCGTATTTGTAAGGCCGATTATGCGGCATGCTGGTGACGCCGCGGCGTAGTCAGCGACGGCGATAGCGTCTCGTGGAACGGGTATGCCGTTGAATCGATGGAGAGCGTTCAGGACGGCGGGGCGAAAATGTCGTTTCCATGAACCAGTGATTCGACTCATGAGGAGCTCCTGCAGGGGGCTGGAAAATAAGCATGAGATGATGATGGCGGCAAGGCGTTTCTGAGACGCTTTCCGAGGATGGGATGGCGTTTGTCGAGTACTGGTGGGGTGACAAAACGAGGGCGGGCCGGACGGTTGCCCG
>JBJTOU010000061.1:0-6671 GCA_046074725.1 Planctomycetia bacterium
AGCATGCGCCGTTCGACAAGATCATCGTGACATGCTCGCCCGAGGAGGTGCCGAAGCCGCTGGTGGATCAACTGGCCGAAGGTGGGATGATGGTGATTCCCGTCGGCGAGCGGTACGAGCAGATGCTCGTGCGGCTGACGAAGCGCGATGGCACGCTGGTGCGCGAAACGCTGGCGCCGAGCCTCTTCGTGCCGATGACCGGGGCGGCGGAGGAGGCCCGGCAGGTGCAGCCCGATGGTGGCCGACCCACGCTCGGCAACGCCGGCTTCGAAGAGATCGTCGAGGAAACCAGGGTGCCGATCGCCTGGTACTACGGTCGGCAGATCGAGATCATCGAAACCGCGGACGCACCGGAGGGCGGACGTCATCTGCGGCTGGAGAACTCGCAGCCCGGACGCCCTGCCCACCTCTTTCAGGGATTTCCCGTGGACGGCAGGAAAGTGCGCCAGCTTGGAATCTCGCTCTCGGTGCGCGGCGAGGGACTGCGTCAGGGGCTTGCGGCTGCGGAGGTTCCGGCGGTCGCCGTGACCTTCTATGACGAGCGACGGGCCCGTTCATCGCGGGTGCAGGTGGCCCCCTCCAGCGCATCTGCCGATCGCTGGCAGGGGAGTTTTGGATGGCGCCGGGCGGAAGAAGCGGTGGCCGTCCCCGCCTGGGCCCGGGAGGCCATCGTGCAGGTCGGCTTGATGGGGGCCACCGGGCGCTTGGATGTAGACGACGTTTCCTTTCAGTCCATCCCGACCGACCGCTGAAACCCCTGCCCACGGGCGAATTGTTCGCGTTTTCAGCCTTGAAAACGCATTTTGAAGCGATCGGGCCGTCCGCACGGGTCCGACTCACCGAGGGGCCGCATAATTTGCCCAGATTCCTTGATTTACGGAATCGACAAACTATTCTTGGCGGCGAAGTCGAGCCCGGCCGCGAAACGGTTTCGCCCCCGGGATCGGCGCCTGCCGCATCGAACGTGTCAAAGCCTCGGAGAATCACAGACATGATGGTCGAGAGTCGCTTGGTGAAGTTTCTTGGAATGATCACGCTTGCCGCCGTCGCGGCGAGCGCCGTTGATGCCGAGGCGGGTTGGCATCACCGCTACGGCGGGTCGCACGGCTCGTCCGGCGGTTCGTCGGGTGGCTCATCGGGCGGTAGTTCCGGTGGAAGCTCGGGCGGCAGTTCGGGCGGCTACAGTTATGCCTCGTCGGGTTCGTCCGGCGGCAGTTATGGATCACACGGTTCGTATGGCTCGTCGGGTGGTTCGTCCGGCGGCAGTATGGGCTCGCACCATGCCCGCAAGCAGGCCGTCCGTGCCTATCGCCGATCGCTTCGCTCGAGCCACGGTTCGTCCGGTGGCAGTTCGGGTGGTTCCTACTCCGGAAGCCACGGTTCATCTGGTGGATCATCTGGATCATCGGGCGGTTCCTACGGCGGATACTCGTCTGCCGCCTACGGTTCCGAGTACAGCCCGATGTCGGGCCTGTCATCGAGCATGCCGGTCGAGGCCTACCGCACGATCGAGAGCAGTCCGGTGACGCCTGGCGCCGAAGTGGTCGCTCCGCCGGCTGCGGCGCCGTCTGCGGGCGATTCGACGGCCATTCCCGCCGATGGCGCGATGCTCGTCGTCGAGGTTCCGGCCGACGCGAAGATCTATGTCAACGGCTCCGCGACGAAGGCCACCGGCGACGTCCGGCGGTACATCTCGCGCGGGCTTGTCGCCGGCAAGAGGTATGACTACGTCGTGCGGATGGCGGTCGATCGTGATGGCACGACGACCGAGGAGACGCAGGTCGTGTCGCTGACCGCCGGAGAGGGCTCGCGGGTTTCGTTTGCGACCGCCCCGGTCGTGAAGAAGGCCCCGAAGACCACGGTCACGCTCCACGTGCCGTCCGACGCGAAGGTCTGGCTGGCCGGCAACGCCACCGCCTCGGCCGGAGCCACGCGTCATTTCGAGACCACCACGCTGGCCGATGGCCAGTCGTGGAAGGGCTACGAGATCCGGGTGGCGACGGTGGTCGATGGCCGCGAGCGGTTCGCCTCGAAGGTGATCGACCTCTCGGCCGGTGACACTGTGGAACTCGCCATCGACCCGACCGGTAGCCTCGCGCTGGCCGACGCGACCGCTTCGCTGCGGTAGTCCAGCCCGACTCTCCGTGATCGCGACGCTCCCGTGCGGAAGCCCAAGCCGCACGGGAGCGTTGTCGTTTTTCGGATGCTTTCGGCAGGCTCAGAAAGGCTTGGTACAGTAGCCGCATGGATGTTTTCTCCCCATGGCCGAGGCCTGTTCGGATCGTCGCGTCGCTGGCGATCACGATCTACCTCCTGGCAATCCTGCTGCCGCCCCTGGCCGGCCCGCCGCCGGCCAGCCTCTTGGCCAACCGGATGATCCAGCCATTCCGGCCGGTCGTGGGCGCGCTCTTCCTGGGCCACGGCTACCGCTTCTTTGCTCCCGACCCGGGGCCTGGCCACTCGATCCGATGGTCGATGCCGATGCCGGATGGCTCGGTCCGCAGGGGATCGATCCCCGATCGTGATGCCGACTGGCCGCGGCTTCTCTATCACCGTCGTTTCATGCTTCCTGAGAAGATTTCGGCCCTCGTGCCGCTCCCCGACGCCCCCGCGGATGTCGTCGCCGAGTCGAAGCGGGAATGGCAGCCGCTGGTCAAGGACATCGCGGCTCACCTGCTCGAACGCGAAGGGGGAAGACGGGTCGAACTCGTCCTCATCGAGCACTACCTACCCACACCCGAGGACGTGACCGAGGGAAGGGGAGGGGAGGATGTCGTCATGCCGCTGGGCAGTTATGCCAGGGCAGGGGAGCGGCAGCGATGACGACGAACCGGCATCCCGTGCCGCCGCCGACCGCGACACGATCGAGTGTCGGCCGCTGGATCCATGACTGGGCCGAAGGCTGGAACCGGTTCTGGTTCACGCCTGCCGACCCGCTTCCGCTGGCGGTGATCCGCATCGCCAGCGGGCTCCTGCTCACCTGGTCGATGGTCGTCTGGTCGATCGACGTCGATGCCTTTTTCGGTGACGGAGGATGGCAGGCTCCGGCGAATGTCTGGCGATCGAACGACCAGCCCTGGCAATGGAGTTGGTACTTCGCGGCACAGTCGCCGACTGCGATCCGCGTGCTGGCAGGGATCGCGATCATCGCGGCGGTGCTTCTCACGCTCGGGCTCTTCACCCCGCTGGCGGCGGTCGTGTCGCTGGTGGCGCTGGTGAGCACGGTCAATCGGGCGCCGCTCAACGTGTTCGGACTCGACGACACGCTCGGGATGCTACTCATTCCGCTCGTGGTCGGACCGTCGGGGGCCGCGCTGTCGCTGGATCGACGGCTCTGGCCCGGCTCGGCGGGGCCATCGGTGCGGGCAGCCATCGCCCTGCGGATGCTGCAGGTCCATCTCTGCGTCGTCTATTTCTTCTCCGGGTGCGGCAAACTGCTCGGGGCGAGCTGGTGGGAGGGTACGGCGCTCTGGGGCGCGGCCGCCAACATCCAATACCGCACGCTCGACCTGACATGGCTTTCGACGCGGCCACTGCTGACCAACGCCATCACGCTCGCGACCGTTTTTTGGGAGGTCGCCTACCCTGCCATCGTATGGCCCCGGCTCACGCGACCGCTGGCTTTGGCGATGGCGGTGGCGGTCCACTTGGGCATCGGACTCTCGATGGGCATGATGGAATTCGGCCTCGCGATGATCGTCGCGAACATCGCCTTCGTCTCCGCTCCGTTCCTCCGTTCGTTTCGTTCCCCTCCCTCCCCTCCATCCCCATCCTCCGAGCCCCTGGGAGTCGTTTCATGATCGACACGCTGGCAGTCGTCGGCGCCACCGGCGCCGTGGGCCGAATCATCGTTTCCCTGCTCGTCGAGCGCGGGTTCCCCGCGAAGCGGATCAAGCTGCTCGCCTCGAAGCGTTCGGCCGGAACCCCGATGACGGTGGCCGGCAGGACATTCGACGTTGAACTGCTCGAGCCCGACGCGTTCAAGGGTGTGCAGGTGGCGATCGGCAGCACTCCCGACGAGGTGGCGGCCGAGTTCGTGCCATGGGCGGTGGAGCGAGGGGCTGTCGTTGTCGATGAGAGCGCCTTCTTCCGAATGGATCCGAAGGTGCCGCTCGTGATCCCCGAGGTGAACGCAGAGGCGATCGACACCCATCAGGGGATCATCGCCAGCCCAAACTGCTCGACCACGCAGATGGTGATGGTGATGAAGCCGCTGCACGATGCCGCGCGGGTGCGGCGGGTGATCGTGAGCACCTACCAGGCCGTCAGTGGAGCGGGGCTGGCCGCCTCCTCCGAGATGGAGCAGGCGACCTCGGCATGGCTCGCGGGTACGCCCGAGCCGCGGGCCATCTTCCCGCATCCGATCGCCGCCAACCTCATCCCTCAGATCGGCTCGCCGCGGCCCGGCGGCTCGACGAGCGAGGAGCTGAAAATGGTGCTCGAGACCAGGCGCATCCTCGGCGACGAATCGATCGGCGTCTGCGCCACGTGCGTCCGCGTGCCGGTGGCCAACTGCCACAGCGAATCGATCCTCATCGAAACGGAAAAGAAACTCTCCGCCGAAGAGGCTCGCCGACTGCTGGCGGCCGCGCCGGGAGTCACCGTCGTCGATGACCTCGAGAAGAAGCAGTACCCGATGCCGCGGTCGAGCAGCGGCTGCGATGACGTGTTCGTCGGCCGGATCCGTGAGGATGCGTCGTGCCCGACGGGGATCGCCCTGTGGTGTGTTTCGGACAACCTTCGGAAGGGGGCTGCGACCAACGCCGTTCAGATCGCGGAGCATCTGGTGAAGCGGATGCTGCGGGCAGGGGGCAGCCGCACGGTGCGGGCATGACCATCGATGGCCTCGCGCCGCCGGCGCCGCGGACGATCTGCCTCAAACTCGCCTATGATGGCACGCGGTATTCGGGCTGGCAGGCCCAGCCGGGCCGGCTGACGGTGCAGGGCGCGCTCGCAGACGCGATCCGAAGGATCAGCGGCGAGGTGATCCTGCCGCGGGGCTGCAGCAGGACCGACGCAGGCGTGCATGCGCTGTCGCAGATCGTCGGATTCACCACCGCCAGCAGACACACGCCCGATGTCTGGGTGAGGGCCCTCAACGCGACCCTTCCCCCGGACGTGACGGTGATCACCGGCTGCGAGGTGTCGGCCGATTTCGATCCGGTGCGGGCGGCGGTCCGCAAGCGATACCGCTACCGCATCCACGACGCCCCATGGCGGCCGGTGCTGCAGCGGCATCTCCTCTGGCGGTGGAAGTCGCGGCTCGATGTCGCCGCGATGGCCGCCGCGGCGCCGGCCCTCGTCGGCGAGCATGATTTCACGTCGTTCGAGACGACGCCCTCGACCCGGCTCTCGAAGGTCCGCACCGTGTTTCGCCTCGATGTCGGTCGACGGCCGGGGGACGAGGCCCCTGATGCCGAGGTCTGGGTCGAGATCGAAGGGAACGGTTTTCTGTACAACATGGTGAGGATCATCGCGGGCTCGCTCGTGATGGTCGGATGCGGGAAGCGGCCGCCGGAGTGGCTGCACGACGTGGTGGCGGCGAGAAGCCGCCCCGCCGCCGGGCCGACTGCGCCCCCGCAGGGCCTCGTTCTCGTGGCCGTCGATCTCGAACCGGAGCCGTCATGGCCGCCCTTCCAGAACAACTCGGAGCCCTGACGCTCGTCCGCGAGATCGGCTCCGGCCTCCACTGCAGGATCTGGGAGGCGACGGAGCAGAGCGGCGCGGTCGTGGCGGTGAAGGTCGTCGATCCGGAGATGGCCCGTGATGCCGGGCAGCGGCGGCTTCTGGAACACGAGTTTCGCGTCGCCTCGGACTTCGCGCACCCGGGCCTGATCCGCATCGACCGGTTCGGCGAGGCCGGCGGTTTGCCGCATCTGGTGATGGAACTCTTCCCACACTCGAACCTCAAGCATCAGGTCGCCGAGGGGCCCGACTCGTTGGCGCCGCGGCTCCAGCGGATCGCATTCGAGACGGCCATGGCCCTCGACCACATGCACGGACGCGGCTGGGTGCATCGCGACGTGAAGCCCGACAACATCCTCGCCGCTCCCGACGGCAAGGTGAAGCTGATCGATTTCGCGATCGCCGGCCGAAAGCCGGGCCTGCTCGGCGGTCTCTTCGGGGGCGGCCAGCCGGCGCAGGGATCGCCGAGTTACATGGCGCCGGAGCAGATCCGTGGACATCGCGTCGATCCGCGTGCCGACATCTACTCCCTCGGCTGCACGCTGTTCGAACTCGTCACAGGTCAGGTGCCATACTCGGCTACCACGACGAACGATCTGCTCAACAAGCATGTCTCGGCCCCGATCCCCTCGGTCACGGTCTCCCGGCCCACGTTTCCATCGGCGGCGGCGAGGCTGATCCGACGCATGATGGCGAAGGATCCGGCCGGGCGGCCGGCATCGATGCAGGAAGTGCTCCGGGAGGTTCGCTGCCTTCGGGCGTGAGTGCCTCGAAAACCGCGGTGCGCATCCCGATTGACGCGGGTGTTTCCCGGCGGAGAGAATCCTGGCCTGTCGTCCGGTCACCGAACGTGAAGAATGGGATGGTCATGGCACGCGGGCTCCATCGACTGCCGCTCGAAAAGCCGGTCTACGAGATCGAGGACCAGATCACGGCGCTGGAGGCGGCGCCGGTGGGCGGCCAGCAGCAGGAGCGGCTCCGGCAGC
>JBJTOU010000062.1:0-19548 GCA_046074725.1 Planctomycetia bacterium
GCCAAGGCCACCGGCAAGGCGGGCGGCATCGTGGCCGTCGGTTCGAACTCGGCCGACGCCACCTCCGCCGTGATCGTCTCCGCCACGCTTGGCAGCAACCCCGTCACCGCGACGACGAGAACGGGCGACGTGGAGGTGACGTCGCAGGGCATCGACCACAACGTCGCCACAACGGTCGCGGGCAGCGGCGGTGTCGTCGCCGGGAGCGCCTCGTCGGCGACGACGAGCGACTCGTCCACGGTCACGACGACGATCAGCGGCATCTCGTCGCAACTGACCGTGGGCAGCCTGCTCGCCAAGGCCGTGCACGAGAGTCATTACGCCGCCACGGCCGATTCGACGAACGCGGCGGCTCTCGGGGCGAGCGGTGCGAACGCCCGCGCCACGAGCACCGCCACCGCCACCACGATCCTCGCCCCCGGAGTGTCCGTGGTCGCCGGAGGCGACATCGTGATCTCGGCGGCAAACGAGTTCTACCGTACGCCCAACGCGATCGACACGGTGAAGGCTGCCGGTGGCGGCGGCGCCACGGCGACGGCCGCGTCGAGCGTCACGACCTTCTCCGGCACGAGCCGTGTCCAGATCGGCGACGGCGTCCGGCTCGTCGTTGCCGCGACCCCGCTCGGCAACGAAGGCATCCAGATCGGTGCCTCGTCCACGGTGGCGGCCACCGACTCGATGAATCTCCAGACCGGCGGCGCCCTCACCGGCGCCGGGCTCGACGCCAGCCAGACGATCGGCGCGACCAACGAGGTGGTCATCGGCAACGGCGGCACGCTGACGAGCACGGGCAATATCGCCGTCGGCACGCACACGCGGGCCTCAGCCAGTACGGAGGCGCTCGTCAACACCTGGGGGCTCGCCGCCGTCGGCGTGGCCGACGCCAGCACGCGGGTCACGACTACCCAAACGGTCACGGTCGGCACTGGCAATCTGATCGAGGCATTCGGCAACGCTCGGCTGACCGCCGGCTCCGACCCCACCGGTGGCTTCGACACGCTCCTCCAGGGCAACGCGGTCGCCCAGGGCTACGTCCGTGGCCTCATCGCCGTGCCCGACGCCGAGGCCGACGCAATCCTCACGAGCAACGCGAGTCTGGCGGTGGGAACCGGCACTCGCATCCGCAGCGGTCAGAACACGACGATCGCCGCCCGGCGCGGTCAACTCAACCCCACGGCCGACGGCACGGGCCGCGGCTACCAGTTGGGCTTCATCCCCGTCACGGTCTCCGACAGCAACCCGAGCACGGCGGGCACCGGCACCGTGACGATGAACGGCACGGTCGAGGCGGGCATCTACCACACGCTCGACATCACGATCCCCAACAGCCGCAACTCGGGCATCTACTCACGTACGATCACGGCGGCCCCCGGCGGCGTGCCTTTCATCTCGGCATTCGACGCGGCGTTTTCATCGCCCGACTTTGCCGCGCAGTATTTCGAGGGAACCGACCTGCAGGCCGTGAATGCCGGTACGTCATCGACCCCGGTGGGCGCCTTCCGGCTAGGGGCACTCTACGCCTCTGGCGGCACGGTCACGGTCGATGCCGGCCTGCTCACCGGCTCGGGTTCCGTGACGGCCAACGGGACGCCGACGATCACGATCCGCAATCAAAGCCCCGACTATCTCATCCTCGGCGACGTCACGATCCCCAATCTGCCGGGCGGCCAAGTGCTCTTCACCGGAGGGGCGCAGGGCGGCGTCACGGTGCACGAGAACAACCCCGGCGTCGGCGGCGCGATCACGATCACCAACAGTTACGACGGCGCGGTGGGGAACACGTCGTACGGCCCCGCCCTGTTCCTCGTGGGTGACGTGGAAAACCTCGGCGGCGTGATCACGATCACCAACACTTCCGGCTCGTTCTTCCAGGCCGGCGGCGTCTTCGGGCAGGAGGTCAACGTCAGCGTGCCGAGCGGTGCCGTCGTCATCTCGCTGCCCTCCGACAAGCCGTGGATCGCCGGTGCGGGCAACCCCTACTCGGAATGGCAGGGGGCGATGATCTGGCCGGGTGGTGCCCCCACCACAGGCGTGCCCGATGCCGATCACGCGCTCGCCTGGGTGATCAACAGCCAGTTCTCGGCGTACCGATCGAGCGATGACGCCCTCACTCGTGAGCTCATCCACTTCGCCGGCAACATGTCGCCTGCCAACCGCAGTTTCGTCTTCTACGGCGGTGGGTTGGCCTTCGCCAACGCACCGGCACTGAATGCCGACACCCGATATGCCCGGGCGACGGCGCTCAGCCCCGTGGGTCGGGCCATCGTGATCTCCAACAGCGACTTCGACAAGCGATGGTATGCCGTCGTGCCGGTCCGCCCCCTCGAAACATCGGCCGCGGCCTACGCCTCCGCGAACCTCGACGGCAGCCGCCGGAGTTCGGCCGTCTATGGCGGCCGGGTGAACATCTCCGGAGAGACGATCGACATCAACACGAAGATCACCGCCGGCACCGCGACCAATTGGTCGCTCTCCTTGCCGGCATCCCTGAAGGTGGCGGGCGTATCGTTGGCGACCTACCGCACGCAGTATGTGGCCGGTCAGGTCACCCGCTTGGTCGACATTCCGCTGGCCGTGACCCGTACGGGCGACAGCCAGATCAAGGCCCAATACGACGCGGCCACGAACCAGATCGTGGTAAAGAATGTGGCCGCTTCATCCGGCGGCGGCTTCGTCCGACTGGATGGCGGCATCATGAGCACGAACACGCTGGGCAACATCCGCGTGAATGGCGGGCTCGGCGACGTCGAGATCGACAATCAAACCGGTGTGCCGGTGGTGGTGCAGAAAGTCTATGCCGGAAGCGCCGGGCTCTCGGGCGAGGTGACGGCGAGGGTCGAGATCAACGACACCTACCGCAACCAGCACACGATCTACGTGAACCGCCCCGGCATCGGCACCGAGACCTACGAAGGTGGAGTGAACGAGTCTGCGGACGCGATCATGAACCGTGGTCCGAAATCGTTCACAGCCGGCGCGACCACGACGTACTCGCCGTTGGCAGCCCAGCGCTGGGTATGGACGCTGAAGGCGAGCATGAGCCGATCGATCACCATGCCCCAAAATGAAGCCACCTGGGCGGTCGGGAACTGGCAGTGGTCGTTCCCCTCGGGCCAGCCCAACAACCCGTGGAGGTACGTGCAGGGTACGGGTTCGTGGACAGACACCACGCCGAGCGGCCGCCGCATCATTGGTTTGGCAACGGATCCCGTGTTCAAGCAGACGATCAGCGGCTCTTCATCGCTCTACTCCGCCGGGTGGCGCGGCAGTTACGGCATCGGCAACTTTGGCTTCGCGAGGCAGTCCGAAAGCGACTCACGGGCGTACTGGAACTACTGGTATCCGGGCACTGCCTCCCTCACGATGGAGATGTCCGTCAAGGCGGACAATCCGATCGGCGTGGAGTTCACGGGCCGGAGTGTCGGCAGCGTCTCGATCGTGTCCAACGCACCGGTGACCATCGGAGGCCAACTCTTCAACCCCGACGGCACCACGACGATCCGCGCGACGGCGGGGTCGATCACGGCCACCGACGAGGGCAGCGTCAGCGCCCGGTCACTCTCGATCACGGCCGTGGGTGGAATCGGCACGGCGACCGGACCGCTCGCCGCGACACTCTCCGGAACCGGTGGCAACGCCGGCACACTGTCCGCGGTGGGCGGCCGGGATGGCGTCTTCCTGGCCATCAATTCGGCAGCGGAGATCACGCAGGTGGCTGCCGAGACTGTTTCGGGGGGCAGTGTCACCTACGGCGACGTGTCGATCACGGCCGTCGGCTCCCTCACCCGTTCTGCATCGCAGTCGGCCACCCTGAAGAATGTCCGCGGCCGCGACATCTCGATCACGAGCACACATGGCGCTGTCGGCTCGCTCACGTCGCCGCTGGTCATCGATTCGGTCGGCCCGGGTGGCGCGCGGCCCAGGGGGGGCATTGTCACGGTCCATGCCGCTGCCGACATCGGCCTCGAGGAGCGGACGGGTGACCTCGTCGTGGGAGCGATCGCGTCTTCCAATGGCAGCGTGATCGTGCGGGTTCCCGGCGGCGCCATCATCGATGCCTCCGGCCAGACCGCAGCCAGCGTGCTCGACGAGGATCAGATCCAGTCGATCTGGAGCCGGCTCAACCTGATGGGCAGCGACGCGGAGCAGAACGCCCTGCAGTCGGTCGCCGCCTTCGAGACGCAGGTGCAGACGCGATACACCGAGCACTGGCGGCTCCTGCTCAACGGAACCGTCGTGAATGGTGAGTACACGCTCTCCGCGGCGGCGCTCCCCCTCTACCGTCCGCGGGCCGCGGCCATGCTCGGCCTGTCGTCGCCGACCGACGAGCAGGTGCGCCGCTATGCGTCGTGGCTCTATGGAGGCAGCATCGCCTTCTTCGACAACGTCGAATTGCCCGCCGATGCCACGCTCAACCTGGCGTCGGTGGCCGCACCGTTGCCTGGACTGGGGCCGATCCTCGGGCCCGACTGGCGGACGACCGCTGATTTTACGACCTTCAATCAGTCGTTCTCCTTCACCGCGACCGAGCCACAGCGGCTGGCGCTGACGAAAAACGCCGTCTGGCAGGAGAACGAACTCCGCTACGGGATCAACAGTGCAGTCTTTGGCGACGCCTCGTCGACGCCAGTCGGCATCGGATCGCCCACCGTCGCCGGCCGCGACGTGACGATCGTGGCCGACGGGGGCATCGGCGTCATGCTCCCCTCGCTCGACATCACAGTGACCGGCATGCAGTCGGGCACGCTCACCTCGCAGCAGAAGGCCGCTCTTCTCCTCGCCAATACTCCCGGTGACGCCCTGCTTTATGGCGTCAGCCGGACCACCGGCCAGACCGTGACGTTCACGTTCGGCGCGCAGCCGGCGGACGTGGATCTCGTCGGTATCCGACTCTCACAATTCGCGCCGCTCTTCGTGAGCGTGCTGGGGGGGCTCGAGGCAACCGCCGGCGGGGCGGCCTTCCTCCAAAGCACGTCCAACGACCTCGCGATTGAGCGGATCGAGGCGGGTGGTGAGGTGCGGATCGCCGCGCCGCAGAGCATTGTCACCGGCGACGGCATGGCTGCGCGGATCATCACGCCCGGAGACCTGCGACTTCTGGCCGGCAGTGGCAACATCGCCTCGGCCGTCGCCCCGCTTGTCATCGACATCGGCGGCACACTCACGTCGGCCAGCGCCGGCGGCAGCCTCGCCATCAGGCAGGAGGCTGGCGACCTCACGTTCGACCGAGTGTTCGCCGGTGCCGCGACGCTGCTCCAGGCACCATCCGGCGGCATCCGCCAGCGGACCATCGGCACCGGAATCACGGCCCATGACATCGCGATCGAGGCATTCACCACGATCGGCACCCCAACGTCGTTCATCGAGGTGAAGGCGACCGGTGTTGCCGAGGCGGTGGCCGATCAGGGCGTCTTCCTGCGGAGCGTCGGCGGGCTGAACCTCGCCAACATCGATGCCCAGCATGGTGATGTCGTCCTCGACATCGGCGGTACGGCCGGAGTCGATCGGATCGCCGTCCCACGAGGCCTGCTCAGCCTCTTCTCCGACGGCGCGATCCTCGACCGCCGGGATGCAGCTGTCACCCCTCAGCCCGACGGCCTCGTGAACGTCACCGCCGATCGCGCCGTCCTCCGGGCGCTGACCGGCATCGGCACCGCGTCCAACTGGCTCGAGACCACGTTCAAGCGGCTCGAGGCCCGGTCATTCGCCGACATGTGGATCAAGAACTACGGTGACATGACGGTCGGGGGCATTTCCAGCGATTTCGCCGGACTCGAGTCGGACGGAAAACTGCACCTGACTCTGGCCAGCACGCTCACGCTCGACGAAGCGATGAACTCGGGCGGCGAGGCGATCGTCGTGACCGCGAGCGAGGGGCTCGTGCTCAACGCGGCCAGCCGCAGCGGTGGCGGAGCCATCACGTTCCACGCCGGCACGTTCATCTCGCTGACGTCGAACGCCACGATCGATGCCGAGTCCGGCACGCCGGCCGTGTCGCTCATAGCCGATAACGGCGGGATCACGATGGCGCACGGGTCGTCCATCGACGGTGCGGCTGGAACCGTGGTGCTGACCGCCACCGGGGACATCTCGATCACGTCGATCGTCTCGACGGGGAACGTCTCGGTGACGACGTCGGGCGGCTCGATCGTCGATGTCGAGAACGACGGGCTGACGCGGGTCGCCGGCCACGCGATCTCACTTCGTGCGCTGCTCGGTCGCGTCGGCACGGCGGGCTCTGACTTCGTCGTCGACACCGAGGCACCCGCATCCGGCGGCCGGCTCTCCGTCGCAGCCCGAGAAACGGTCTTCGTCGCCGAAGCAACCGGCGGCCTCGGCATCGGCAGCGTCTCGTCGGCCGCAGGCGACGTGCGACTCACCGCCGCCGAAACGGCGGTCCACGCCGAGCCGATGCAGCTCTTCGATGGCTCATCGATCGAGGCCAAGGGGGCGGTGCTATTGCGTATGGGAGGCGACTTCGACGCGCCACTCGGCAGCAGGATCACCGCGGGCACGACGATCACGATCGCAGGCGACTACGATGCCGGCCAGACGTTTGCCACCGATCCCGCGACGACGTTCACCATTTTCGGCCAGCTCGTCGCGCCGCAGGTCACGGTCGACGCCCATGACGACGGCAACGTCTTCAACATCGGCGCCGTGGCCGCCGGCTCGCCGCTCACTGTGCAGACGAGCGGAGCGGGCAGCATGTTCAACGTCAGTTCCGATGGCGCTACCGCGCAGGGTACCACGGGAGGGATCAAGGCGACGCTCACACTGCGGGCCGGTGCCGGATCAAACCGCCTCGTGGTCAGCGATCTCGGCGGCACGGCCGGCCGCTCGGTGACGATCAGCGACTCCTCAATCGCCGGCATCGCCAGCGGTGTCATCCACTATGCGTCATTTGGCGGCCACTTCCTCGACACCGCGGGTGCAGGCTCCGGGATCACGATCCTCGGCAGCGGCACGGCCGGCACGTCATTCGCGATCCGGGCTACGCTTGCGGGCAGCACGACGCGGGCGGTTGGCGGCCTCTCCGACGACACTTTTACGGTGACGAATGCCGGCGTGACGAGCGGCATCGCCGGAGCGTTGGCGATCGACGCTGGGGCCGGCGTGGCCAACCGGCTCGTCGTCGACGACTCGGCGTCGCCGTCGGCCGAAGCCGTCATCGTCACGAATAGCACGATCGCGGGGCTCTCGGGGGGCACCGCCAGGATCGACTATGCCGCCACCGGCGGCAGCTTTACCAATAGCCTCACGAACGACGGCATGCTGATTAAGGGCAGCGGGGTCGCCGGCACGTATGAGATCCGCTCGACACTCGCCGGCAGCACGACGAAGTTCCTCGCCGGCGACTCAAGCGACGCGTTCATGGCAGGGTACGCAGGCGTGACGAGTGGCATCGCCGGCCGGCTCACAATCGACGCTGCTGGCGGAACCGCCAACCGACTTAACATCGATGACTCCTCAGGCACGGGCGCCGAGGCGATCCTCCTCACCGCCACGAGCGTCTCCGGGCTCGCGGGCTCCACGGCCAGGATCGACTATGTGGCCACCGGCGGCAGTTTCACGAACGGCCCCACCAACGACGGCATCTTCATCAAGGGCTCCGCCGCCGGCGGCACGTATACGATCACGTCCACCCGCACCGGGAGCACGACGAAGATCCTCGCGGGCGCCGCGAGCGACGTCTTCACGGTCACCAACACGGGTGCGGTGGGCAGCATTGCCGGCCGGCTCACGATCGACGCCGGAGGCGGTGCCGCGAACCGGCTCACGATCGACGACTCCGCCGCCACATCGACGACCACGATGCAGATCACGGCGGCCAGCGTCACCGGCCTCGCGGGTGGTGCGGCCACGATCGACTATTCCGCCACGGGTGCGTTTACCAACGGTGGCACGAACGACGGCATACTCATCAAGGGCGGTATCGCTGCGAACACGTTCGCCATCCTGGGCACCCTCGCAGGCAGCACGACGAAGGTCGTCGGGAACGTGGCTAACGACACCTTCACGCTCACGAATGCCGGCGTGGCGAGCGGCATCGCCGGCCGAGTGACGATTGCGGCAGCCGGCGGATCAGCCAATCGGCTCATCGTCGATGATTGCCGCTCGTCGTCCGCGGAGGCGGTAGTCGTCACGAGCGGCTCCATCAGCGGGCTTTCCGGCGGCACGGCCGTCATCGACTATTCCGCCATCGGCGGAGCCTTCACCAACGGTCTCACGAACGACGGCATCCTGATCAAGGGCAGCGGCGTCGCCGGCTCGTATGCCATCCGCTCGACACTTGCCGGCAGCTCCACACGGATTACGACGAAAGCCGCATCAGGCGACGTGGTGATCGTAAGCGACCGTTCGCCGGCCACCATCGGCGGTGTGTTGACGGGCATTGCCGGGACGCTCACCCTCTCGAACGCGGTCGGGCGCTCGGCGATCGTGATCGATGCCAGCGGCGACTCGGCTCAACGAAGCGGTGCCGAACTAGGCACGGAGACGATCGGCTCCGAGACCTTCGGCAAACTCACCGGCAAGGGAAACACCGCTCCGATCTTCTGGAGCATCGCGAACGGCTCGGGCCGCAACCCGACCGGTACGGTCGCGATGACGCTCGGCAGCGGCGGCAACACGCTCACCGTCAACCAAACGCACGCTGTCGGAAGCGGCAGCGTGCTCGCCTACTCGATCGTAGCCGGCACCGGCGCCGACACGCTCATCGTGTCGAAATACAGCGTGAACGCCACCTACGCCCTCCGCGGCTTCACGAATCTCGTCGGCCCCAACGAGAATCTGCTCTGGCAGCTGAACGGTCCAGACAGCGGTGCGATGGCCTCTTTCACGTTCACTGCGAATCG
This sequence comes from Planctomycetia bacterium, assembly GCA_046074725.1. Classification (GTDB taxonomy): domain Bacteria; phylum Planctomycetota; class Planctomycetia; order Pirellulales; family UBA1268; genus CACORA01. The sequence goes on from JBJTOU010000062.1 coordinate 8,859, forward strand.
CAACCTGTTCGGCGGCACGCTCCGCGACGTCTTCCAGTTCGTGCATTCCACCGCGTCGATCAGCGGCCGGATCGATGGCGGTGCGGGAAGCAACTGGCTCGATTACAAGCCGCTCTCGACCCGCGTCGATGTGAACCTGCAGACGGGCGTGGTCGCCAGGGTGACTCGAGGCGTCGTACGGATCGACAACGTGATCGGGAGTGGCGTCGGTGGCGACCGGATCTATGGCAGCAACTCGGGCGGCGTGCTCATCGCCAGTGGTGGCTACAACATGATTCAGGCCGGCAACGGCCGGTCGATCATCTTCGGCGGGGTGGGCAAAAACACACTCCTCGGCGGCAGGGACGATGACATCATCATCGACGGCCGAACGGCATACGACACCAACCACGCCGCCCTCGACCATCTGCGTGGTGTCTGGCAAAATCGCGCGCTGACCATCGCCCAACGTCGCGCCTCGTTGCAGTCGGCGGCCAGTCCCTTCTCGCTGCGTGTGGGTGCCACGGTATTCCTGACTCCCGATACGCCAGCCAGCCGTGGTCCACGGCTGCTCGTCGGAAACGGCGGGGCGAGCTGGTACTTCACGGTCGATCCCGTGAAGATCTCATCGTTCCACAAGAGAACGGACTTCTGGACCCGCTGACGCCGCGTTCCGGTGCCGTACGGCACGCTTGGACTGGTTGTACCGGTAAAAGCCGTCAGGGATGTTCCGCATGGTGGGGCCTCTGGGGAAACCCTGCCGCCTCGATGTCTTCATCGACGATGCCCGTGGTGGGGGATCAGAATGACGAGAGCGGGAAAAACAAGAAGCAGCATGCTGGTGGCAGTGATCGTCACTGTCGCCACGGCCACGGTCGGCCCGATGGCATCGGTTACCGCTGATACGGGTGACGGAGGCTTTTCCCTGGTGGCCATGGTGCCCGAAGAGCCCCTGCTCCCTGAGCCGTTTGATTTCCGTTCCTTTGCTGCCCCCCCGCGGTTCTACATCTCGGCTCTGGCAGGCGCATCGTTCGCGACACTCGTGCAGCCCGAGCTGCCGGGCGCCCCCACGATCGACGACCAGTCGCTTCTCTCCGGCGGCGTTGCAGCCGGGTGGGCGATCCGACGTCTGGGTGGTGACCTTCGTTTCGAAGTGGAGGGTCTGGCCCGCGAACAGATGGAGGCAAGCGAGAGCGACCCGCTGGTCGGCACGCTGCAGATCGCGGCCCGTGAGGGCTGGTCGGCGATGGCCAACCTCTGGAGGGACGTCGCGATCACCAACCGCCTGGCGATCTACGGGGGCGGCGGCATCGGTGCCGGCGGCTATCGCCTCACGTTCAGCGGCAATGCACCCGGGGCCACCGTTGCCGGCTCCACGCAGATCACGTCCTTCGCATGGCAGGCCGGCGGCGGGCTGGCCTACGCCGTGACGGATCGGGTCACGCTCGACCTCGGCTACCGGTTCCTGTCGTTGGAACCCGGGTCGGGCGATTTGATCGTGACCAACGCCTCCGGCAGCATCCGCGACACGTACGCCACGCGGTTCTCGGCCAGCGAAGTGCTGCTGTCGGTCAGGGTGTACGAGCCGTTCCGCGGGTGGCAGCGGTGACCGCGCCACGTGGACCGAGGGCTGGTATAAAAAGACCGGCGCGCATGAGCATGCCTTGCCCGATGGTGTAACGGTAGCACAAGGGATTTTGGTTCCCTTTGTCTAGGTTCGAATCCTAGTCGGGCAATTGCCGTGATCTATCTCGACTGCAACGCCACGACGCCGCTTCATCACGAAGCCCGCCGTGCCTGGCTCGACGTGGCTGAACGGGCCTGGCACAACCCGTCAGGCCTCTACGCCGCCGCGACCGCTGCTCGCGATATTCTCGACGACTGCCGTGACCGACTGGCCGGCATCCTCGACTGCGACCCCGCACGCATCGTGTTCACGGCCGGCGCGACCGCGGCTGCGAATTCGCTCGCCCGCCACGTGGCCGCCACGGCCGCACCCGGGGCCCGCGGGCTCCTCTCGGCCATCGAACACCCGTGCATGGCCGAGTCGTTCCAGGCCGCGATGCCGGGGCGGCTCTCGGAGATCCCCGTCGATCACCACGGCTGCGTGACCATCGATGCGGTCGAGGCGGCCCTGAACGCAGCGGCCCCGCTGCCGGCGATCGTGTCGGTGATGGCCGCGAGCAACGACTCGGGCACGATCCAGCCATGGCAGGCGATCGCCGCCTGGTGCCGCGGCCGAGGCACGCCGTTCCTTACCGACGCCGCGCAGTGGCTTGGCAAAATTCCCGCCCGAGGCCTTGGAGCATGCGACTGGATCATCGGCAGCGGCCACAAGTTCGGCGGTCCCAAGGGAGTCGGGTTTCTCCTCATGCCCGCACGTGACGCATCGTTTTCAGGGGACCGCGGTGGGCCGCAGGAAGGCGGACGCCATGCCGGCACTGAAAACATCGCCTCGATCGCGGCGATGGTCGCGGCGCTCGAGGCCCGAGAACGCGACATCGCGTCGGGCACCGACGCCCACGCCGCGGCGCGGGACGCCGCGGTGCGACGCATTCGTGAGCGACTGCCGGGGGCGGTCATCGTGGGCGAGGCAGCGGCACGTCTCTGGAACACGATCACCGTCGTGATCCCGGGTGCCGACGGTAAAAAAATCGTCGCCCGGCTGGACCGAGCCGGGATCGCCGCATCGACCGGATCGGCATGCAGCGCGGGCGCAGGATCTTCCGCCCGCGTGTTGACAGCGATCGGCGCAAAGCCGCTTGGGCTCGCCGAGGCCGACCTTCGCGGCATGGTGCGGCTCTCGGGCGGATGGGAGACCACGCCCGAGGAATGGATCTCAGCGGCCGACGCGCTGATCGACGCGGCCCACGAGCCGAACGTAGGCAAGCCACACGTGTCGCTCAGCCCGCTTCGATGAGCGATGCGGCCCGCTCGAATGCCGCCACCGTGAAGGTGACCGGATAGAGTTCCTCCGCGTACCAAAGCTTGGCGAAGTAGAGGCCGATCGGGGCGGTCGGAAAACGGCGGCCGCCCTCCGTGCGACGGATGAGCCACTGAACGCCTCGCTCCACCGCGGCAGACGCACGACGACGGAGCCCGTCGTCAATCGCGGCCGATGATCGGTCGGCCGCAATGCGGGCAAGGGCCTCTACGGTCACCGCCGTCTCCTCGATCGACGCCGGCAGCCCAGGCCCTCCTCCCATACCGCCATCCGTCTGCATCGCCCGCATGAGCCATTCCGCGCCGCGGGCATCGAGCGTGGCGAGCACGACCTTCGCCGTACCGTAGACCGGATTTTCCTGCGCGGCATGCCGCTCGTTTCCAAACCACAGCGGTGTCCATGATCCGTCGGCGGCCTGCGTCGATCCGAGATACCGCCGGGCAGCACGCTCGGCCCGGGCGAGCGATGCTCCACCCACCACGCTGCAATCGATCCGTGACCATGACTCGAGGGCGCGGAGAAAATGGGCGGTGATGTCCGGGCAGGACGTGTCGAACGGGAGCCGCCCCCAGCCGCGACAGAATGTCGGAATGCCGCCGTCGCGGTTGGCAAGCCGCCCAAGCCAGACGAGGCCCGAGGCCGCGGCCTCGCGAACACTCCCCGGCAGCGGACGGTCTTCCGCCGCCTCGAGGCTCGCAAGTGCCGCCACGGCGCCGCTCGTGTCGTCCGCATCGGGCACGCCCCCGGGAAGGTCGGTCCAGGCCCATCCGCCCGGGGCCGCTCCCGTGTAGGGATGCTTCCGCAGCCACTGCTGCCCCAGGAGCCAGCCGCGGATCGCCTCGCGTCCACGTGCATCCAGATGCTCTGGGATTCGCCTGCCCGCGGAGAGCCCGCTCACCGCGAGCGTCGTGCACCAGGTGGCGAGGTTCGTGTCGATGGGCCACGAGCCGTCGGCCCGTTGTGATGCCAGCAGAAAGGCGACGCCTCTTCGGGCGACGGCATGATCGGCTCGCCCCATCCCCGCGAGGCTCATCGTCACGAACGATGTCAGCGGTGTCGCTTCGAGGAAGCCCCCGTTGGCCGGCTGGATCGCTGCGAGCGTGCGAAGCGTCGCCGCCGCGGCGGCCGACCGAAGCCAGCCGGCCGGCCCGCCGCTGGCCGCCATCGCATGCCGCACCTGACCGATCGCGATCAAGGCGGGCAGTGCGTAGCTCACCACCTGCATGTCGACGAGCCGAAACCACGACTGCGGGAGCGACGCGAGTTCAAACGGAAGCTGCGGGACCGTCGCCCATGCGGCCTCCTGTCGCGGATCACCGAATCGGCCGCAGAGCACGAGGTGCGTGAGGATCGGCACGCTGAACGTGCGGTCGCGACCGTAGATCTCCTCGAGCGTCTGGGCGATCCTCCGCTGGTCGAGCCCTCCGGCCCGCGCAGCGATCCACGTGGCGGCACGATCGAGAGCCGATTCAAGTGGCACGGCCCTCGCGCCGCAGGCACGCTGCTCATCGGCGATCGCCCCGAGCGCGGCCCAGCAGAGGAGCGTGGTGGAGAGATTTCCCATGCTCTGGGTCGTATCCCCCCAGTCCCCGCTGGGGAGCTGTGTCGCAACCAACCAGTCGGCGCCGCGCCGGATCGCATCGGCATGCGCCCGGCCTCCGGCAAGCCGCAGTGCCGTGATCGCCGTCGCCGTGGCGAGCGGGCTCGATGAGAGGTGACCCTTCCAATGACCGGCGCCGTCGCGCCGCGACAACAGCATCTCCACGGCCCGATTGCGGGCCACGGCGAATTCATTCGAGCCCAGGATCGAGGATGCGTGCATGGATTCGCTCACACGCTGGCATGGCCCAGGGCGACGAGCCCGTAGAACGTGTATTCCGCGTCGGCATGGTCGTCGGCCCATGATCCGTGAAACGCTCCTTCCGCCGACCAGAGCGAGTCGAGAAAATCGAGGATCTGCTCGCGCGACTCTCGCCACGGGGCATCGATCGCGTCGAGGGCATGCACGGCGACGGCCGTCGACAATAGGTCGGGCATCGGCACGTCGGGGGCCGCGGTGAACCCGCCGACCGGATGCCGCCGTGCGAGCAGAAACTCCGCCGCCTCCCGCGGCACCGGCGCATCGAGGGAACGGAGCGTGGCGATCGCGGCGGCGGTGGCCGTCGTCGAGCCCTGCGGCTGGCCCGGAGCGTTCGACCATCCGCCGTCGCCGCTCTGCAGTCGTCCGAGGCACGCGACGATCGCCGCGCGGTCGGCCGGCACCAACGGCTGCAGTCCGCAGTCGGCGAAGGCGTTGACCGCGAGGAAACATCCGTAGGCGGTGCCGCTCGCGAGGCGGGGCTGGGTCGCATAGCCGCCGTCGTCGGCTCGGTCGTCGATGATCCGCGCGGCGATCGCCTCGCCCCGTCCTGCCGGGCACGCGGCCGGCGACTGTGATGCCCATGCCCGCGCCAGGCAGCAACGGTGGACGAAGTCGAGCGATCCGCCATCGCCGAAGCCATCGAGCCAGCCGCGCGTGCGGCGGGCTTGTTCGGGATCGCGTTCATCCGTCGGCATCGCATCGAGGGCCGCGAGCACGTCGAGGGCGAACGGCGTGTAGTACAAATCGGGGCGGCCATCGCGATTGGCATACGAGCCATCCGGCAGGGCCAGCCCCCGGATGAACGACACCACGAGGCGGGCCGATTCCCCGAGCGACCGCGTGGCCAGCCGAGCCACCTGCAGCATCTGCAGCCGACGGCTCATGCCTCTGCCGCAGGATGGGCGGCCCCGGCATCGGCCGCTTCCCGGCTCCGGGCCTTCGACTCCTGCTCACGGCAGAAGCCCTCGAATTTCAATTCGTTGAAAATTCTCGCGACGATACGACGAAGCAGCCCCTTGAGCGATGGATCGGAGAGCCCGTCGAGCGCCCGGATCGCCTGCTCTTTGTAGGCCTCGAGCAGGAGCGCCGCCTTCTCATCGGCTTTCGCCGCGCCGATGGCGCCCCGCAGCCGATCGGCGGTGAGCGTGGGATCGGGCTTCCCCGCCGCAAGCCCGCCGAGCATCACACGGTCGTCTCCCCGGGCCCGCTCGGCTGCCAGCGCGATCAGCACACTCGGCCGCGATGCGGCATCACGAACCAGGCCCGCGTCATCGACGAGATCCTCGATGTCGTCCTTGATCTGATAGGCGATCCCCACCGCATCGCTGTAGCCGCGCAACACGTCGGCGCACTCCTCGGAGCGGCCGGCCACGATCGCGCCCAATTGCAGAGCCACGTCGAAGGCCGGCGCCGTCTTGAGCCTGAAGATCTCGAGCACCTGCCTGCTGGAAAGCGGCGACGGATCCCGACTCCAGGCGAGCTCCGCACCCTGTCCCTGGCAGAGCAGCCGCTGCGCCGAGGCGGCCTCGCGGACGGCCACCAGCACCCGCTCCCCGCCGAGGCCCGATTCGGCCAACAGCCGGTAGCCTTCACCGATCAGGATGTCGCCCACGTTGAGCGCGATCGGCACGCCATGCTCGCCGCAGAGCGTCGGCTGGCCGTATCGCTCCATGTCGCCATCCTCGATGTCGTCGTGCACGAGCGAGGCCTTGTGAAAGCATTCCACCGCAAGGGCGACGCGGCGGATCACCTCACCCGACGCCGTGTCGGCGTCGGGACACAGCGCCGCGTGGACCGCGGCGGCGAGGAACGGCCGCCACCGCCGACCACCCACGGCCAGCCACTGCCGGGCAATCTCCTCGGCGTGGCCCTGCGGCGGCCCCATCACCGCATCGAGCGCCGGCCGATCGAACCACGCCTTCACGGCGGCATGCAGACCCGCGAGATCGAGCCGACGCGACCGGTCGGCCGCCTCGAGATGGATGTAGTCCCACACCCAATCGACATCGACCGTCGTGTCGATGCAGTCGTCCTGCAGCAGCGGCACGGCCACCGCCGGAATCGCGGCTGCCTGGACGTGCGGAAACGTCTTCTCGAGCACCGGCATGCAACTGACGCCCACGATCGCCTCGATCTGACCGGTCTGGATCATCGCCATGACCAGCGCCGAGCCCTCGGCGACGAGTACCGCGTAGCCGAGCCGCTCGGCCTCCGCCTGAAAATCCTGGATCGAGCAGAGGCCGCATTGCTTGCACAAGAGACCGAACTCGTCGAATGGTGCAGGACAGCGGTTCTCCTCGCGGAGGCACTTGGGCATCAGCAGCAACCGTCGCTCGAAGGGCACCGCCGCCAGCGCGTCGCGCCACGACTCGTTGTTGACGAGCACCACCGCATAATCGAGATGGCCCTCGCCCAGGCCCGCTTCCGAGATCGCCGCGGAGGCGCGGGCACGAAGGTCTTCCAGGCCCAGCGGCGGAACGGCCGGCTCGCGGACCATGCCGCGACGGATGGCGTCGAGCAGCGCATCGCGATCCTGCTTCGTCTGCGGGATCGACGGCTGCGGCGGCCGCGACCGGATGAGCGCGGGCGGCACCGCGGCCGGCAGGATCGCCAGCGGAATCGAAGTGGGATCGACGGTGGACATCGCACGGGCCTGCGGGGAATGAATCAGTATGGCCGCGACACGCCGCCGTGTCAGGTCGTCGCCTCCATGGCCGCCCGTGCGGCCGCTGCACGGGCGGCGGCCGCCTCGGCCCGCCGCTTGATTTCCTCCGGGGAGGGGAGGGCATCGAGCACTTCGCGAGGAATCGCGGCGGCGTCGGCGAGCTTCGTGAGGCAACGACGCCGCTCGGCGAGGGCCTGATCGGCGCTCCGTTCGCGAGAAAACCTCGCCTTCGCATCGGCGCTCCGCTCACGGAGCTTGGCATAGATATCGCCGCCGAGGAGCGCGGAGATATCGACCTTCATCTTTTCACGGGTCACGTCGCCATCCGACACGGGTCCGCCGTCGATCGGGCCGGCGTGGTACTTGGGGAACATGATCGCCACGTCGGGACAGACGCGGGAGCAGGCCGGGCAGTTGACCTTGCAGTTGGACGGATTCTCGACGCGGAGCCTGTTGTCGTCCGACACGCCGTAGACGTCGAAGAGGCAGAAGCTCAGGCACTGCATGCAGTTGGTGCACCGGGCCGCATCGATCACGGGGAACCAGGGCTTCCAGTTCGCCGTCGCATCGTCTGCGGCGGTGCGGGCTGGCTCCGGGCGGTTCATCGGCCGGCCGCCCCGTGCCGCCTCGACGGTCTGCACCACGTCATCGATCGAACGGCCCGTGATGTCGCGGACGATGACGGAGGTCTCCGAGCCGCTCACCTCGGGCACTGCGTCGGTAAAACAGCCGACCACGATCATCGCATCGCCGGCATGCGCGCCGGCCGCACCGGCGCCGGCCCGCGTGACGGCATATCCGCGATCGAGGAGGGCGGCGACGAGGCGGCCGCGATCGGCGGGAGCCAGGGGCACGGCCCCGGGGCCCTCGTAGAGCACGACTCGCGGCGGCGATGGAAGCGTGGCGATCATCGGGTCTGTTTTTCCGACGTGACCGGCAGGTGCAGCCCGGCGAGCACCGCATCGGCCGGGTCGGTTCGCATGTTGAGGATCTCGACGCCGCTCTCGGGCAAAGGCGCGTCGGCCAACGCGAAAAGGCCTCGCACCGCCCTCGGCCAGCAGGCGGCGATCCGCAGCCCGTCGGCACCGCCGGCGAGTTCCCGAAGCCGTGGATCACGGCGGGCTGCCATCTCACAGAGATCGGGCACGGCCTCGAAGGCCGCGCCGGACGCCGCCAGGCCCTCGAGCACGGCCTGCTTCACCTCCGCGGGCACCACCTGCGCGTAGGCGCAGCGGCAGTAGAGAATCCGGGGGGGCGAGGCGTGCGGTTCGCTCATCGTGCCTGCCCCTGCGGTGCTGCCGGATAGCTGCCGAAGTCGTTGAACCAATACCGCTTCGCGAACCGGTACATCCAGTGCTTCTCGGGAATCTCGCGACCGGGAAGATCCTGGCTCGAACGGGGTGTCATCGCCAGGAGTTCCGCCCGGGCCGTGCCTCGCTGCGTCGTGTCGCGGGCGGCATGGCGATCGGCGATCTCGAGCACCAGCCGCGGATTCTCGAGCACCACGCATCCGCGGCTGTGCTTCGCCGCGGCGGTCCGCATGTCGGCGAGGAAGGCCGACTGCGTGACGGTGTCGTAGAAGGAGCCGCTCCCCACCTCCTCGACAGCCAGTTGGATGATCGGGCAGGGCTCGATGCCGCCCGACGGCCCCACATGGTGCGTGAGTCCCGTCGCCATCGGGCACAGCGCCGATCCCTCGCCGTCGTAGTAGGCATCGACGATCACGATCGGCTGTTTCGCCCGCTGTTCGACGACGAACCGACGCACGCGAACGAGTTCGTCGGGCGAAAGGGCCAGGTCGGGCGAGGCCTCAGGCCCCACCGGCCGGTAGCCGTGGAACCAGGCATAGTGCACACCCATCGAGATGAGCCGCCGCAGCCACTCCTCCGTGAGCAGCGTGTCGAGATTCGAGCGGCAGAGGCTCGTGGCCACGCCCGTCACGAGCCCGGCATCGAGACAGTGCCGGAGGCCGCGGAGCGACCGGTCGAGCACGTTCCGCGAGCCACGGCGGACGTCGCTCACGGCGGCATCCCCCTCGATGCTCACCAGCGGCGTCGCGTTCGCGCACCGTCGAAGCCGCGCGGCGATCTCCGGCGTGATCAGCTGGCCGTTGGTGAAGATCTGAAAGTAGCAGTCGGGATGCGCCTCGAGCAGGTCGAGCAACTGCGGGTGCAGGAACGGCTCGCCCCCGAGCAGCCCGAAGAAGGCGTTGCCGTGGGCCTTGGCATCGCGGACGATCGCGTCGAGCTGCTCCAGCGGGATCATTTCCCGCGGTGCGGCGACATCGACCCAGCAGCCCTGGCACCGGAGGTTGCAGGAGTTGATCACCGAAAGATGCAGAAACGGCGGGAAGACGACCCCCGTCTTGAGCCTCGCCTTGAACCGTTCCACGGAGAGCATGCCCTTGACGCCGAAATTCCATCCGAACTTCCACAGACACTTCGGCGCGATCGTCGAGAGCATCCGGGCGGCGATCTGCGGCAGGATCATGGAGGGAGTCCGATCGACGGAAAGCGACTGTCAGGAGCGGGCGGCGAGCCGGTGCGTCGGCACGGGACGCCCCGGCCGGAAATGCTCGAGGTGAAGAATCGTGCACGGGAGCCCGCTGGCGAGGCCGCCGATCGCCTCGCGGACCGCCGCCTCCAGATCCTCCGGAGGGGCCTCGGCCCTCAGGTTGATCAGAAGCCGTCCGATATCGACCGGATCGGCAAGCCGATGCGACACGGCGGGGGCATCGGCGGTGCGAACGAGATTGGCGGCGTCGAGTTCGTAGGGATCGCCGTCAACCGAGAGCGTCCCCTTCATGTGCGCGATCTCATGGCCGGCCCTCGCCACCGCCTCACGGATCCGCGAGAGAATCTCCACGATCGTGGCCGTGCCGTCGAATTCTTCGGCGTCGGCGGCGCCGACGAGCACCTCGGCATTGAGCCAACCGAGCAGCGACTCGCCGTGGGCATATTCGTCGTAGTCGATCTCGGCGATCGCGGAGGCCTTCGACGTCTCTCCAAGCATCCGCTCGAACCATGGCTCGACACCGATGCCATCGCGGGCCGAGCACTCATGAATCACGGCACGCGGCGCGACGGCCGTCAGCGCCTCGCGCAGCCGGGCCAGTCGCGGTGCATCGACGAGATCGCACTTGTTGATGACCACGATCTCGGCCTCTTCGAGCTGCTTCTTATAGATGTAGGCCACATGCTCCGACAGGCTCGCCGCGGCGAGGCCGAGCACCCGCTCGGCG